>NYZA01000105.1 GCA_002686955.1 Gemmatimonadota bacterium
CTTTCCTTCCGGGAAAGACACCACGCCCCATCGACTCGGCCGAGGTCGCAAAGATCCTCCGCAGACTCTTGCGGAGGCACTTCCCCGGCCAGAAGTTCTACGTCCAGTGGGTCGAGCTCAAGGGCGATCTTTTCAGCCGCCGGCGGCTCCTTTGCGGCACGCTCTGCTCGGGGCTTCGAAGGAGAGCGCTCGAGCTCGACGATGACTGGAGGCGGTCTGGAGGATCTCTTGGGACGCGGCCACCTCTCGAGCTTCAAACGAGGAGCGAGCGGTGAAGAAGAAGCGACGCAGGAGCAAGGCTCAGAGATTCGCAGCGCTCGATGAGCTAAACCAAGGCGGCGGGAACGACGAAGAGATCCTCACGGCGATCTCCGATGAGGCGATCCTCTTCCACACCCCCAGCCGAGAGAGCTTCGCCTCCGTTCCGGTGGGGAAGCACCGGGAGAACTGGCCGGTCCAGTCGAAGGAGTTTGCGCTCTGGCTCACCAAGAGGTTCTTTGATGAGCGCCACCGGGCGCCGAACCCGGCGCTCCTTAGAGAAACCCTCTACCAGATCGACGCACGAGCACAGTTCGGGGCGCGAGAGGAGGAGGTATTCCTGCGTGTTGCCGGAGATGCGCGAAAAATTTCCGTCGACCTCTGCGACCCACAGTGGCGACTCATCGAAGTAAGCCGCAGAGGCTGGAAGATCGTCGCGCGGCCGACGGTGCGCTTCCGTCGGGCTCCCGGCATGCTTCCCCTCCCGAGCCCTTCCCCCCGAGGCTCCATCGAAGAGCTCCGGCCCTTCCTCAACCTGCGCCCCGCTTGCCCTCCGGCTGATGACTGGTACCTGCTGATCGCCTGGCTCACCGCGGCGCTCCGTCCCCGCGGACCATACCCGATCCTCATCCTCGGCGGCGAGCAGGGCACGGGGAAGAGTACCACGGCGCGGCTCCTCAGGGCGCTCATCGACCCGAACACGGTCCCGCTCCGTCGCCCGACTCGCGATGAGCGCGATCTCATGATCGCCGCGGGAAACTCGTGGCTCGTGAGCATGGACAACCTCTCGCGGATCGGCACGCGCTTCAGCGACTCTCTCTGCGCCCTCTCGACCGGCGGCGGCTTCTCGACCCGAAAGCTCTTCTCCGATGCCGATGAGGCGCTCTTCTCAGCCCAGCGGCCGGTGCTCCTCAACGGCATCGACGACCTCGCCGAGCGCGGCGACCTGCTGGACCGAAGCCTGTTGGTGAGCCTGCCCAGGGTCGCCGAGAGGAAGCGCCTGGCCGAGGAGACGCTCTGGCGGCGCTTCGAGAAGGCCTATCCGGCGATCTTCTCAGGCGTCCTCGAGACTTTGAGTCGAGCTCTCGGAGAGCTTTCGCGGGTGCGGCTCCGGACTCTTCCCCGCATGGCGGACTTTGCCCGCTGGGGAGTGGCGTGCGAACGGGCGCTCGGCTGGCCCGAGGGCACGTTCCTCGCCGCCTACGAGCGCAACCTCAGAGCGGCGAACGATCAAGCGATCGAGGCCTCGAGTCTGGGGCCGGTGATCGTCGAGTACGTCGCGAGCCAGCCCCGCTCGCGCTGGGTGGGCACCTCGGGCGAGCTCCTCGAGGGGCTCCTGCAGCATGCCGGCAGGCGTGCGGGAGGAGATCGCCACTGGCCGCGGAGCCCACAGCAGCTGGGGCAGCTCCTTCGGCGTCTGGGGGTGAACCTGCGCCGAGGCGGCTTCGAGATCCGCTACTGGCGCCAGGGCAAGCAGAGCACCCGCATGGTCTCGATCAGGAAGGTGGGCTGAAGGAAGGATGCGTAGGAGAACGACGATTGGAAGTGATAGAAGGCCCCGAAGCACCAAGGAGGTACGCAGCATGAGTGCCCGCGCAAGTTGGAAAGGATTCCTCAGGATCTGTCTCGTCTCGATCCCCGTTAAGGCCTACAGCGCTGCGGCCAGCGGCTCGAAGATCCACCTTAATCAGCTCCACCGCGATTGCCACAGCCCGATCAAGTACCGAAAGGTCTGTCCCGTTCACGGCGAGGTCGAGGGCGAGTCCATCGTCTCGGGCTACCACTACGCCAAGGGCCGCTACGTGGTGATCGACTCCGACGAGCTCGAGAAGCTCCGTCGCGAGAGCGACAAGGTGGTGGAGGTCGAAGGGTTTCTTCCCAAAAACGCGGTCGACGCGCTCTACCTCTGCGGGAAGGACTACTTCCTCGTCCCTGAGGGGCCCGTGGGGCAGAAGGCCTATCGGCTCATCCGAGAGGTCATGACCGAGAGGGGCCAGAGCGCGCTCGGAAAGATCGTCCTCACGGGCCGCGAGCAAATTGTTCTCCTGCGGCCCCTCGGGCGCCTCTTCGTCATGTCGGTCCTCAGCTACTCCGGCGAGGTCAAGGACCCCACGGCCTTCGAAGACGAGGTCGAGGAGGGGGCGATCGCAGCCCCAGAGCTTGAGCTTGCCGGGAAGCTCCTCGACGCGGCCAGCCTCGATACGTACGACCCCGCCGGCTACAGGAACGAGTACACCGAGCGGCTCACCGAGCTCATCGAGGCGAAGGTGTCAGGTAAGGAGATCGTCCGAGCGCCGGCGCCGGAGGAGCCGCAGGTGATCGAGCTCCTGGAGGCTCTGCGCTCGAGCGTCGCCCGTACGCAGAAGGCGCAGGCACGGACTCCTCGCAAGAGGACCGCGGCGAAGAAAGTGGCGCCGAGCGCCCGAGCGAAGCGGACGGCGTCCGCGCGCAAGCGAAAGACCGGCTGAAGCTACAACGGCGTCCTTGCGGCTGCGCTCCGGTCCCTGTGGGGCGCAGCCGCAGGCTGGAAGGAGAGATGAGTTGACCCTCGAAAAGGAGCTCCCCGCGTTCGTCTCGCCCATGCTGGCGCGAGCCTCCGAACCCTTCGATTCCGACCATTACCTCTTCGAGCTCAAATGGGACGGCATCCGGGCGCTCGTCTTTCGCGACCGGGACGGGTACCGGATCAGGAACCGCCACGGGGTCGACATCACCTGCCGCTATCCCGAATTCGAGTGCTTCACAGGGCTCGAGAAGGGAGCGGTCCTTGACGGTGAGATCGTGGTCCTCAGGGACGGGAAGCCGGACTTTTCTCTCCTCGAGTCGCGCGACAAATCCGCGAGCGCACTCCGTCAGCGCACGTCGGCGAGTGCCTATAGGGCGACCTTCATCGCCTTCGACCAGCTCTACACGCGTTACCGCTCGCTCGTAGGGGAGACGCTCCAGGAGCGCCGCAGGTCTCTTGAGGAGACGGTCGCCGCGCTCTCCCAAGCAGCCCGCCTCATCTTTTCTGAGGGCGTCGTGGGCGGCGGCGTGAGACTCTTCGACGAGGTCTCGCGCCAAGGGCTCGAGGGCGTCATGGCAAAACGGCTCGGCAGTCGCTACCACCCCGGGAAGCGCCATCGCGCCTGGCTGAAGATCAAGCCGAAGCACAGGCTCGTTTGCTCCATCATGGGTTTCGTGCCCGCCGCCGACGGTGGCTTCAAATGCCTCGTCCTCGCCGCCGAGGAGGACGGAGAGCTCCGCTCGGTCGGGCGAGTCACGAGCGGCTTCACCGCGCCGGTCCGAAGGCGCCTGAGCGCTCTCCTTTGGCGGAGGCGTCGTCCGAGCCCGCTCGTCTCTTGCCCGAGCCGTGCCCGGTGGGTCGAACCAGGACTCTACTGCACCGTGAGGTACCTGGGGCGCACACGGAGGGGGAGCCTTCGAAACCCGGTTTTCGAGCGGCTTATCGTCGAGGAGGAAGTCGGTTGAGAGGGGAGGCGCCCTTCGCGCCACCGGTGCGTGACCGTCTGGTATTTCGGTATTTCAGGTTTCCGACCCCCGCGGTACCCCACCGTCGAGGACTTCCCACCCTGCGTACCACATGAAAGGTTTCACCAGCATGGACGAGACGACTTGACGGGGAAGCCTCGCACGAAGACGGCGAGTCGGGGCGCGGTGCTACAACGGTGACTGTGCGGCGGGAAGCGAGAGGATTTCCCGAGATACGAACCCGCTGAAGGGATGCAATTTGAACCGTAACTGCCACTACTGCGGCGAACCAGCGGAGACCTGGATTGACGAGATCACAATCATGAGTCCGACCGCCTGTAGCGCGCCGGAGAAGTTCTCCAGAGCGGTCACGACGGCGGGCGGTCTGCGCCGCCTGTGCCTCGATAAAGTTGGTGTCTCTCGAAACCGATGCTTCATGGCAGCGAGTATCACAGCATCGCGACGTCGCAACGTCGCATTGACCGCCTGATAGGTGACCGATGGAACTGATTCTCGCCGCCTTACTCCTCCTTTGGCTCGGACGGAAGCCCCGAAACGAATCCGAACAGATCGAACAGGGGTTATTGGCAGCGTTGCTGTTGATCGCCCTTACCATCGCTTTCGGCGCTTCGCTGGTGTGCAACGAAGAAGGGAACAGGACCAAGCCGCCATCCTGCTGACCGGGGAACCAGTCGTCGGCGTGCCATGATTTCTTTCGCCCCGCCATTTCTTCCTCAAGGCGAGCGGGTCAGGCGCGAACGTAAGCGCCTCGGACTGTCACAGGAAGACCTCGCCTTCGAGGCGGACTTGCACCGGACGTACATCGGCAGCGTTGAGCGCGGCGAACGGAACATCAGCCTGCTTCAAGGTCCACCGTCTCGCCAAGGCGCTCAAGGTCAAGCCAAGGGACCTGGTGTGACGTTTTCCGACTTACCATTTCCAGGCTTTCCCGCGCTAACTCTTGTCTCGTCTCTCTCCTATTCGCAACGATCGTCATTCCGCATCTCGTCGGCTGTGGTGCTGTTCCACGTCGCCACCACGCTTCCGGCGTGAATTACACGCCGCAGGCGCGGAATCTCAACGACGACATGGAGGGATTAAGGAAAAGTCTTCGCCTCCTGTCGCTCGCAGCGAGTGAACATCGGTCGGCGGCAGGCGGGTTCTGGAAGTTCCTTGCATCCAAGGCTCTAACAGAAAACGAGTTGACGCTCCAGCAAGTTCGTCAGGAAGCCAGCAGACGCAGGGGCGCTCTTGCGCCTTTGAAAAAAGCGGAGAGGAGAAGGCGAGCTAAGCAGAAAGAAGCCGAGGCGGGGCTCCAGGTTTTTTTGGGCGCGGGGAACGCGACCCTTCCTCGCTCCGAATCGACTCTGTGCTCCCACGGCTTGCAGATTGACAGTAATCCAAGGGGAAGCCCGGAGTTGCGGAAATCGGAGGGGTTGAAAGCAGATTATTAAGGTTTTTCCCGAAATGTGCCTATTCTCGACAAGCCTATGGCTGCGGAATGTAAGGATCGAATCGGCCAGTCAAGAAGAACCCGTAAGCGTTTCTCGAGAAGCCTCGCGAGCAGTGAATGCCCGATGGGGTACGGTGGTTACCCGGAGCTCGTAGAAAGCTCTGCGGGATTAACGCCGCCACGACCCAAGCCGTAATTGCTGAGTCGCTGTGTCCCCCAGGCGCCGCTGATCTCATGCCACTAATCTCACGCCGTTAATTTTTACGCGTCAAATCCCGAGCCGTTAATCCCTGGCAAGGCAAGAGCTTCCGGAGCTTTCCGTGGCAAGCTTTGGGGGTTCTGGCCTATAGAGCTTTCTAGTTCTGCTGCGTTTCTCTTGACGCATCCGCCCGTCTGGATTGCCGGACGTAGGCCCGAACTCGCAAAAGCGGCTCTGACAGCCAAACCGAACCGCTGCGTGAACTTGCGACTCAAAGTCCAAAGCCGTTAGCTTCCGTTGATTCCATCCTCAGTGGTGTCCGCAAATGGGCGCGAAACTATGTTGCTCCTCCATAGGGGGACCGAAGGTTCTGGGCATCGATTCGACGCGGGCTAAGCTGTCGTTCCCCTCTGTTTCCCGGGTTCACCGCATTGGTGCTCACGCGTGCGTGGGTAACTCAAGCTGCACAACGACCATGTGGCTTTGTCGATGGCGACGTTCACCGTTCACAGACCCGGAAATCGGTGTCCCACCGGTGGCCTATCGGGGAACCATTTCCGTTTGGAAGTACCTTACCTTCCGGCAGGTCCGATTACGGCTCCAATGGATCGGAGCGCTCCTGGCAACGCTACTCTTGATCGACTCGCCTGGGACTCGTCGACGTCGCTGGAAACACCTTGAATTTGGGGAGGATACGGCGAACCATTGGTCGACCAAAGGGCTCGAGGAAGCGATCCTCAGGCACGCATCGTGCGGTTCAGCAAGGGCCTTGCGGCATGGGCGACGATCGTCGGGTACATGACAGCAACAAAAGTCAGGAAGAACCCTAAATCTTTGAAGAAGGTGTTCTGGCGCATCATTCGCAGCGCCTGCCTGATCTACGTCACCGTCGCCGCGATCGTGTACATTTTCCAGCGGCGGCTGCAGTATTTGCCGGACAGTTCCGACGTGCCGCTGCCCACCGTCGGGCGCTTCGAGGGGCTGAAGGAGGTGGAACTCGTCACGTCCGATGGCGTTCGCGTTCTCGGCTGGTACTGGCCGGGGACACGGCCTCTGACGATTGTGCTATTCCACGGCAACGCCGGTCACCGAGGGCATCGGCTGGACTGGATGGCGGGTTTCCATGACCGAGGCTTCGCCGCCTTTCTTCTCGACTACCGCGGCTACGGCGGCAGCGGCGGCTCGCCCACCGAGGAGGGACTCTACCTCGATGCCACGGCTGCCGTGGAATGGCTACAGGAAAAAAGCGCCGGGAAACTGATTTACTTGGGCGAATCGATCGGCTGCGGGGTTGCAGTGGAGATGGCGGTCCGCAAACCTCCCGCCGCGCTCATC
>NYZA01000106.1 GCA_002686955.1 Gemmatimonadota bacterium
ACGTATCCTGCGAAGGTAAAGAGCGGAATCGGAACCAGCGTCGGATTCGTCAGCCGAACCATGTCGACCACCGACTGCATTCCGGCGACCAGGAGCTGAATGGAGAAGGGCTCGGTGGCGTCGTACACACTCAGGCAGAAACCACCGATCGAGATTGCCGCGAGAACCGCGAATAGGGGCGTTCCCAGAATGGCCAGGAGGATGAGAAGGACGATGATGAGCAGCATCATTCGTTCCCCTCGCCCGCCGCTGTCTCAGCGAAGTCCGCCGCATCCGCCGTTTCGCCCCCCTTCTCCACCTCCGCCCCGGCGACTCCAAACGCCGCTCTTCCGAAAAATCGCAGCGACATCACCGAGAAGCCGACCGGCACGATCAAGGTCGCCACCCAGTCTCGGATCGGGATCTGGATCGCTTCCCCCAGGGTGATTGTGAAAGCGGTGCCCTCGTCTCCGACGAGGTAGTCGATCCACGGGCCGAAAAGGGCATCGGGGAGGATCCAGCCGAAGGGGGCGAGCAGGGTGGCGCCCGGCTCGAGCGGCAAGAAAACGCAAGAGGAGGCAACGAAGAGAACGAGAGTGACCACGCCCGCGGCGAGATCGGCAACGATTTCAGCCACGCGCGCCGGGCCAGCGGGAAGAAAGCGAGAAAGCGCATCGACCGAGATATGGCGACCCCGGCGCGTGGCCACCGACGCCGCGAGGAATCCGATCCAGAGGACGGAGTAGCGAATGGCCGGGTCGGCCCAGAGGAGCGACGCCCCCATCTTTCTGAGCACGACCTGCAACACACCCAGCACGATCATCGAGAACAGAAAGGACGCCAACAGCGCCTGCTCGATGCCGTGGATCCACCGCAGGATCGTCTTCACTCTGCTCCTCGGCGGGCTATCGGCTGCTCGGATTCTCTCGGGACGCTCGATACTCTTCGAGTGCCCCGAGCACCAAGCCCAGCGTTTCGCGATCGTACAGCTTACCCACAAGCCCCTCGCGAGCCTTGGCTCCGATCGTTTCCCACGATTCCACCATCGATTTGTCCACCGGTATGACCTTGATCCCCTCCTTCCGCATTCGCGAGATCGCCGTCTTCTGGTCTTGGCGCGTCAGGTCGTTCAGAGTCGCGGAGTGGCGCCTGCAGATCTCCAGCACCTTCGCACGGTATTCCATGGGGATCTTGTCGAACTGTTTCTTCGTGACGATCACCGCCCCAAGCGCGTCGGTGAATGGCAGGTCCATCATGTACTTGACCCGCGTGAACCATTGGAGTCCAACGGCCGCGTATGGGGATGTGTAGATCGCGTCGATCAGTCCGGTCTGCAATGAGGTCAGCACGTCGGTGATCTGGAGCGGAGTCGGGTTGATCTCGAAGGCATCGAAAAAGGCCTCGGCCAGAGGATCGCCTTCCCACATCCACATTCGTACCTTTCGAAGATCGTCGACGTCGCGAATCGGCGTATTCGCGAAGATGTGAACGAAGCCGACCTCCGCCCATCCCAGCAGAACGTACCCCTCCTCCTCGAGGGAATCGAGGAATCGAGACTCCAGGCTGGCGCGAACATGGTCCACTTCGTCGTAAGTTCTATAAAGGAAAGGCACCTCTAGAGCCCGGATCTTCGGCAAAATCTCGCCGAGCCCCACTCCCGTGAATCCGCCTCCATGGAGCTGTCCAACCCGCATCTTGCGTAGAACATCGTGCTCGTCCCCGGCGACGCCGCCCGGATAGAACTTGAGCTTCACCGCCCCGCCGGTGGCGCTTCCGACCTCTTCGTTCATCGCCTCCATCACCTTCATCCAGGTCGTTCCAGGTGGGGCGAGCGTAGCGATCTTGAGCGTGACGCCGGGGGCCGAGCCGGCGGCGAGGAAGATGAGAAGGGCGGAGGTGAATGCGCCGCGCAAGTCTCTGAGCTGCATGGATTGGGCTCCTCTTCGGGATCAACGCGGACGCCGTGGCGCCACGACTGCCGATGCTCATCGGTGGGGTGTTACAGGCTAGAACCACTCCTCCGCGAGGGTGAGCAGCCCTTCGGCCTTTCTCTTGGCGATAGAATTGGCCAGCCCCGCGTCCGGATAAAGTCCATCGGGCCGATCCAGGACCCAGGTCAGAGTCTCGACAAAGAGCTCCTCGTCCCAGGCTTGCCGGGCAAAATACTGCGCATAGAACACGTGGGCGAGAAGATAGTTGTTGTGGGTGAGGGAGAAGACGTGGTCGAAATGCCGCTGAGCGCGAACCGGATCCCCGCCGAGGATCTTGGATCTGGAGGCATAGTAGACGCCCAGAAAGAGGTGGGGCCCGGCATGATAGAAGCTCGGATCGATCTCGAGTGCCCTGCGCATCAGAGCCTCGGCTCTCGGCAGGTCCGCGAGCGCCTCGGTATCGTCGAGGTTCAGATTGATCCAAGAACCCCAGGAGTTGGCGGCCCAGAAGATCGCCTCCAGCCGGTCGTCGTCGAGATTCCGGACAGCTTCCTGAAACCCCGCGAGGTTCCCGGCGAGTGCTCGGGCAAAACGGTCATCGTGCCGGGTGAGCACGTCGAAAGCGTGGCCGCGTGCGCGCAGATAGAGGCGACTGGCGCGTTCCCGGTCGACATCTTCGACGAATCCGAGCGCGTAGCCGGTAATGCTCCGGGCCTGGACCAGATGAAGCGCGTCGTCTTCGGGAGATGTCTCCAGAAGGCCATCTATGAGGAGAATCGTCCCCGGCAATCCGTCTCTGACGAGGTCGAGATCGGTATCACGCTCGATCTTGTTGGCCGCATCGACCATGACGGGGTCGAGAAAGCCGATGGCCGCCCGGTTCATGGCGCCACAGCCCAATGCGGTGAGGGCAGGAAACCCGATCACCCACAGTGATTTCCGCATCGTCGGATCACCCTTCCGAGTGGAGGTCGCTCATTTGAGGAAGATCGCGCGATAGAGGGAAGGCCTACGATCCAATCGGCGGGAAGGAGGGCGAGAAGCAAGTTCCGTCGGATCGTGTAACTGCCCTGCACGCAACGAGAAAGCGAGGAATACCCAGGCTAGAGGACAGGCGTGGCGGTGTCAATTCGCCAATTGGGAATCCAACGCTTCGACACGGAGCGTTAGTCGACAGAGGGACGAAAAGGTGGACGGATGACCGAGTATTGGTTCACTGATCGCCGTCATTCGCAACCAGGCCCGCCCAGTGGCTCCGCTTGCCCGAACGCGCCGCCCTTGTCGCCGGCAAGACGAAGCAAGCCCGCCGCGCCCCACTCCGCTCGACTCGCTGACCCGGATTTCGCGCCAACTTCTGTAGCCGCGAGCGTCGCCCGTCGGAGCTGAGCTGCCGCGAAGCGGCCAACAACTCCCCCCGGCCGCGAGCTCCAAGCGTCGCCCGTTGGAGTTGAGCTGCCGCGAAGCGGCCAGCTCCAACTCCAACCTCATGGGCTGCTCCGCAGCCCATGAGGTTGTGCCTTCCGCCCCTCTCTGCTAGCCTCCCGCCGAGTTCTGCCTTGGAATCCGTAAGTCGCTTTACCGTAGCGGCTTGCGTCGTGAGGCAATGCAGCGCGCATTCGCCGAACGGCGGGAAGCCGGTCACGATCCTTCCGGAGGTGCGCTCCACACACCCTTGATCAAGCTCTCGATCCGGGAATCTCGATGCCCGTGCATCCCCGCTACCGGCGTGTTTTTCCGAATATCAGTCGAGCAACGTTCCGACCCCGTCCCGTGGGAGCGATGGCCGCAAGCGGCCGACCGATCTCAGACGCTCCCGCTCAGACGGGTGCCGCGCGCCGCCGCCACCCCTGCCGCAAACCCCTCGCGGCGAGGGAATGGCGCGACAGGCGGCTCCACCGAAATGGACCGGGGTTTCGATGCCCGAACCCTCTTCCCAACAGGGAGTCTTCCTATGACCTCGAGATTTGGCAGTTTCCTGCTGGCTGTCGCCCTGGCGGCTGGCCTGGCGGCACCTCAGGCTCTCGCCGGTGTGGCCGGCAAAGTAGCCGGCAAGGTGATCGACCAGGATTCCGGCGCCGGCTTGGCGGCCGCGAATGTGGTGCTCGTCGGAACACTCTACGGTGCCAGCACCGACGACAACGGCAACTACTACATCCTCAACGTACCCGCGGGCTCCTACGACCTGCGAGTCGATTACATCGGTTTCAAGAGCTTTGTTCTTCGGAATGTGAAGGTATCTCCCGATCTCACCACTCGCGTGCCGCTCGCTCTCGAGGCGACCGCCCTCGAGCTTGGAACCGAGACCATCGTGATCGCCGAGCGCGAGCTCATTCAGCCCAGCATCACGAATTCCTATCGTGTGACCAGCGGCGAGGAAATCGAAGACGCCCCGATTCGCGGCTACCAGCAAGCGGTCGCGATCAGCGCGGGTGTCGTATCGGACGACGAAGGAGACATGCACTTCCGTGGCGGACGCGGAAACGAGATCGCTTTCTACGTGGACGGAGTGCTCCAAAACGACCTGCTATCGGGCAACAACAACACAGATGTCTCGTCGGGCGCGATCGAAGAGGTCTCCGTGCAGAACGGCGGATTCAACGCCGAGTACGGCTACGCGATGTCGGGCATCGTCAATGTCGTGACCAAAAGCGGTCGGCAGGATTGGACCGGACGCGTCGAGGCTGTGACCGACGCCGCGGCCGGCGACTGGGCCAACACACTGAGCTTCGGCTACAACCTCGTGAATGCATCCGCCGGCGGCCCGCTCGGCACCGATAAGCTGACGCTCTTCGGGTCCGTGGAGTACGAGAACACCGATGACAAGAACCCCTCTCCGATAACCGTCTCCGACGGAGGTATTCTCGGCCACAATTCGCTCGAGAGTCTCAACGGCACGGCGAAGCTCACCTACAAGCCCAGCGAGAGCTTCTCTCTGCAGGCGTCGTACCTGAGATCTCAGCGTGATCAACTCGACTACACCACCGTGAGCCGAACTCTCAATGAAGGAGATGCTTGGAAGTACAACCTCGATCATGCGCCGCGGATCGAGGACTACACCAACAACGTCGGCCTGAAGGCTACGCTCTTCTTTGGAGACGCTACCTTCGCGGAGGTTCGCGGATCGTTCTTCCAGACAGATTATCAAAGAGGCGACGGCTTGTTCTTCGACGACCTAGTCTTGTATGAAGGGTTTGGATCCGAGTTCGATAGTACTGGCCTTTTCTACAAGAGCAGCACTTCGTTCGACGACTATCTGCACCGCAATTCCCAAAAATACGAGGTGGGCGCGAGCATCGTACACCAGTTCACCGATATCTTCACGGCTGGATTCGATCACGAGATCAAGACCGGCGTCGAGTACCAACAGCACACCTTGCGAAGCTATCGGAATGCGTCTCCATCAAAGGGGCAGGACGCGGACGGCTACAAGGATGTCGACGCGTACGGGTACGACAAGAATGGCAAGGAATACGATGGCAATGATGACTTCACCGAATTGCTGTCCGCACCCAAAGAGCCGTTGCTCTTCGCCGCCTATCTTCAAGACAAGATGGAGTTCGAGGATCTAATCGTCAACGCGGGCATCCGTTTCGACTATTTGGATTCCAAGACCAATATCTTCAAGAATCTGTCCAATGAATTGCAGGTCGACAAGACACTCGACCTCGCCAGGGCGGGCGGCGACACTCTCCAATTGGACGAGGAAGATTTCGAGCCAGCAGCCGCGTCAACGCAGATTTCCCCCCGCGTAGGCGTAAGCTTCCCCGTCAGTGAGCGCACCAATTTCCATCTGAACTACGGCCGCTTCTTCCAGCAGCCCAATCTCAACGATCTCTACTCTGGCTTGGCCTGGTACGATATCCTGCTCGTTCAGTCTGCCTTTGCGGCGCAGGTGGGCAATCCCAATTTGGAAGCGCAGCGCACAACTGCCTACGAAGTTGGGCTCAAACACGAAATCAGCGACGGAATGATGGTTGATGCCACGGCATTCTACCGAGACACTGAAGGACTGATCAACCTCGCCAGTCAGGACGGCAAGCCGTCCGGTTTCATCGCTCCATTCAACCTCGATGTGGGAACCAACAAGGGTGTCGATCTTGTCTTTGAAATGCTGCGCCGCAACAAGTTGAGCGCAAGAGCAAGCTACACACTCTCTTTTGCCCAAGGAACGGGTTCGAGTGATAACTCGACATTCAACAATGTATGGCTAGATTTCGAGACGGCCAAGACAACAAAGGCGCTCGATTTCGATCAGCGACACACATTCAACGTCGCGCTCGATCTCCGGAATCGCGATGGTGAGGGGCCGAGACTCCTCGACATGCATCCGCTAGAGAACGCCGGCTTGAACTTCATCATTCAAGGAGGCAGCGGTCTCGCCTATACGGCGACCGATATCCACAATGCGATGGATTTGGGCTCAGTTCCGCGGTTCGAGCCTGTTGAGGGCATCAATCAATCGTATCGGCCATGGAACGCGAGAGTGGACATGAAAGCGAACAGGGAGTTTTCGACAGCAGGCGCTAACGCGAATCTGTACGTCGAAGTGCTGAACTTGTTCAATCGCGCAAACGCAGTGGACATCTACACTGCTACCGGAACAGCCACCGACGATGGATACCTCGGATCGGCGGCTGCCGAAGCCCTAGTCTCGACCTTGGAGATGGACCCGGATCTCTACCGTGCCCAATACTCCGACCGGCTGTCCAACCCCTTCTTCTGGGATATTCCGCGTCTAGTCCGCGTGGGCCTGGTTCTCAGCTTCTAGATGCAGAAATGCGGAATCGAGGAGTGACAATGTCGATGAATCGAAACAAATGGTCGCTGACCGGAGCTGCCGCCACGGTCGCAGTGCTGGCAACGACAACGGCGGTTCTGGCGAGGCCAAGTGGTGCACCGAGCCTGAACAAGACGGCCTTTCGTGACCAACAAACGCTTGGTGTCAACAACTGGGGCCTCGAGATCACTAACTACGGATCGTTTGGCTATGACATCGCCGGCTCGAATGCAGGCGGCGAGTTTCCACGAGGATCCGGTTATCACGTGCTGTTCGCTGGCGGTTTTCAATTCGGGACTCTGGTCGACGGCACACCGCAAGTAAGCCAAGTGGAGTTCGAGTCGGATTTTCAACCAGGCGCGATTATTAACGTCTCAACGATAGAAGCGGACTCGCTTCCCCCTCTCCCCGTCGGGGATCTCTTGGCCGATGATCCTGCGGGACCCGATCAGCGGGTTTTGATGGCGACACGCACGGGCGAGTTGCCCACCGACTGGCCGGATACAGTCGATGTTATCGGCGATGCGGCGACCTACGCCACATTCAACGATCTCGATGCCACACTGTCTTCCGACGCTGGGCAGGCACCGCTAGGGATAGAGGTTTCGCAGCACTCATTTGCGTTCGCGAAGCAAGGTGCCCAGGGTGATATCGTCTATCTTCGGTTTTTTCTCTCCAACAAGTCAGATCAGAACTACACCGATTCCTACGCCGAAGTCTGGTTCGATCCAGACAACGGATCGGCCGGCAACGACCTGACCGGTTCCGATGTCGAGACCTCACTTGGCTACGTCTACAACGCTGATGAGGAGAGTCGAAACACCGCCATGGGTGCCGATTTCTTCCAAGGACCGATCGTATCTGACACCACCTCAACAGTGGTGAGGCGCGGCGGGGTCACCTTCAACAAGACGGAGGATTACGAGTTCATCGAGGGCGATGAAGAGATCGAGGACCAGCGCGTGCTGGGAATGAGCGCCTTTTCGTTCTACATCAACGGCACCGATCCCGACACCGATGAAGAGCGATACAACCTGATGAGGGGGCTGACCCGCGAAGGCGTCACACGAACCAACGGCCCCTTCGACTACGCGGGCGATCCTGTCACCGGTGAGGGTGTCAACGACGCAGCCCCGAACGACAAGCGCATGGCTCTGATCACCGGGCCGTTCACGTTGGGCCCCGGAGAGACTCAGGAAGTCGTTGTCGCGATCATTGCGGCAGAAGTAACTAGTTCCGAGGATCCACTGGTGGCTTTGACAGCACTTCGCGAGACCGACCGCGAAGCACAAATCGCCTATGACTTCGACTACATCCAACAAGCACCGCCGCCCCCGCCGGTTACCATCGCCTATGCGTATGACGGCGAGGCCCTGTTGACCTGGGACAGTTCCCCGGAGAACGCGGAGGACACCTTTGGAGAAAAGCTGAGCCTCGGCGAGCTCCGCGAGGTGCAGGACACGACGCTGGTCATCACCGAGCTCGATAGCCTGGGCAACGTCATATCGTACGAAGAAGTGATTGGAACGACGACGATCGGATATGACAAATTCGATTTCCAAGGCTACCGAGTCTACCGGAGCGAAACCGGGGACACCGGAAGCTGGGAGCTCTTGGCGGAGTACGACGTGGTTGACGGCGTAACGGAAGTCGCGGCACGTGTGTTCAACAACACACTGCAAGAAGACGAAGTTTCGCAGCTCCACATCGGCACCGATTCGGGACTTGCCTACTTCTTCAACGACATCGGCCTGCAAAACGGGAGGCCCTACTACTACTCCGTGACATCGTACGACTACCAGCCGATGACGACATTGGAACGGACCCTGGAGAGCCTCCAAACCGGGAACATGTTCCGAGTCGTTCCGAAGGAGCTCCCGGCCGGCTACGACTATGCCGGCGCTTCCGCGGACGTCGACAGCCTGGTCGAGCATACCGGCACCTCGGATGGGTCTGTCACAGTCTCCGTCGTGGATCCTTCGAAGGTCACGGGCGACGACTACATGGTGACCTTCCGCGACTTCGAAAAGGTGACGCTCGAGGGCGACACGGTGACGGTGCCTGGTTGGGATCTGATCAACGAATCGACTGGAGACACGGTTCTCGCGATGCAAGAGAATCAGGCAGGCGACGCGGCCTATCAGGTCGCCGATGGTCTCCTCGTCAAGGTGATCGGCCCGCAACCCGGCTGGAAAGAGAACGTCAAAGGCAACCCGATGATCGATGAGGTCATTGCGGTTGCTCCCGACGATGTTCCCTACAC
>NYZA01000107.1 GCA_002686955.1 Gemmatimonadota bacterium
AGCCTTCCCGCGGACTCGGCTCCTTGATCTCGAAACGAACTCGAATACCGGGCTCGAAAGTCTATGCGCAACAGGCTCCTAGGGCAGCGTTCAGCGCTACGGAAGCTTAGTAACAGTGAAGCCGCTGACCGATTCCACGCTTCCTCCCCATTCGCCAACCCTGAGCTCGTACTGCCCGGTTCCCGAGGGAGCGAAGTGGGGCACGATCTGGGTCGCGGAGATCGTGGCGTACTCGATCCCGCCGATGGTCGTTCCGAGCGGGCCCATCAGAGGCTCCACATCCCCACTCTGAAGGGCGGCCGCGGTCCACGCTTCGGTGGTGGAGGAGCTGGTCTCCCGATTGAAAACCGTGGCTTGGAATCTGAAGGAGCCTCCCCCGCTCTCGATCTCGACCGATTCATCGTCCGAGGCGATCACGGCCACGACCCCGCCCACGCCGTTGTGGATTTCCGGGGTTGGTGCCACCGCTTCGGACCAATTCCCTAGGCCGTCGGCTTCACGGGCGGCGGAGTAGTCCGTGATCTGCGCACCGAAAGTGAGCGAGTCCAGAACCGAGCCGCCGCTGGGACCGTAGAGCCCCAGGAACTCACCCGCCTTGCCAAGCTTGAAAGAGGCGTGGAGACCCGTGTCGCCCACGTCGCCATCTGCCCATATCAAGAGGTAGCCGAAGGCAGGAATGACGGTTCCGGCGGGGAAGGCCCACTGCGAGGGATCGCCTTCATCGTCGCTCATCGTGTAGCCGCCCAGATCGAAGTCGGAGCCGCTCACGTTGGCCAGCTCGATCCAGTCGTCGTACTCGCCCTGTTCATCCGCGAGTGCGGTCGCGTTGTCAGCCATCAGCTCATTGATGGTGATCGGTGAGCGACCGACAAAGCTCATGGCCTGCAAGGTCACGGTCGGCGCCCCTGACGGAAGGGTCGCCGTGCGTCCCACCACATCCTCGGCGATCACGTAGTAGTCGATCAATGTCTCAAGGTCCTGCCCCGGGATATCCGCGCTCCAGGTATCGCCCGAGGCGCTCATGGAAAGTGTCGTGAACCCGAAACCAGCGTCGTAGATTAGATCGACGCTCTCGATTTCGTCGGTGTTCTCGGTCACCGTGGCCGTGACCAGGAAGTCGCGCCCCGGAGCCGGGAAAGCGCGCGTTACGACCACCTGCTCGATGGAAGGAGCGATGGCGTCGGAGTTTTCTGCGTCCGGGGAGGCCGGGATCTCGCCGATCCACGAGCTCCCGTCGGTGTAACGGCCCCAGGCGTCATCGGCCCCTTGTCGGTCGAAGCACAAGAAGTCCACCAGCTCTCCAGCGCCGTCGAAAAGGAAGAGCTCCTCGCCCTTGTCGTTGAGGCCGAAGGGCGCGTGCAGATCGCCCTGCGCCGGGGTTGCATCGAGCCACAGAACCAGTCGCCCTCCCGCAGGCAGGACCGCAGTCGCGGGCAGCGTCCAGCGAAAGGGCTGCGTATGATCGTCCGTCAGACCGTAGCCCTCGAGGGACACTGCCTGGCCGCCCGCGTTGTAGATCTCCGCGTAGTCGTCGAACTCGCCGAAATCGTCCACAACCGTGGATTCGTTGTCGGCCATCAATTCGTTGATGAAGATCGACTGAGCGTCGAGAAGGCCGCTCAGCTCGGGGACAAGGTAGTCGATGCGATTCCCCACGAAAGACTTGAGTCCGAAAATGGGGAAGCGCCCGGCTGGGACGTCAGACTCCAGGTTCTGCTCGAACTCGGCATCTGTGTACATCTTGTTGGGGTCGGCGTAGATGTGATTGCGGACTACCGCGGCCAGCTCGTCGACGATCTCGCCCATTCGCGCCTCGGTCCACCGGGTGGAGAGGAGGTCGCGCATGTGTCGCAGATACATTTCTCGGTAGAGATCGACGTCGAGAATGTTCGATAGAAGCGGCCGATCGGACGAATCTTCGTAGAGCGCGCTCATCGATTCGAAGCCACCCGGCGGTTCGTCCACCCGGGTGAAGGTTCCGAAAGCCATGTTCTGGTCCCACGGAATATGGGTGATTCGATTCTGATCTTCACGCCAGTACATGTAGAAGTTGTGGCCCGGTCCTTCGTAGGCGTCCATATTGACCATCAGATTGTGAACCGCATGGTGGCGAAGCCATGTGTCCACGTCGAGAACCGGGGCGATGCTGTCCGGAAGTGTCGCGAGGGGTGTGTGGTTGAGCTTGTCGATGAAATCGATGAGCTGCGAGTAGTCGTTCTCCTCTTCGTTCGTCTCGAGCACATAACGAGACTCGTAGTCGCTCTGATCTTCTCCCAGCCAGGTCAGATCGGCCCGAAACTCACCCTCCCAGAGATTGCCATCCTCGGAGCTGGCGACATGATTCTCGATCCAGGTGCCGTTGAGGGTCTCGACGATCGTGTAGATGCCGATGAGCTCGCCATCGACGGTCAGATTGGCAAAGCCGGTCCTGGACCCCATCCCCACATCCCGCAGCATCTCGTAGGCGATGGTCTCACGGAGAATCGTAGGATCTTTGTAGCCGTTGTTGAGCATGATGCTCGGCAGGCCGTCGAGCTTCTGGTCCTCTCGGTACTCGCTGAACTTGATGCGGAAAGGTTTCTTGATCCCCGGGTAGCTGTTGTAGGAGGAGTTGCCCTTGAAGCGCACGCCGACCGAATCGATGGGCACGCCGTCGAGAGTGAACGTTCCGGCCACGTAGATACCGTCTTCCTTGTTGTCCGCGAGGACCTCGTACCAATCCGGGAAGTCGAAGTCGATGGCAATCTCGTGCACCACGGCGGTGTCGAATAGCTCCGATTGCGTGATCGTGGCGGCGTTCGGGGGCGGCGCGGAAGTGGCGCCCCAGACAAGAGGCAGAATCGATTGCAGGCAGATTGGATTCATGCGCGGCTCCAGCGGGGCCGGGGAGGGGCCGCAGTGCTCGGATCGGGCGGGGCGACGTGGGGGAGAGCGTTGGGACTCGAAGGCATTTCAAGGTTAGATGCGTGGACGGGACGATCGGTTTACATTCCACTGAAACAAGGAAGCAAGACGGGTTGCGGAATCCGGGGGCCGTCCGTCACCATAGGTATCGTAGTACGGATCGCCGACGAAGAGGCTGTCGAAGGGCTCGTCTGGTACTTACGGTCCGTGCGCCGCAAAGTACATGACGTGGGCTAACCAAGGCGAGGATGTCTCGTCCAAGAATTCGAAGAATGCATCGGTCAGATCCGACTCGGGGCGCGGAACATGCTGAATCACCTCTGCTCCAGCCGAATACCCCCGATCTTTGCTCAGTAACATCGGGTTGCCGGTCAGCAAGGCGGTTCGATAGCCCTATGCGGCAAGTATCTCGAGCACCGTCTCCAGCTCGTCCGCGAGTCGGATCGACTCGGTCCACATCTTGGTGGTCTGCGGAGCGTAACCCGTCAGCATGGCCGCGACACTGGGACCACACCAAGTTCAATCCGAACGATGATTCGCGACACCCCCACCGGGCGCGACTTTGCTCGGCACAGCGGGTCCTCCGTCACGAGTCGTTGGTCCACCATGATCATTCGAACTTGAGCGTTGCTACCCCATTATCAAGCCCGCGACTGGCGCGCCTGGTGAGAACGATCGGCCCTTCCTCGGTAGTCGTGAGGATCTCGACCAGCCGCTCACGAGAGAAAACGCTCCGGCTTCTCCAGCGCCTCCACCACCGCATCGAGACCCTTTCGCGCCGTAAGTCCGTCGTCGATTCGCTCGTCGTAACTCCAACGGATCGGCATGCGCGGCCTCACAACGATCTCTCCGTCTTCCACCACCGGCTCGTCACGGATCTTCCCCACCATCATGAAAAGGGGACAGGTGCCCCATTCGAAAAGGTGGTGGTAGCCGGGAGCCATGCCGATACTCCCGAGGTTGGCGATGAAGACGGAGGTATAGAGCCCGTCGGTCTCGATGAAGGCGCCCGGCATCAGATTGTAGTAGTCGAGCACCCGCAAAAGGCGCGTTGCTCCCCAAAGCACCGGTCGTGGCAAGAGATTGAAGAGCGAGTACTCTTTGTCCGCGTAGGTCTTCTCACCGGACCGTTCCTCGCCGATGCGGTCGTTGATGCGCCGGACCAGATCCTCGATGCTCTCGTCGTCCACCATCCGCAATTTGACGACCGAGAGTTTCGCGCGGCTGTCCATCGCCTTGCGCTTCATCGAAAAAGTGACCCATCGTCCATCCCGCTGATAGAGGCGGCGCCCCACAATGAATCGGTTCATCCGAGGGTTGGCTCTGAGCCCTGCGTCCACAGCGGCGACGAGCAGATGGCTGATGTCGATGTCGCAGCGCTCTCTCACCTTTTCGGCGTAGCGCTGGATCGGTCTTGCGTCGACCGAAGTATCGAAGTAGACCAGCGATTCCGTGCGGGTCGGCATGATGTACCACATCAGCCTTCGATACGGATGGACCGCTCGAACCCGCTCGCCGTCGGGGCGCGAGGTTTTCATGCTGGCCAAGACCCACAACACCAGCGCGATCCCAGCGGTCCAGGCGATGCTCACGACCATCAGGGCGTAACAAGAATCCCCGCGATGCTGCGATCGCTGGCGAGATCGGGGTCGGCGTAGTAACCGATCGCGTAAGAGCCAACCGCCGTCTGCAGAGTGCCGTCGAAGCGCTGGGCCGTGCCGGTGGCGGTGGGCAGGGCGGAGGCGAAAGAGAAGAGACCGCTGTTGGCTCCGGTCTCGTCGAGAACGGCGCGTTCGCGATCGCCCGTGACGTAATCCAGAACCAGGACGGTGAGTGACTCTATCTGGAGAGGATCGAAGTTCTCGTCCGGCTCGTCGAGGGAGAATGCGACGGGGTCCCCGATCGCCACGCTGACCGATTCCTCGGTGAGCGCATAGCCGGTATCGCGCATCGCACGAATGCAGGATGCGCCGGACTCCCGCAACAGTTCTTCGTCGCGGCTGCCGCGGTCGTACTCGGGTGTGTGCACCGTCCAACCGAGCCAGCGATGGAGCTCCACTCGGGCCATGCCTTCGGTTCCACCGTTCTCGTACCAAGCCCAATGGGCCGGATTGTAGGCGGTGATGTAATTGGTGTCTTTGAGCGACTCGAGATACGAGGCCTCGGCGACGGCGGCCGGTGGGATGCCCTCGGCGTAGCGGTAGCCGCCATCAGCACCGCTCCACCAACCGTGGTGATCCCCGACGATGCGAACCGTGTTCGGGTAAGGAAGGGCGGCGAGATCGCTCTGCACCAGCCACGTTTCCGGCTCCTGCCATGGTTGTGGTCCGAAAGCGGACCAGTTGCGATTCAGATCGATACCGTGTGTGTTGTAGCGATCGTTGTGGTAGGCGCCGTCGGGATTGACGAGGGGGTAGATGACCCAGCGCACCTGCTCGGTTTCCTGCGGCGTCGCGGTGGGCCCCAGCAGATGGTTGATCATGCCTTCGAAGACGTAGCTCGCCGGCGACTCGTCGCCATGTTGGCGGATCAGCAGCACGACCGTCGGCTTGATAAATGCCGGCATGATGGCGCTTTTGTCGTCGAAGACGATCTTCTGGATCGGGCGCCCCTCGACCGAGCTCCCTAGATTGACCACCTCGAGGCGGGGATCGGCGGGCAAGGTGGCCATGAAGGTCAGGTGGTCCGCATAGCTGTACGAGGAGGCCTCGTCGCTCGCGGACTGTGGCGGGAGCAGGGGGACGAGCTCGATCAGCTCCCGACCCCGGCGCAGATCCAGCAAGATCTCGAGCCTTTCGACTGAGGAGGTTGCGGTCAGCGTCCGCGATCTGCCCGGGCTCTGCCACGCGCGCGCGTCCCAGTCCGTCCCCATCCCCTCGAAAACCAGGCGAAGCTCGGTGCCGGGTGGACCGATCAGCTCGATTCGAGGCCGGCAGATGTGGGGGTCTTCGTGGGCCCGCACGATCACCGATCCGTCGCCCCCCCGCTCGAAGACGAGCGCGTTTCCCGATTCGGTCAGGTCATGGACGCTCACCGGATCGGGGAGCCAGCCGCTCGCGAGGCAGAGTGCGGCGATGGTCCAGGCGGTGGTGGTCATGGGGTTGGGGGCTCCAGCGGCGATCGAGCCGAGTCTCACCCTTATTCTATGCTCGCCTCGAGCTGCGGTGAGGGTTTCAGGAGCCGGGGGCGTCTACTAAATCGGGGGAAGATCCGGTCGTTGTTATCCCGACGCGCTTTGCTGCATCGATCGCCACCGATTCCGGATTGGTGTCGGACCGCGGTTGGGAGCTCAGGCAGTCGGGGCCGGACCGGGATACGATCGGAGGCGGGGTGCGACCGACTCGCTCTCCAGTCCGTCTAGGACCGTGTCCGCCATCCAGTGCACGTGCGCTCGACGTTCGGCAAGGGAGGGCGGGCTCGCCGGGTCATCCCCCCAGAGAGGGCCGAGTACGGCGGCGTAGGTGTAGTAGTTGATCACGATCCCAGAGAAGGTCACGAAGATGTGCCGCGCGGCGAGGGGTCCTGTCAGCGGAGCCACCTCGGAGAAGGTGCGCTCGGCCCACCCCATGAGAGGGGCGAGGTTGCGGCGGATCAACTCGTGGTGCGTGTCGCCGCCCGCGACCTGCTGCTGGATCAGGCGGGGGTAGCGGCGGTTCTCCTCGATGAAGTCCAGGTAGGCGTCGACCACGCGGTGGAGGCGCTCGCGCAGGGGGCCGGTGCCCTCGATGGCGCCCGAGAGCGCGGCGAGGTGCGCGGCGTAGTAGCGCTCGAGGACGCGGTCGAAGAGCTCGACCTTGCTGTTGAAGTAGTAGAAGACCAGCGCCTTGTTCACGCCCGCGCGCTCGGCCACGTCGCGCATGCTCACGCCCTCGTAGCCGACGTCGGCGAGTAGCTCATCGGCGGCCTCGAGGATGCGGGCGGCGGTGGCGCTGCGCTCTTCCGGTGGGGCTCTCATAGTGAAGGAAGCCTACATTGACCGTTAGGTTTTATCAATCGGTTTGACCGATCGGTGAAGATGCGCTAGGATTCG
>NYZA01000108.1 GCA_002686955.1 Gemmatimonadota bacterium
CGAGGTTGCGAACCCGTTCCCCCGAGGCCCGCTCGAAGATGAGCGACGGGAAATCGGCCCCCCAGCCCCCCCATCGCCCTCGGACGGTGATCCCCTTCGGCCCCAGCTCCGGCGGCGTCGAACCGGGCATCGAGAGCAGAAAAGAGCTCCTCCCGAGATCGTCGAAGAGCGACCACACGGCCGGTATCTTGCGCGCTGTCGAGCTGAATCCACCGACCGCCGGTCGCGCCAGGGAGTGCCCCTCGATATGCATCGGCCCGTCGGCGACGCCGTGGGTTTCTGGGTACGCTCCGGTGAGAAGGGTCGCGAAGTTGGTCGGAGTGTGCGAAGGGAAGGTCGGAATCGAGTAGCCCCAGGATCCGCGCTGCATCAGCGCGCCGATGTGGGGCAGCTCACCTTCCCTCGCCCACTGGAACACCCGAAAGAGATCGGGATCGCAGCGCATGCCGTCGGGGATGAACCAGTGGAGCTTCTGCGCGGGCGCCGGCCCCGTCGCCACCGGAGCCTCGGCATCGACCTCCCGCGGTGGGGATTGATCTCGTGGCGCGCGCCGGCCGAACAGGACGATGAACGCGACGAGCAAGAGCAACATCGCGAGGGGGACGACCCTTCGCCGATCGTTCGAGGCGCTCTCTCTGGTCATCTTCGCCGATAGTAGCGCCCAAGACTCACCGGAGCATCCCTATACTGGGTTCATGCGCGAGCGTTGTACCGGCGCGATTCCGATTCGATGCGATTGAAGAGCGGGTGGCCGCTCTTGGCGATCGGGCTTTGGCTGCCCACATTGGCCTTGAGCGCGTGGCGGATCGCACACACCGATCGGTCCACCCACGCGTCTATCCCCGGAGACGACAGGGAGGCGATCCGAGTGTCTCCCGAAGAGCGATCGACCATCCTCGGGACCATGAATGAAAACCTGCTGGCGCTTCACCGGATACTCAAGGCCCTCGCCGATGATGATCTGGCCGCCGTTGCGAAAGCCGCCGATTCCGCGGCCCGCGCTCCCGGCCCCGGAGCCCGACTCCAGTCCCTGAGAGAGGTTCTCCCCGACCCTTGGAGGCGCTCGGGGAAGATCGTTCACAAGGAGTTCGCACGAGTTGCCAGGCTCGCCGAGCGGGGTGCGACCAGCTCCGATCTGATCCCTCGAATGTCGCGTCTGACGAGAGCCTGCGTCGACTGTCACAATACCTATCGGCTCGTTCCAGCCGATCGCCGGAGAGATCCGTGAAGAAAGCCGTCTACATACCGCGCGAGATGATGCGGATGATCTCGCGCCACAAGCTCTACTTCATAGCCCCGCTGCTCATCATGCTGGCCTGTCTCGCGGGCCTGGTCATCTACGCCGGTCCCACGGTCCTCATCTCTTTCCTCTACGCCGGCGTTTGATCGAGGGGTCGGGGGCCCTGCTGCCGCTCATCCGGGCAGAGCGCAGCTCGTGCGTATCGAGCACTCCGTCGGAGTTCGTGTCGAGGCGCACGAAGCGGCGCATCGCCCGCCCGGCATCGTTCCCATCGTAGCCTTGGTCCAGCTCGTTTCGGGTCAGGCTGCCGTCGCCATCGGAGTCGTACTGTCGTAAGTGCAACCGGGAGCGCCGCTTTTTCAGTCCTCGTGGTTCTCCCTTCGGTTCCGCCTTCGGCTCGCTCGCATCGCGCTCGCCCAGCTCATCGACGCTCAGAAACCCATCGCCGTCGAAGTCGAGAATGCGAAAGCGCACCTCGCTCGCCTCGCTCGTGCCCCGCTCCACCCGCGCGGCGAACTCCGCCGGGCTCACTCTGCCGTCGCCGTCCGCATCCATGGTCTCCAGTCGATCGGCGAGGGACCGCGAAGGCCCCTCGTCCTCCCTCTCGCCGCATGAGCTCCCCAGGACCGCCAGGGCGAACAAGGCGATGCGCGGAAGGGCGCGGGCGCGGACTCTGAATCGGTGGTGTTCGGTGGTGGGGCGCACGACCTGAGTTTCGCCTTGATGAGCCTAGGAAAGCAAGACATCAGACCTCTCGATGGCGGCATCGATTTGTGAGAGGAGGGGGAAGAAGAGGGGGGATGACCGAGTATTGGCCCGCCGCTCTCCGCCATTCGCAGCCAGCCAAGCCCAACGGCTCCGCTCCCCCGAACTTCCCGCCCTCGTTGCTCTCGAAGCGCCGCGGCGCGACGCGCCCCACAGCATCTCCGTGCGCCAGGTGTCAACTTCACCCCCCTCCACGTGCGAGAATCGGTGCGATCATCGGTGGGGCGCGCCGAGCGTGGTCGTTTTCGCGGGCAAGCAGGGCGGGAACTTCGAGAGGAGAGGAGCCACTGGGCGGGCCTGGCCGGGAATAACGGCTCTTCGCCCGACAGTGCGCGGTCCCCAAGGGTATCTATGCCTATTTCGAAACCTCAGCGGTCTATGAGCAGGCTGGTCAGTGCGTCGCTCGGCTGCCTGGCCGGTCTCGTTGCGCTGGAGATCGGGCTGCGAATCGCCGGTCTGGTCTTCCTGGGGCTGGAGCAAAGGCGGAACGCTCTGGGCGAGGGCGACTCCGCGGTCACGATCTTGTGCTTGGGAGAGTCGAGCACCGCGCTGGGGGGTGATTATGCCTATCCGCGGCAGCTCGAAACGCTGCTGAACGAGCACGCTCCGCCCGCGACGAGCTTCCGGGTGGTCAACGGGGGTCGGCCCGGAATCGATTCCTCGGTCATCGTCCGCGATCTCGGGAAGAAGCTGGAGGAGTGGCGGCCCGATATCGTTACGGTGATGATGGGGATCAACGACGGGATCATGAGCTTCGTCGATCTCAACCAGTATCAGGACAAGCCGCTTCACCGTCGACTCCTGACGCGCCTGAAGATTTACCGCCTGGTGCGCTATTTCGCGATTGCGCTCGGCGCCGAGGATGAGAGTCGGCGTCACGCGCGGCACCTCGAAGAGCGGGAGAGGAGCCTGCGCCGCGCCGTCGACGAGCGCGGCGATCCTCTAGATTCGATCGTTCTGGCGATGTTCTACCGCCGCCGGGCGAGGTACCGCGAGGCGGAAAGCGTGCTCTTGGAGCTGCTGTCGCGCGAGCCGAATCCCCGCGCAACCGTTGACCTCGCACATATTTACCACGATATGGGCCGCTTCGATGAGGAGGAAACGCTCTATCGCGGAGTCATCGAGCGCCATCCGGACTACGGTCCCGCCTATCGCTGGCTGATCCGTCTGCTCGGGCATCTCGAGAGAGAGGGGGAGGTTGAGGGGCTGCTCCTGGATCTCGTCGAGGCGAGCGTGGACGCCAATTCGACCATCGAGCTGGCGAAGTTCTACCGCGGCGAGAAACGCTTCGACGAGGCGGAATCGAGATACCGCGAGGCCATGAGGATCGACGCCGACAATCCGTACGCGCCGATCGACTTCGCGTCGATGCTTCGCGAGATGGGAAGAACGAGGGGGGCGGAGAAGCTACTGCGACGAGCGGCCCGGACGAAGATGGGGAGCGCGCACGCCAAGCTCGAGCTGGCGAGGCTTCAGATGCAGATCGGCCGGATCGACGAGGCGCGGCGCCTGCTGGAGGCCCTGATCGACAATCCCCCTCCGAAATACATGCCCGCGGAGTTCTCATGGGACGTGCGTCCCTACGATTCTTCCAGCATCGCTCAGGAGTTGGCACGGCTATACCGAGGGCAGGGGGACGAGGGGCGTGCCCGGGCGGTCCTCGAGAGGGTCGCTCCGAACCGCATGAGTTTGCGTAACTACCAGACATTGGTCGCCGAGGTCATGGCCGAAGTGGGGCGCCTCGTTATCATCCAGTATCCCGTGCGCTCCCTGGCCCCTCTACGGGCGATGGTCCCCGAGCGGGAGGGCGTGGTCTTTGTCGACAGCGAGAAGAGCTTCAAAGACGCGATCGCCGACGAGGGGTACAATGCGCTTTTCCTCGACCATTTCGCCACCGATTTCGGGCACACCAACCGCAGGGGGCACGCCCTGATCGCGCGCAACACCGCGCGCGTCATCCTGAGCGAGTTCTTTGGGGTCGACGATCCCGATCTCTCCCCGCCGGCCCCTCGTTCCGATCGATGACCATCTATCTCGACAACGCCGCGACCACGCGGCCCGACCCCGCGGTGGTGGCCGTGATCGTGGCCGCGATGCGCGCGTCTCACGGCAACGCATCGTCGGTGCATGGGAGCGGCGTTCGGGCGGCGATGGCGCTCGAGCGGGCGCGTGCGACGATCTCCGCCCGGCTCGGGTGCCGGTCCGATGAGCTGGTTTTCACCTCCGGCGGGACCGAGTCGAACAACCTGGCGCTCAAGGGGGTCGCAGCCCGGCAAGCCGCGCGTGGGGGCGGACGGATCGTCACGACTCGGATCGAGCATCCCAGCGTGGCCCGACCGGTGGAGTGGCTCGGCGAACAGGGGTTCGAGCCGGAGTTCTTGCAGGTGGACGACCGGGGTTTCGTCGACCCGGACGATCTGCGGAAGGCGCTTCGGCGGAAGACGGCGATCGTGTCGATCGCGCAGGGGAACGGCGAGGTGGGAACGATTCAGGCGATCGCCGAGCTCGGGGCGATCTGTCGCGCGGCCGGCGCCCTCTTCCATGTCGATGCGAGCCAGAGCTACACCAAGGTCCCGGTCGATGTCGATGCGGGGAGCGTCGACTTGCTGACGATCAGCGCCCACAAGATCCACGGCCCGCTCGGAGTGGGGGCGCTCTATTTCAGGCGGGGGGTCGCCCTCGACCCGCTCTTGCACGGCGGAGGGCACGAAGGTGGGCTGCGCTCGGGCAGCTCCAATGTTCCGGGAATCGCGGGATTCGGAAAGGCGGTAGAGATCGCCGGCGATGCGGGCGTCGCGGAGATGGCGCGGTTGCGAGATCGTTTCATTGGCGAGGTCCGCGAGCGCATCTCGGGCGTGTTGCTGAACGGACCCACGGGTGAGCACAGGCTGTGCAACAACATCAATCTCTGCATCGACGGGGTCGAAGGACGGACTCTGCAGGCCGATCTGAGTCGGCGCGGAATCGCGATCTCCACGGGATCGGCTTGCTCATCGACCGTGCGCACGCCGAGCGAGGTGTTGACGGCGATGGGGCTGGACGAGCAAAAAGCGCACACGGCCGTGCGAATTACCCTGAGCAAATGGACGACCGAAGCGGAGCTGGATCAGGCCCTGGCCGCCATAGAAGAGACGGTTGAACGGGAACGCGGACGATGAGTGAGCTGAAGGCGGACGAAGAGATCGATCTGACGGGGGTGCCCTGTCCGCAAAACGCCGCCCGGGCCCTCTTGCGGCTCGAGACCATGGAGACGGGCGAGCTCCTGCGGATCGTGATCGACGATGGCGAGCCGATCGAACAGGTGCCGAATTCGGTGACGGAAGAAGGGCATGCCCTGCGCAGGCGGGATCAGCTGGGCGACGGCCGCTGGGTTCTCTTCATCGAGGTGGCGTGAGTTCGTAAAGATCGAAAATGGTGTCGGCGATATGCTCCGCCAGCACGACGGCCCCTTCGGCGGTGTAGTGTGAGAAGCTATAGGGGAACGAAGGCTCGAAGAAGTACTGGTCGGGAGATGCATCGAAAACATGTTCGTTGTCGATGAACACTACGTCGTCGTCAGCTGGAGCGTACTTGTGCAGAAGGTCGAGGCTGAAGGAAGGGTATTGCATCACAATTAGCTTGATCCCTTCGCGCTTCGCCAATTCGTAAAGCCGCCGGTAGCTCGCTTCGAGGCTAGGGATCTCGCATGCCGCCTGATCCAGCAGCTCCGGGGCGCGATCCGCTTCGCCGGCGAAGCGGAAGAGCTTGGCGAGCTCGAAGTACTCGGCCATGCGTCCGGTCGTCTCAAGGAGCTCGCGGCGCATCCGCTCCTCTTTTTCGAGCTCGCCCGTTTCCCGGTAGACGGTGCTCAGTAGCCACATATTTACATGCTTGCGGGGCGTTATTCTTAGTGCGCGCACAAGATGAAACTCGGCCCTTACCCATTCGTTCGTCGCGATGAACACCCTGCCCAAGGCGGCATGTTTGAGCATTCTGAGCGAGGGGAAGATCTCATTGTATCGCTTTGCCCAGATAGTCGCGTCGACAGCGCGCAGGAGTGCAAGCGAGTTCTCGCAATCCCCCAGCTCCTCATTGGCCTCGGCGAGAGTAAGGTAGATATAGTTCTGGACCAATTGCCGCTGCCGGAAATCACGCGAATTCGACAACGCTTCAAGAAGGACCGACTCCGCTTCGAGAAGGCGGCCTTCATCGATGAGCAGCTCGGCCAGCGCAACTCTGTACATACCTTCACTGGGGTGATGATCGATCGCGGCCTCCAGCATCCGCTCCGCTTCGCGGCTCTTTCCCCCCGTGGCCAAAACGCGCGCGAGAACGTTGTAGCCGATATCGTGTTCGGCGATGGTGTCTTCGAGCAGGCGCCGTGCGTGCTCGAGACGACCGATATCCCAGTAGTAGAGCGCCATCCGCAAATTCGGCAAGGTCAGCGCGCGCAGCTCGGGTGCATCGACGAGCCGAGTCTCACGAACCCAGGTTTTCAACTGCTGGGTGATGCTCTTCGTGGAGCTGGGGAGATCCCCTGCCGGGGGGGGGGCGGCTGCGTTCGCATCGTATCGCAGCATGACGCTCTCGTAGAGCCAGCTGACGAGCTGCACCGTGCGCAGCGAGGCGAACCAGGGGGGCAGATCGGCGGTGGCGGGCGTGCCGTTCTTCGCGGTGTCCTTGATCCCCATCATTGCGATGACCGCATGGGGGCGGTAATCGGGCAATGTGCTTTCGAGAAGATCGATGGCGCTTCTTGTCTTCCCCGCCATCATTCCGAGATTGAGAACGCGAAAATCGACCGTCGACTGGCGAGAGTCGAGGATCTCTTGAAGTCGAGAGGGGTACGAGGTGCGGGGCACGAGCATCTTGCCCGATTCATCGCCGGCCACCGCGGTCGTCGACTCGCCGATGCAGGCGATGCGGATCTCCTCTTCCCCGCCCCCGAGGGCGGCGCGGTTGCGACGCGCCTGCAGACGCACGAATCCCTCGTAGGCCAGGGCCAGCCCGATCTCCAGAATGGCCAAGGTCAGAATCGTCCCGATGATCAGGGAGATGAGCTTGCGTCTCATCCGGCGGTCTCGTGGGCGGCGGGCAGGTGGGAGAGGTTCAGCACCAGGTGCATGATGCCAATTGTACTACCAACAAGGGCCAGGATCAGCTCGGCGGCTGTTTTCGTTGGTTCCCCGCGGGTATCCTCCACGGCATCGAACCAACGCGTCGTTCCCTCTCCCCGCGCTTGCCGTACGAGGCGGCTCATCTCTTCGCCGGCTTGGAGTTGGTCTGCGCGGCGGGTGTCCTGGTATGGCTCGCCAGAGGCGGCCGGCGGCACGTGGTCTTCACGCTGCTCTGCGTCTGCTACGGCGCGGCGATATCGCAGGCGCCAGCCCTGGAACGGTATCTCTTGGCGCTGGCGCCGCTCGCGGCCGGGCTGATCGCCGCTGCACTGGCATGGCTGCCTGAGGGTTCGCGCAAGAATAGCTTGTCATTCGGCATCCCATCTGCACCTCATCTCCGTCCGATCGGCGAGCCCCGAAAGCCTCGAAGTAGCGCTGATACTCCTCCGGTTTCGGAGCTCACTGATCGGCCTCATCCCGATCTTCGGTACAGGCTGGATCGACTCCCGCCGAGCCGTCGCGGGCGGGCTTTGGTAGAACCACCTTTGATGCAGGTCGACATGGAGTCGGCACAACCATCGCCCTTCGACGTACTGTCCGTCGTCGTGTCGATGCAGACGGAACCGTGGGTCGAATCGGCGCGTGGACATACCGAACGAGGGGGTGATTGGGTCGAGATCGAGGATGCCACTGCCTGGGGAATGGTGCCAAAGCTACGCATCTACTGGCGATCACGGGGACAACGCTGGTTCCACTTGAACCGCTCCGTAGCGACACCCCTCTTCATTGACGGAGAGGCTCATCGATACGAGCTCGGCATGGCGGGCGTACCGGAATGGACAGGGTCCGACAGCATCCGGGCCATCGGCGTGGATCTCGTCCCAGGGAAGGCCTGGCGAAGTGCGGATCCCCCCCTCGAGTGGATCGTAGCCGAGTTCTCGACATTCGAGCTTGGGCACCTGCGATCCGAGACGATGCTCTACAATCATCCCGATGTCGCTCCCACGGATTCTGTTGCTCAACCCGCCTGGAAAGGCGCACTACACGCGCGACTGTCTCCATAGCAATATCACAAAATCGGACTACTACTGGCACCAGCTCGATCTCTTGCTGCAGAGCGGATGGCTCGCGCAGGTCGGCGAAACTGAGGTTCTCGACGCGGTGGTCGAGCGACTGCCCTTCCAGGCCGCCTTGCGTCGTGCCTGCGCCAAGAGCCACGACTATGTGCTGATGATGACCGGAGAGCGGTCGATGGACGAGGATCGCCGTTTCGCCGCCGCCCTCGCCGAGCATCACCCAGATGTGAAGATCTTCGCCTCGGGCGATGTGGTCTTCTTCCGTGGCGAGAAGCCCTTTTCGGAGTATCGCAACCTGCGCGGTGTGATTACCGACTTCACGGCCGATGGACTCAAGCGATACATCGCGGGCGAGCGAGGGCCGCTCCCGGGGCTTCGGTACTTGGCGGACGACGGCACGCTCCAAACCGATCGGCCGGCCGAAAAAACAACCAGCTATCCACGACCCCGCCACGAGTCCTTTCCCCTCGAGCGGTACCGTTTGCCTTTCGGAAGGTCGATCCCCTTTGGCAGTGTGCTCACAACCTTCGGTTGCCCTTATCCCTGTCGCTACTGCAACGCGCGCATGGTGCGCTTCCGCACGCGGCCTGTCCTCGACGTCATCGAGGAAATGTCTTGGCTGTGGCAACATGGGCTGCGAAAGCTGTACATCCGCGATCCGACCTTCGGCGTCCGTCCCGATGAAGCCCTGGCAATATGCCGTGAGATGGTGCGCGAGGGGCTGGTTTTCGAATGGAACGCATTCACGAGGCCGGATATTCTGGACGATCAGCTCCTCGAAGCGATGGCCTCGAGTGGCTGCGTGTTGGTGCAGCTCGGCCTCGAGACACCTGATCTCGATGCGCTGCGGGCTCAGGGGAAACGCTTCGTCGAGTCGTCTATCCGCGATACTATCGAGCGATGCCATGCGCTTGGGATCGAGGTGTGCGGGCATTTCATGATCGGTTTTCCGGGAGAAGATCGGAGCACCTGGGAGCACATCGCCGACTACGCCATCGATGTAGGTTGCGACTACTTCGCGCTAAACGTCGCCGAAGTGCGACTGGGCACCAGCCTCACCAATGAGGATCCAGTCACCACGCTGGAACGTCGGCGCTACTTTTTCGATGAGAGTGAGCTCAGAGCGCAAATCCCGCGCCTCAATCGTCGTTTCTACGCTCGTCCTGGCTTCGTCTTGAAGCAGTTGCGAGGCGTGAGCGACACTCGTCAACTCTGGAGTCTCGCCCGAAAAGGGATCGGTGTACTCGCGCCGTGGGCGACCAGCCCTTGAAGCTCCTCGTTACCGGCGCTCTCGGATACGTCGGGCGTTTCCTCGTGGATGCGCTGGGCGATGCCGGGCATGCGGTGGTTGCGCACGCGCGCCGCACGCCACCAACGGATTTCTATCGGCGTGCGCCGCATGGCACTGTTGTCGCTGATCTGTCGTTATTGGGTGCTATCGATGCGGCACTCGATGAAGTGGATGCAGTGGTGCACTGCGCTGCGAGCATGTACGGCGAGGAGGAAGCAATCCACCGGCGCAACAATGTCGCGGCCACGGAGCAGCTATTGCGATCGGTGAGGAAGGCCGGCTGCCCACGCCTCGTCCACCTGTCGTCCTTCGCGGTGTACGGCAAGCGGCGGCAAACCGGCACCACCGAAGATGCGCCACTGGATCGTTCAGGCGATCCATACACACGCACCAAGATTCTCGCCGAAGATGCCGTGCGCGCCGCGGACGATCTCGAGACGGTGATCTTGCGACCGGGTCTCGTCTGGGGTGGACCCGACGACGAACGCATCAACCAGCGTCTGGAACGTCTCTTGCGTTCACGGATCTTTGTTTTTCCAGGACGCTGCGACACACCCTTGCCCATGACGCACATCGCCAACTTGGCCGAGGCAGTGAGCCGATCGCTCACGGTGCAAGGAGAGCGGGGCGAGGCGTTCAACATCACCGACGCGGAGCCGGTGAGTCTGAGAGAGTTCGTCGAGGCCCTGGCACGAGACCGGGGCCTGCCTCCGCCGCGCATTGCGCTGCCCTTGGCGCTCATCCGCCCCGCCGTGCGAGCCCTGGACCTCGCTGCGAGGATCGCCGGCGTGTCACTGCAAAAAGATGAGTCCCGATTCCGTCTGCTGAACGAGCCCTGCTACTTCGACATCGAAAAGGCGCGCGAACACCTTGGCTATCATCCGCGAGCACGCGAGTTCTTGGGCGACAAGTAGAGTACATAGCCTCGGCTTGATCGATGCGAGCCAGGCCTGCGCTCCCAGTGGATCGGATCGAGCGAAGTGGGGCGGGGTGCGCGAGGCCACATCGCTTCACGGGCAAGCAGGGCGATGCGTTCGGGGGAGCGGAGCCACGGGGCGTGCCTCGCCGCGAGAGGGCGGAGATCGGCGAACCAATACTCGGTCCATCCCCATCTTCGTCCTCTATGTCGACTGAATGCCCCATGTCGAAACGTCAGTCACCCGCGAGATCGCATTCCTCGCGCTGCTCGCTGAATAGGCGGGGAAAGCGAAGCGCGATCCGCTCCGCCACGGGCACCCAGCGACGCACGGTACGACCCCTCAGCGCCATCGCGCCCAGAACCCAGGGCAAGCGGGGGCGCGCGCAAGGGCATGTTTTGCAGAGAGACTCTTCGTTCCAGCGCCTCTCGGCATGCAGAGATCGCAGCCGTTCCATCTCCGATGAATTCCAGAGCGACTCGAGGCTCGAATCGGCGATATTTCCGAGGGGCTCCCCATTCTCGGCGATGTGGTAGCAGGGATAGACCTCTCCGTTGTGGCGGACGACCATCGGGCCGCGCCACAGCAGAAAGCAGGCGTTTTCGCGCAGGTGCCCGTCGAGCTCGTAGAGCCGGTGTTCTTCGATGCCGATGTCCTCCTCCTTGATGCGGACGGTGTCCACACCGTCCACGCCGGACCACTCATCGATGAATGCCTGCTGCTCGTGCAGGTTGCGGCGCATGCGGATGAACTGCACGACAATGGTCATCGGGGAACGGCGGCGTCGCTTCTCCGCCGCGAGCGCTCGGACCTGCTCCACGACACGTGAGAAGTCCCCCCCCGCGCGGTAGTAGTCGTAGGTCTCTTCGCTGACGCCATCGATGCCGACGATCACGTGCCGGCACCCGGAATCGAGGAGCTTGCGGCGCCGGGCCTCGTCGAGCAGAGTGCCGTTGGTCGAGAGGATCGTATCCACATCGAGCTCGCGGCACCTCTCGAGGAGATCGAAAATGCGGGGATCGAGGAGCGGCTCGCCGAGGCCGTAGGTGTAGAGGTGATCGCCACCGATGCGCGCGTGCTCCTCGATCAAGGGGAAGAGAAGCTCGTCGGGCAGATCTTCGGCGCGATATGCCACGCCTGTTCGCGGGCACATCGGGCATAGCAGGTTGCAGCGAACGGTGGTTTCCACCATCAGCCCGCTCGGCCCGGGAAGATCGATCGACCTTCGTCGCAAGTAGGCGGACATCAAGCGCAAACGATCTTTGGGGAGGCGTGGCATGGGGTTGTCTTCTCGTCAGTCTCGGGAGATCAGCGAACGACGGCCTCCAGCGAGTCGAGCTCGGCGAGGCGATTCCGGTAATAGTCGAGGTCGGGATCGAGGGCGACCATGCGTTCACAAAACGAACGCTCGTCTTTCAGCCGGCCCGCCCTACGGTAGAATCCCGCGAGCATGCGAGATGCCAGATTGTGAGGTTCAACATCCGCACCATGCCTTTCCATCGAAGCGATCGCTTCGTCGAGGCGGCCGGCGTCCGCGAGCATCAGCGCATCTACCAGCCATAGGAGTGAACGGTTCTTCGTTCTTGCTGACTTCGACCAGCGATGAAGCTCTGCTTGGGCAACCGAGGAGTCGAAATCCGGCGCGCGAGGATTCGATTGGGGGGGAGGGGGGGCGAGCACGATCGGCGACGAGAGTTGGCGGCACGCCTCGAGCACGGCGCCATAGACAACTTCGGCCACTACCGAATACCCCTCGCCGCTGGGGTGGCTGCCATCGGGGGAGATCAGGCGGTCACGGCCCACTTTCTCTTTCGCCGCTGTGAATGCGGGCCGCACATTTGCCACCGGAAGCGAATGGCGCGCGGCGATCTCCTTCTGAACCGTCTCCAGGAGCTCAGGTCCACCGCGGCCTCTTTTCGGGGGCGATCTCCCTTCAGGATAGGTGGCGATGACGAGCACGGCACCCTTCGTGCTGACCTGGCTTGCCATCGACGCCATATCGCTTCGAAGCTGATGGTACGCCGCCCGGCGTAAGGTCTCGGGCGCGCTGGAGCCGACCTCCCTGGGGCCCCTGAGCCCCCGGATCAGTCCTGCCTGACCGGGCCGGTAGGGCTTTGCGACGACAGGCTCAGGCCGTGGCTGTTTCTCCGGCGTCGATCGGGCCCCGGTCAGCCACGAATGAGGCGCCAGCCTCGAGAGCGTCCAATGCAAGAATCGGTAGACCCATAGATGCCGGAGCCGGTTTCTCGTGGGATCGAGAAACGAGACGGCGGGCCACTTCGGTTCGCGGAACTTCCAGATGTTGTTCAAGCCCACGAGCACACAGACGACATGCGGCCGGGTCTCATCCAAGAGGTCCGGAAGATCGGCGAGAATCTCCCCCGAGGACCGTCCGGGGAGCCCTGCGTTACGAACCGATGCCTCTAGTGCAGGGTTCCGCTCTCGAAGCAGGCCTTCGAGCTGCCGGGGCCACGAATAGAGACTGGGCATCGTGCCCATTCCGTAGGTGTATGAGTCTCCGACGCAGAGGACACGCAAGTCTTCATCCCCGGTATCGGTGGCGTTTCGGACGCGTTGCAGCAGCACCCAGCCACCGGCACGTGGAACCGCTTCGAAGGCCGCCGCGACGAGCAGCAGGCTCAGCGTCGCGTATAGTGCTTTGCGCGGAGTGGACAGGTGCAAGGTAGGCATCTCTCGCCGATCAGGGCTGGGCAACCGTGACGGTGGATCGAGCTTGGACCCCTTCAATCTCTGAAAAGGAGCCGTCCGGCCACCGTACTTTCACGAGGCTGAGTCCGGTGTACTCTCCGAGACCGAAGTGAATCACGTTCTCATTGCACGAATACAAGCTCGATCCTGATCTCCTCTCTCGAACTTGAGTCTCGTCGCCGGCGACCAACCACACACGAGCACCGATGGCGCTCGTATTCGGCGGATTGCCGACGAGACGCAGACGGATCCATCCGCCCGCGCCTTCGGTCCGATTCACGAGCACCGAAGGGAAGGAACCGTCGTCGTTTCCGATCACGATGTCGAGTTTGCCATCGTCGTCGAGATCGCCGATCGCAAGACCCTGGCTGCGCTGCAGCGCGGCGAATCCGGGACCGGCGGTCTCAGTAGATTCGACAAAACACCCCCCGCCGACGTTTTCCATGAGGATGTTCCGCACGGGATCGAAGCCGGCGACATCTCCGTTCGCCACGGCCAAGTCCAAATCGCCATCGTTGTCGAAATCGGCGAAGGCTACACCCATTCCGATGACATTCGTGAATCGCTCGATGCCCGATTCCCGACTCTTCCTTCGGAGAACTACTCCGTTGACGTTTTCCATCAAGAAGTCCGAGTAGTAGTTCGTCGCGTACAGATCGATGTCGCGATCGTTGTCGTAGTCGCCGAGAGCGACACCCATCGCTCCCGTCCGTCGCGATCTTCGAATCATTTTTTCGAGCACTTGTCCGCTTCGATCGTGGAAGACCCCGTCTCGATAGACATAGAAATTGTCGGGTCTTCCATCGTTCGTAACGAATAGATCCGAGTAGCCATCGTCGTTGAGGTCGCAGAACGCGGCGCCCCAGCCCTCACCATCGGAAAGCCCCTCGACTCCCATCGCGCCGGCCATGTCGACGTACCGACCCGAACTGTCATGGATAAACATGTGGTTGGCACACCCACGAACCCCTAGCAATGGCGGATGCCGTCTCGGCTTCTCCGTCTTCCCATTGGTCTCGAACGCGGTCAGGTTCGCTACGAAATTGCTTACGTACATGTCCAGGTATCCGTCGCGGTTCACATCCGCCAACGCGATCCCGCGACCGAACTTCGTGCTCGCGACGTCGACTTGCCGGCCGATCTCTTCGAATGTCCCGTCCCCCCGGTTGCGGTACAAGAGGTTGGGCCGGTCGACCGCGGTGGTCACGTAGAGATCGTCGAGACCATCGCCATCGAGATCTCCCCAGGCGGCGGCCTGCGCGGTGGTCCTTATCGCGGATCCAAATGCCTGTTCCGCCATCGGAGTGAATACGAGATCGCCCTCGTTCCGGTAGAGGCCGTCGGGTCGCGCGTGTGAGTCCGGCTCGCGCCGGATCCAGCGGGTCGCATAGGTGGCCAGGAAAATGTCCTGATCACCATCTCGATCGAAATCGTTGATCGCGACACCTCGGATGTGGCGCGTCGTGATGTTGGAATCGTGCGGATCGAGAAGCTCGAAATGGATGCCTTGGTCCATTCCGAAGCCCTCAGACGTTCCGGCGCTGGTCGTGCTTGGCTGGAAAAAGGGGGATTCGGGACCTGCCTCATCCGTCTCCACCGAATCGGGCGTAGAGGAGCACGCAGAGAGCGCGAACAGGCTTAGGGTTCGCGCAAGAATAACTTCCCATTTTGGCGCCCAGATGTGCCGCGGATCTGGTCGATCGGCGATCTTCGAAACCGGAGGAATAGCAGGCATATTTCGAGGATTTCGGAGATCGCCGATTGGCCGGAGACGTGGTGCAGATGGGATGCAAGAATGGGAAGTTATTCTTGCGTGAACCCTTAGAACCGGTGCGAATCGTGTCCGTCCCACTACTCCTCCACCAACATTCGCAGCATTTCCATTGCTTTGTTGGTGGAGTGGATGCGGCTTAGATACGCCAATCGCCCCTCCTTGTCGATGATGATCTGTAGCGGAAAGGGAGCCGATGCACCCTCCGGCACCACCCGGCTACGAAAATGCTCCGTCACTGTTTCATCGGGTCCGGGAGGAAGGGTGAAGCAGAAAGGATCGGGTCCTTTTTCGAGGTCCAGCAACACCGGGACCCGCAACCCGGTGTCGGCGACGAATTTTTTCACGATTCGCTGGCTCTGGCGCCAGTTCATCGAGAAGGCGGCCAGCTCGTCGTGGGAGAACTCGTTTCGCACGGCACTCATCAGGTCTGGAACCTCCAGACCGCAGATCGGTCACCACGAGGCAAAGGCGGCCAGAAGAATGGGGCGGCCCTTGGCGACCTCTTCGTCGAGATCGAAACAGTCCAGGCGCTCTGGGCAGCTCCCGTCCGGGCAGATGTTGATCATCGGGAGGCGGAAGTTCGGGACCGGATCCCCGACTTGGTACACGGTGGATGGGATCAAGAGGATCCGGGGAGTAGCGTTCTCGGGGTCGTTCGAATGTAGAATGACCGAAGAATTGGCTCCGGTGCGAACTACGTTCTCTTCCGCTACTTTGAGCGTCAGCAACGCGGATTCACCGGGCGGCACACACCAGGAACCAGCCGTGTCTTTTTTCCTATCGAAGGGCTGCTCCAAGTCGAGCTGGTGACGTCCTCCGTTCGATACGCGGATCGTGATTGTCTCTTCATCGTGCGCCTCCCGCGGTAAGCGGTGGCCACGATCGTGAACAACTAGGCGGGGCGCGCCAGCGCCGCGTCGGATCTCTCCAGTGAGCAACACGTCGAGTTCCGCCGCCACGAAACGTCCATTCTCGAGATGGACGAAATTGGCCGCGGTGAGTCCATTCTCATGAAGACCGCCCCCGGCGGCCAGATAGGAGGGATGGAAACCGTCGATTGCGTCCAAGAGCCTGAGACGGCCGCGAACCGAGGCATCGTACAGTCGAATATTGTCCCAATCGGCCACGAGCAGATACCCGCCCTCGAACGAGAGCCCCATCGCCGACCCCGGGGTGTGCACATTGGCGATCAACTGGGGCGCGGCCGGGGACCCGAGGTCGAAGAGGTCGATGCCAAGAGCGCCGTTGGCTACCGCCACCATCTCGTCATCTAGAATCGCGATGCCCCTCGGGGTTCCCGTTGTGTGGGCGGAACTCAGCACAATCGGCATGCCCGGTTCCTTCAGCTCGAGCACGTGCATCGTCCCCCCGTACAGGCTCACTTCGTGTGCGTCCGTGGCGCCCGCGACGAGAAGATGGGTCCCGTCGTAGGCGACGGTGCTTGCTCCGCGCATCGCCGGCAGATCGAGATCGCCATCGAGCCTGAGCCGCCCATTTTCCAGCAGACGCACACTCGCAATCCCGTTCGGATGGTGGATGGCGAAGATCCGATCGCCAACGCGCACCATGTCTCCGAAGCCGCGCCCACCGGTCATGGACGAGATATGCTCCGGGGGCGCGAGGGGCCTGGAGTCAAGGGGCGGCAAGCGCCAACTCGAAAGCCCACCGCGGGCCTTGTTGTCCGCGCCTCGAGACGATGAAACGGCGATCCCTCTCTCGGGAAACACCAACAGATGCTCGCTTACCGTGATCCTGCTCCGTTCCAGGCGTGTCTCGACCAGGTTCGCGCGCAGTCGCTCCGCCGCGCTGTCGATCGGCTCATCGATGATCGGCAGCTCGGCGACCGGAATCAGTCCGATCGCGTCGGTCATGCAGGCGACGATCACATCGCCATACCTTCGGGCGGAACGCGGGTGGATCATGTGTCCCAATCGCCCCCGTCCGGCCGACCGGTGATTGACGCTTATGCCACGCTCGACCTTGATGTGGTGCCCATCGACGCGCGCCACGCAACGTCCCGCCTCGAGGATTTCACCCTCTCCGCACCGGGCGCCCGAGCTGATGTTGACCGCCGCATGTGCTTCGATGCGACTCGAGCCCAACGCACCGTGGATGCTGAAGAGATGGTCTCCCTCAGCCGCTGGCGCGTTCAGAACGATCGAGCCGATCAATGCGTCTCCCTCTGAGCGGAGCATGAGCGCCCGGTCGACCTCTTCCGCGTCCATTTCCAGGTCGACGCTCAACTCCGATCGTCGATCATCCGCCTGCGGTACTCGGGCGGTGAGCGTCAACTCCGCCCCCGGCAGCGCCGTTTCGGGGGCAATGCCGAGCCGAGCCGGCTGCGAGAGCGGGGCCAGGGCTTCGGCCGACGTGCTCTCCCACGGGGAAGCGCGCTCCGTCGTCGATTCCGAGCAAGATAGCAGACCGAGGCACAGAATGACGGGCTGCACTCCGCTGGATGTCGATGGGGGCCGCATGGGGGATGATATGGCGTCGAAGATCTGCCCGCGTAGGTCGAGCCGGCGCCAGATTCAGAGGTTATCGTGACGCAGCACGCGGGGGCAATCGTGAACCACGCCTTCAACCCGGTCAACGACATGAGATTCCACAAACACTCCTCCACGGAATTCGGTGGGATTCGTGCGATCAGCGCTTTCGGCGGTGCAGTCCTGGCTCTGACCCTGCTGGCCGCCGAGCCGTCTACCGCCAACCCCCTGCATGTCGACGGACGCACCATCGTCGACGGCGCCGGACGCCAAGTCATCTTGCGCGGAGCAAACGTCAGCGGAGCGACCAAGACCCCGCCCTTCCTGCCACTGACCGAGACCACCTGGTTCGACAATCTCGAAGCATGGGGCTTCAATCTGGTCCGCCTCCTGATCTCCTGGGAGGCGCTGGAGCCCGATCCCGGTTTCTACCGAACGCGTTATCTCGACGCGATCGAAGAGCTCGTCGATGGCGCCGCGGATCGTGGACTGTACGTGGTTCTCGATATGCACCAAGATCTGTACGCCCGCCCCTTCAGCGGAGACGGCGCTCCCACCTGGGCCATCCCCGCCGATGTCGACTGGAGCTCTTTCGAGCCGAAGTCGATCTGGCCTCTGAACTACGCGACGCCCGAAGTGAACCGTTGCTTCTCCGCATTCTGGGCCGACGAAGATGGCGTTCAGAGCGCCTATCTCGATGCCTGGAGGCAGGTAGTGGCGCGCGTTGCCGAGCATCCCGCCCTCATCGGCTACGATCCGATAAACGAACCCTGGGCCGGCTTCACGGGGGCTCGCACGGCCGATCGAGATCTGTTGCAGCCTTTCTACGACCGTTTCCATGAAGAGATTCGCGAGCCGATCGACCCCGACGCCATCCTCTTTCTCGAGCCGAACGGGTGGACAGTCTCCGGCCCCCTGGCGCCTTCTTTTCGTCCCTTCGACTACGAAAATGTGGTGCTCAATGTGCACTGGTACGACACTGTGCCGATGACTGTCGGTGTCTACACCCCCTTCGGTCGATGGCGTTCGACCCTGAGGTTTCAGAGGATCGATCGTTGGGGCGAGAGCCTGGGATTGCCGGTTTGGGTCTCGGAGTTCGGCATCGGTTTCGATGTGATCGGGCATGCCGCGTATTTGAACGACCAGTACGAGTTGCTCGACGCCCATCAGTTTCACTCCGCTCAATGGGAGTACGAACCGGGCTGGGCCGAACGTGGACTTTGGAACGGCGAAGATATGTCGATGCTGGATGAGAACGACGAGCCGCGTAATCTGGAGCAGATCGTGCGCCCCTTCGCGCGAGCTCTTCCCGGGCGTTTGATCCGTTCGAAGTTCCGCAGATGGAATCGGCGTTTTTCGCTGCGCTATCGATCGAATGGCGGTGGAGAGGGCGAAGCCGAGATCTTCATCGCGGCCGAGACTCAGTATCCGAACGGATTCGAGGTTCAGATTTCCGACGGAACTTGGTCCTACTCGGCCGACGGTCTGCTGCGCCACCGGCCCGCGGAGGGTGTTTTCGAGCACGAAATCGTGGTGCATCGATGAGCTTCTACCTCCGGTGGTAGGGCATCCCCTTCAAGATCGTTGCCGCGCGGTAGAGCTGCTCGAGAAGAACCACCCGGGCGAGCTCATGCGGCAAGGTCATCGCGGAAAGAGAGAGGCGACGATCGGCCGCCGCCAGCAGCTCCCGAGGCAATCCGGCCGCCCCGCCGATCAGAAAGGCGATGTCGCCGCCCCTGCTCATATCTCCGCGCAACTGCTCCGCGAAAGGCTCCGATCGAATCGGATCGCCCGTCTCGTCGAGTGCGATCGATCGCCTGAGGTCTTTCATCCGCCCGACAAGGGTGTCGATGCTCCTTACCGTCCCCCCCTTGCCTTGCGGGAGCTCTTCGAGGCGAATCGATAGATCCGCCCGGGCCGCGCGCCGCAGGTAGTCGTTCGCGAGCGCGCGCATCGCGTCGTTGCGAAGCCCTCCGACGGCCCAGACATGCACCATTTCTCCGCTTACCACCTGGAGCGGGACGGAACCCGCTCCACGATCGCCACATCTCCGCCGGGATCGGGACGCAGTAGGGTGTCGTGCGCAACCTCTTCCGGTCGTGGCCGCTCCCGCAACCAGTGGAGCCCGCGGCTCTCCGGTCGTGCCAAGGCGGACTGGACGATGAGAAGCCCGGTGGTCACGATCGAGCGCAGCTCGAGCAGATCCTCCGACGGTCGCGACATCGCCGCCAGGCCGTGCACTTCCGACGCGGCCTGAGCAAGCCGGTCGGCGGCCCGGGCCAGCCGTGCCCGGGTCCGCACGATGCCCGCGTAGTCCTGCATCAGATCGGCCACCGCCGCTCGGATCGTTGCGACCCGCCCAAAGGGTGGGGGATCGCCCCGCGCCATCAACGCCTCGATCGACGTGCGCACCCCCGCGCGCGCCGCGCCATGGTCGACACCTTCGACACCGCTCGCCGCGATGGCCGCCCGATGTGCGAAAACGACCGCCTCGAGGAGCGAATTCGACGCCAATCGGTTGGCGCCATGGACACCGGTGCAGGCCACCTCCCCGGCCGCGAAGAGCCCGGGCATGGAAGCCGCTCCCTCGTGATCGGTGACGACACCACCGCACGAGTAGTGCGCCGACGGCGCTACCGGAATCGCCCCTTTCTCGATATCGATTCCGTGTTTCGCGCAGCGTGCATGAATGTGCGGGAAGCGGTCCTCGAAGCGACCCGGGGCGAAGTGGGTTACGTCGAGCAATACGTGTGGGTCGCCTCGTCGTTTCAGCTCCGCATCGATCGCCCGGGCGACGATGTCGCGAGAGGCGAGCTCTCTGCGCTCGTCGTAGCGGTGCATGAACGCGCGGCCGTCGAGCGTTTTGAGAATCCCGCCTTCTCCCCGCACGGCCTCGGAGATGAGGAAGGAATCGGCCGAGTCCACCGCGAGCGCGGTCGGATGGAACTGGATGAACTCCATGTTCGCGATGACCACGCCGGCGCGAAACGCCATAGCCACCCCGTCGCCGGTCGCGATCTCGGGGTTGGTCGTCCGCGGAAAGACCTGCCCGCAGCCGCCCGTGCTCAGCATCGTCGTGCGGGCCAGCACAACGCCCACCTCGCCCGTTGCCGAGTCGAGAATCAAGGCGCCGCGACAACCATGCCATCCATCACCGCCCACGCCGGTGATCAGATCGATCGCCACGTGGTGGTCGGAGAGCTCGATCCGATCGTTCGATTCGCACGCCGCCACGAGCGCACGCTCGATCTCGGCACCCGTCAGATCCTTTGCATGCGCGATGCGCCGGTGGCTGTGCCCACCCTCAATACCCAGTGCCAGACCCGATCGATCGGCGTCCTTCGTGAACCCCACCCCCAGAGCGATCAGCTCCGCTATTCGCACCGGCCCCTCTTCGACCATGAGCCGAACGGTCTGCTCGTGGCACAACCCCGCCCCCGCGCGGATCGTGTCGTGAACATGCGCCTCCAGGCTGTCGGTCGGATCTAGAACCGCAGCGATCCCACCCTGCGCCCGGTTGGTGCTGCTTTCGTGGTGCTCCTTCTTGGTCACCACCCGCACCGATCCTCCTCGTCGCGCCACTTCGATCGCGAAGCTAAGCCCGGCGATGCCGCTGCCGATTACGAGATGGTCGACCTCTTCGATTCGAGGCATGAAGGAAACCCCTATGGTGACGGACTATGATACATGAGCCGGAGAGGGGGAAGGGTCCTTGATCACTCTCCGTATATTCTCCTCATATCTGGTCGTTCGGTGCAGAAATAATGTACCCATATGTAGCAATGCTGAAAAGCCGCGACGATCAGAGCGGACCGGGAGTCGAGTGCGATGGCGATGATCCAGAGGAAGAGAAACGCAAAAGTGTACATGGCATTCGGAACATAACGGAAGACGCCCCGGCGGACCTTTCCCAATCGGCGGATCTCGGGATCAAAATGGTCTTTTCCCATCGCTCTCGATACGCCGAAATAGCGGAACACGGAATAGAGCGTATAGATCAATAGCGGGAGCATTGGAAGTGCCAGCGAAACACCGATGCTCGGAGGCAGGCTGAGAGAACCGCGATCGGTCCAGGCGAGGCAGAAGAGCGTGATCGGGCGAGCGGAGAGGAGTATCAGAAAGTCAGCGGCGTAAACGGGAAAGGCATATCTGCCGAGAGGTTGAGAGACACCTTTATAGAGCAACTCGATTCGCCAGACCGCCCAGATGTAGATTTGGTGCACCGCGGGAATCGCAAGGGAGAGCGCGAACCAACCGCCGGCGCCGATTCCGAGCAATCGAGTGTCGTTGGTCCACGGATGGCCGAAACCCCAGGCCAGTGCCAGCAGCAGGACAAGGAGCATCCAATGCGTCGGTTGTCCTTCGAGGAATTCCCGCCGGCGCGAAGTTGTGTTCATTGTTTCGCCATGGCGCAAACCCGCTCGATCGCGGTCCACAGGATCGCACTGGAGTGTTCGTCCCAAGTCAGTTTCCGCTCGAAGACAAGACATCGGAGCTTCACGGCGGTGGTGTCGATCAGTGGCGCGAGCTTGACCGCGTCTTTCGTTGTCGCGACAACGCCGCGGGCGCCACGTTGCTGAGCGCGACGCAGGAACGAGTCGAGCTCGCCACGATCGTAGAAGTGGTGATCGCCCTTCCACAGGCGGGCAACCGGATTTGCGCCGAGGGAACGGATATCTTGCTCGAAGCTCTCCGGTCGGGCGATTGCCGCGACCAGAGCGACCGGCTCGTTCCGCAAAGTGTCGATGTCGATCGCTTCGCCACCGCGAAGAGGGCGCAGGCATCCGGGCGAGAATGCGAAGGCGACGTCGGCGTCCGGATCGAATGGGCGACCCGCGGCCCACGGATTAGGGGTGGGCGGAGAGACGGATCGCTTCTCTGGCTCGGCGAAGAGACGCAGATCGGCGCGTGCCGCCGCCGCCCAGGGCTCCCGCATCCGTCCGGCGGGCAGAGGAGCCAGGTCGCCGCGGGACTCGGTATCGGCGTTGGGCATCACCACGAGATCGAGATCGCGGGCCAGGCGCCGGTGCTGGAAGCCGTCGTCGAGCACCACGATCCGGGCGCCGGTGAGATCGCGCGCGGTCATGGCGGCGGCCACTCGGTCGCTCCCCACGACCACCGCGGCGGCTCCAAGCAGGGCCTGTGCACTGGCGATCGCCTCGTCTCCCGCCTCGGCCACCGAAGAGAGAATCCGGTCTCCCTTCGATACGATTCGAACCTTGCGGTCCCCGGCGCCGCCGTAACCTCGTGAGACGAGAGCGACGTTGTGGCCCCGCGTCGCGATCCGGCGGGTCAGGTCGAGCGCGATCGGCGTCTTGCCCGATCCGCCCGCCATCAGCCCTCCCACGGAGACCACCGGGACGCCGACTGACCATTCGCGAAGGGCGCCGATGGCGTGGCCGATAGATCGAACGCGCCACGCGAGCCGCCACGGGAGCGCCCCGGCACGAAGCACGCAAGTCCCCGCGCGACTGCCGCGCAGCGATTCCTGCATCCCGGCAAGGTCGCTACGCCTATTCACGCCGCACTGCCCGATCGAGCTGCTCGATGATGAGCTCTGCGGTTCGGCGGGCGGCGCCCGGGCGGCCGAGGCGTTCACGCACCCGCGAGAGCTCGCCGCGCATGCGCTCCCTTTCCGGCCGAGAATCGAGCAGTTTGCCCAGCTCGGCGGCGATCCTGGTGGGGGTCGCAGCGCGCTGCAGCAGCTCGGGGACGATCGTCTTCCCGGCGATGATATTCGGAAGTCCGAGGTGATCGAGGCGAACGACCGCCTTGCCGACCGCCCAGGTCAGTGGGGAGACGCGGTACACCAAGACATGGGGGATGCCCGCGAGAGCCGCCTGAAGGGTCGCCGTGCCCGAAGCGATGATGGCGGCGTCGGCGTGGGCGAAAACGGCGTCGGAGCGGCCTTCCAGAACAATGACCGGCGCGCGGCAGCGGGCCACTTCGGTGGCGACTCGGACCGAATCGACTCCGGGTGCGCGCGGCAAGACGAAGCGCAGATCGGGACGCGTGCGGATCAGCTCTTCGGCTGCCATGAGCATCGGCCGGAGCAGCCGCCGGATCTCCTGGTCACGGCTTCCCGGCAGGAGTCCGACGATTCGTTCGTCCCTTTCGGCATCGCAGAGGCGCGCCAATTCGGGGCGGGGCAGCGCCTCTGCCGGCTCGTCGAGCAGGGGATGACCCATCCAACGGGCGTCCACGCCGGCATCGCGCCAGAGCTTCTCCTCGAAGTTGAAAATCACCGCCAGGCGGCCGATCGAGCCACGGACCTTTCCGATCCGCCCCTTTCCCCACGCCCACACTTTTGGGGCGATGTAGTGCAGAGTGGGGACTCCGGCGCGGGCGGCCTTTCGAGCCAAGCGCAGATTGAAGCCCGGGTAGTCGACCGTGACACACAGATCGATGCCGCCTCCCTCTAGCTCGGCGGCGAGTTTTCGCATCGCCCGGCGCAGGGCCGGCAGATGCCGTGCCACCTCGACCAGCCCGACGACGGCGAGCTCTTCGGCAGGGAAGATCGCCTCTACCCCGGCGGCGACCATTCGCCGCCCCGCCACACCGACAAAGCGGATATCGGGACGGATTTCGCGGGCGGCGGCCACGACCCGCGCGGCGTGCTCGTCACCGGAAACCTCCCCGGCGCTGATCAGAACGGTCGGAGCAGTGGAGCCCATCTGGCTGGCAGGCTAGCACGGCATTCAAGGTAAGCTCCGCGGATGGCGTCGATGCTTCTTCTGCTCGTGGCGAACCCTGAGAGCGACGGCGCACGCTGTGAAGCGGGTTTGCTCCTGGCGCTGAACACAAGACGAACCGATATCCTGAACGAAGTGCGGGTGATGCTCTACGGGAGCGGGGTGCGGATCCTGGACGCGGAGATCGATGAGCAAGACCGATTCGGCGACCTGCTCCGACGGCTCGTGGATGAAGGAGTCGAAGTGGTCGCTTGCACCGGCAGTCTGCTGGAGCACGGAATGGGACGCGCGGCCCGAAGTGCGGGAATCGCGCCGGCGGGAGCGCAGGTATATCTGCCGGCCAGAATCTCCGAAGGGTTCTCGATCGTGACCTTCTGATGTGAGTGTGATGCGCAAACCGGCCCCGGCGTCGGGATCAGGCGTCGCGGTCGCGGAATCCCACGGGTAGCGACCCCCGCGCCATCTCGACAAAGTTGTCGAGAGACGCATTCTTGGTCGAAAAGCTCGACATAATCGTCGAGTTTCTTCCTTTGGAGAGGGCCCGATTGCAACTGATCGTCGCCGTAACCCATTGTAATAAAACAGAGTATCCGACATGCACGGGATCTGGCACAAGCGATGCAGTGAAGCGCCCCATGCGGCCGGCGGGTGGTCCGTCGCCGACAATTCGGGAGATCCCCATCATGAAGTATCTCAGCAAGCTGCCCCTGGCTCTCGGCGCCGCCGCTCTCATGGCTGGCGCCCTTCAGCTCTCACTTCCCGCCGTCGCCTCCGCCGGTGATTGCGAGGATCGGTGTGCTCATTGGGCGCGCCAGCGGTTCGAGCGCTGTGTCAACGCCGGTCACGACCGCGAGCGCTGTGCCCATTGGGCGCGCGACCAGTACCGCCGCTGTGTCCGGGAGCATTGCTAGCAGCTCCGACGATCCGCCGCGCTCTCCCCCTCCAGGCGCGGTGGATTTCGGTACCCTCGACCGAGGTTGACCGATGCCACGAGCCATCGTTCTGATTTCACTCTTTCTCGTCGGCCTCTCGGTCGAAGTCGCCTTCCTGGTGCGCCAGGGTCGCGCCCTCCGGGGCGATCTGGACCGCGCACTCCAGATGCTGCACGCGACCCAAGAGGAGCTCGCGAAAGCCCGCGCCAACACCTCACTCTCAGGGATCGCCGCGGAGCCCTTCCAACTCATGACGACCGAAGGCGACTCGATCGAACTCGGCGCGGGCCCCTCATTCGTAGTCTTCTTCTCGACCACCTGCCCGGCGTGCAACGAAGACGCACCGATCTGGGGTGACCTCTACCGCGACTACTCCGATGCCGGCGTCCGCTTCGTCGGTGTCTGCGTAAAGGCAGAGGACGAATCCGCGCAAGCCTTCGCCGACAGATGGGAAGTCGACTTCCCCGTCGCCTACACCGACGATCCCCGCGTATCTCTGGCCTACCGCGCCGACTACCTGCCCAGGCGAATCCTGATCGACGCCGACGGCCTCATCGCCTGGTCCGATCGGGCCGATGCCCCCCTCGGCGTCGAAGGCGAGGCGGAAGTCCGCGAAGCGCTGGAAGGGTTGTTGTAGAAACACACCCCATCTCGGTCGAGGCGTAGATGGATCGTGCCGGCCAGCGCCGGTCCGGCGACGAACGCCGCGGCGGTCGATAGGGAAGGAATCCTTCCCATGGTCGTCCTCCTGTTTACTCGCAGTCTAACAACCCCCGGAGCAATCATCGACCCCCCAAGGGTCCCCGGCTGACCCCGAGAGCCGACCGCGCCGGCACGATCGACGGAGGTCAACACGGTATGAGTCAAAGAGTTGTGGGACGGCGATATGCGCAGGCACATCTCATGCACTCCACCAGGCCATGCGCCTCCCGCTCCTCTTCGTGTTGTTCCCAATCGCCGTCGCTCAACCGGCGGCGCACTCCGGCCTCCTTATCACCGAGGTCCTGGCCAACGCCCGCGATGAATCGGGCTCCCCTGGTTCGGGAGAGTGGGTCGAGCTGCTGAACGCGGGCCCCGGCGAGATCGACTTCGGGGGCTGGACGATTAGCGATGGAGATCAAACCGACGAGGTGGTCGCGGCGAATCCCGGTGGTTCGACGGTGCTCGGGCCCAGGCGCTTCGCGCTGATCATCGATCCCGACCGCCCGCGAGCCGACGCTCCTTGGCCACGCGGAACACTCCTGCTCACGGTGGACGACCGCTCGATCGGCAACGGGCTCTCTCCCTCCGATCGCCTTCGAATCGCGCCACCGCTCGGCGGGCGAGCCGCCACCTACTTCGAGGGCGAAGAGAGCGAGCCTCCCGATCCGGGAAGGGGGCTCTCGATGGAGCGGGTGCGCCTGAAGGTGCGCGAGAAAGGCCGCGAGAACTGGCGCCCCTCCCGCCTCGTCGGGGGCACCCCCGGGGCACTCAACTCGGCCACCCTGCTGAATCTGCATTCGAAAGGAGCCGGAGCCGCCCGGTGGCTCTGGTCTTCGGGCGAGTGGGGAATCGCATCGGCCGATTGGTCCGCGGCGTGGATGGCCGAAGCCGGCTCCCACTCGATGGGAAGCGAAGGCTCGGCCGCCGCCGCTCGCGTCTCCACAGCGGCCGACGGATCGGCGCGCCTATCCCTTCGCCTCGGTCCCGATGTCGAGGGGCGGGTGCTCCATCTCTCGCTCGATCTGGCCGAGGGCTCGCTCCTGCCCGCCCTCTTCGGCGGGCAGACTACTTCTGCTGGGGAGGCTCCTCCACGTAGACCCATGGCCGGATCTTCTCCAGCGTCTTCGGACCGATCCCCTTCACCTCGAGAAGCTCCTCCACCGTCTTGAAGGGTCCATTTTCGGCTCTGTAGGCGAGGATGCGTTGGGCGGTCACCGGCCCCACGCTGGGCAAGCGATCGAGCGTCTTCGCATCGGCCCGATTCAGATCGATCGGCTGATCGGGCGTCGTGGCGCCCCGTGAAGACCTGACCCTGAAGCGCGCGGGTTGATCGGGCAGAAGAGAGCCGTAGTGCAGAACGAGGCCGAGCCGATGGGTTCCTCCCAAACTGGGGTGATCCATGAAGGCGTAGTCGAGCCGCGCGCGGCTGAGCTGGGCGCCGAAACCGAGGGAGTAGAGCATCGGCGTCGTGGAATAACCCGGCTGAGGGTTGCCGACGGTGGCCGCCATTCCGGCTCGCAACGCCAGGAGTTTGTGTACGCGCACCTCTTGGCCGATGTGCAGGCGCGCGGGGAACCCCTCTTCGACGGAGAGGTCGGCGGCGAGCAGAATCCCCTGCTCCACGTCGAAGGCGATTCCCAGTTTGCCCGCACGTCCCGGCTCGACGGAGGCGTCGCCGATGCTGGGGCGATTCAGGTGGCGACCGACCGCGCCGACTCGGATCCGGTCGGTGGCGCGGTAGAGCAGTCCGGCATCGAGGCTCGGTCCCCAATCGGCGCCGTAGGTCGGGCGGATGTCGAGGCCGAGAAACGCGATCGACGCACCCAGGAGCAGACGATCGTGCACCTCTCTGGCCACTCCCAGCCGCAGTGTTCGCTCGGTGTAGTAGTTCGACTTGCCCAGGGTGGTGACGCCGATTCCGAAGGAGCCGATCACGGTGGGTTGCACGACCGAGAAGGCGAGCTGGTCGAGGTTTCCCAGACCGAAGGGGCGCGCCACTTCGGTCATCATCTCTCCGCCAGCCAGAAGCCGCATGCCGGCGGGATTCCAGAAGAGCGCCGCGGCGTCGTCGGCGAGCGCCGCGTGCGCCCCAGCGAGCGCCAGCGGACGTGCCCCGCGCTCCAAATCTTCGAAAGCCGCCCGAGCGGAGTCGGGAGCGACGAATGCGAAGAGCGTGATCAGCAGACCCGCGGCGACTCGGATGGTTGGGCGCCTCATCGCAACGGCCTCGCAACTACGACGGTCCGTTTCGCCTGCATCAGACTTTCCCCTTTCGCTTCGGCGAGGAGGATGTAGATCCCTACGCCGAGCGTGCGCCCCGCGTCGTCGGTGCCGTCCCAGACGAACACTCCATTCGCGCTGCCGACCTCGTCCACGAGGGTTCTCACGGGGCGCCCGAGCGAGTCGAAGACCCGGAGGGTGAACACCGATTTCGGCGGTAGCCGGTAGCGGATCGCGGTTTCGTCCTGGAAACCGTTGCCGTCCGGGGAGAAGGGATCGGGGCCGACCTCGAGCGAGATGCCGGAAGAGAAACCTCCGGCGAGGCTGTTGGCGCGGCCCGGCGTCGATCCGGAGGGGTCGACCGAGAGCCACCAGTTCGCCTCACTGGCGGGGTTCCCCCGGTGATCGATCCGCTCCCACGAGACGCCGGCCTCGTTGTCCCGCTTTCCGCGCCAAGCGTCGTCGTAGGGGACTCGGTCCACCACGAATCCCCGCGGATCGGCCAGCGTGATCACATCGTCGGTGTTGTTCAGCGTTTCCCAGCGATCGGGCTCGAGGACCGGAACGTCTACCAAGGGGAAGGAGGCCCGCATCTTGTCGAGGTCTTGGGTGAGCACGACGAAGGCGCCGGGGGCCAGGCGGATCGGAGAGTCGTCGGCGGCCAACAAGGGTGAACGGCCCTCATCATCGCCCAGCGTCCACCCCGCCAGATCGATGTCGCGCTCCGACCCGTTCAAGATCTCGATCCACTCCGGCTGCCCCGAGTCTTCGTCGGGACGGTTCAGGAACTCGTTCACGACGAGAAACGCCTCCACATCGCCGACGGCCAGATCGAGTGAGGCGCGATCGTTGGTCGGGCGATCGTCGGTCGAGACCTGCGCGACCATCCGGTGCCGACCCTCTTCCAGTCCACCCTCGAAGACGATCTCGATCGTATCGCCCGGAGAGATCTTCGCGATCTCGGTCGGGCCGCCGATCAGCTCGGCCGGGGAGAGGATCTCGTTCAGATCGTCGTCGAGATAGAGCTCGAGGCTCGCGCCGCTCACCGAAGTGGTGCCGGCCACCGCGACGACCGCCGTGAGCCCGAGGTCGGCCAGAGCAGCGGCGCCCGGGTTGTCGGCGTAGAGCTCGTGGCAGGCGAGATCGCGCGCCACCGGAGTGACGGAGTTGACCGAGCCCGGAGTGCCCCCTTCGGAGGATTCGGCCCAGTTGCTCTCCGTGTCGCCGGAGCTCGGATCGATCCGTTCGAGCGAGAATCCGTCCCCCGGATCGAAGGGAACCCCGTCCAAAGCGTCGTCATCTCGATCCCCGGGATCCTCTTCATCCTTGGGCGTGCCGAAGGTATCGATCACATTGTCCCGATCCGTGCCACCTGCGTCATAAAGTGTGAGCGGATCGTTGCTGGCCGCCAGCCCGCTCCCTCCGATATCGGATCCGTTCACCGTCAGCACGACCGTCCCCGCGGGGATCGAATAGGGCTGAGGCTCTCCGCGCGATGGCGAGGCATGATCGGGATCGAGAACAAGGGCGTGGCTGCCAGCCGGAATCAGTGTCGTTCCGGTTACCACGCCCGGTGCCTCGAGTGTGCCGTGTGTCAGATCATCCCACGGAATGATCGCATCGACCCCGTCGCCGTCGGTCAGGCTCCAGCCGGCGACATCGACCACCGATTCCCCGCGATTGAGAAGCTCGACGAATTCGTCGGCCTTGCCTCCCGGGATCTCGGTCTCTCCGCCCGCGGGATTCGCCATCACCTCAGTGATCGCGATGTCGGATGGGCCGACGCTGAACGAGATGTTCACCAGATCGTTGCCGGGAACCTCGTCCCCTGTCGCGCTCACTTCGACGGTCAGTGTGTGGGGACCGGCGGTGGCGCCGAGCCAGGTGGCCTCGGCCGTGGCGGTGTCGCCCGCCGCCAGAGCGAAAACCAAAACCGTTGCGATCTCGTCGCTTCCATCGATCGTGAACGACACTTCGGCCGTATCTATGATGCCGATCCCCTGGTTCACCAGACGAGCGTCGATCTCGACATCGTCGCCGGGCAGCGGGGCGCTCGGTGTCATAGTCACGAGCTCCTCGAAGAGGGCCGCATCGATATCGGCGGGGGTCACGGAGTTCACTGCGCCCGGTGTGCCCCCCTCGGAGGACTGGGCCCAGTTGCTCTCCGTGTCGCCGGAGCTCGGATCGATCCGCTCGAGCGAGATTCCGTCCCCGGGATCGAAGGGAACCCCGTCCAAGCCGTCGTCATCTCGATCCCCTGGGATCTCTTCATCCTTGGGCGTGCCGAAGGTATCGATCACATCGTCACGACCCGTGCCACCCGCGTCATAAAGTGTGATCGGATCGGTTGTCGTCAGCCCGCTCCCCCCGATATCCGATCCCTCCACCGTGAGGATGATCGTTCCCGCGGGGATCGAATAGGGTTGAGGCTCCCCGCGCGATGGCGACGCATGTTCGGGATCGAGAACGAGGGCATAGCCACCCGCCGGAATCAGCGTCGTTTCGGTCACCACGCCCGCGGCTTCGAGCGTACCGTGGACCGCGTCATCCCAGGGAATGATCGCGTCGACACCGTCGCCGTCGGTCAGGCTCCAGCCGGTGACATCGACCACCGAATCTCCGCGGTTCAGCAGCTCCAGAAACTCGTCCGCCACGCCGCCCGGTATCGCGGTCTCTCCGCCGGCCGGGTTGGCCATGACCTCGGTGATCGTGATATCCGACTCACCGGCAACGGTGAAGGGCAGGTCCACGGAATCGTTCCCCGGAACCTCGTCGCCTGGCGCGGCCACCTCGACCGTCAGAGTATGGGGACCCGCCGTGGCGCTGAGCCAGGTTGCCTCGACGGTGCCGGTGTCGCCGGGTGCCAGAGTGAAGACCGAAATCGTCGCGAATTCGTCCACCGCGTCGATCGTGAACGACACTTCGGCCGAATCGATTGCCACGGCTCCCATATTCACGACGCGCGCCTCGATCTCCACATCGTCACCAGGCCGCGGCGCGCCCGGCGTCATCGTTACGAGCTCTTCGAAGAGGGCAGCGTCGATATCGGCCGGCGTGACGGAATTCCTCACGCCCGGTGTCACGCCGAGGGGATCGAGGCTGGCCGTCCAGTTTCCGGGGTCGTCCCCCTCGAGAGGCAGGATCTTCTCGATCGAAATGCCGTCGTCGCCTCCGCTCGACCAATGAAACTTCCTCACTCCGTCGAGATCGTCGACCACCGCGACCGAGTCGCCGGAGTTGCCCAGGCTCATCTTGATCTGAACGATCGGCGTGCCGGGGGGCAGCGACCACTGCCCCAGGAAAGTCAGCGTATCGTCGGCGATGATCGCGAAGCCGAAAGGCTCGATCTCCAGCCCAGAAGGCAGTGCAGTCGTGTCGGGGGACGATCCGCCATCGATGAAATCCCAGCCGGAGAGGTCGACGAGATCGCCTCCTCCGTTGTGCAGCTCGACGAACTCGAGCTTGGTCTGGCTCCCCGGTTCGTTGACGAGCACTTCGTTCAGCACCACCTCGCCGCGATCGGCCCGCGCGCAGAGGGTGATTGACGCGGCGGCGACGAAAAGAAGTAGCGCCCGCGTCATGGCCCGACCCCCTGAATGACGCGGAAGGTGCTTCCGTCCGAGACGACGATCAGCGTTCCTTCCTCATCGGTGCGCCGCACTTCGACCCCCGCGTCGGACCAACGCTGAAGCGTTTCCGGATGAGGATGGCCGTGGGAGTTGTCGGCTCCGACCGAGATCAGGACGAGCTCGGCATCGACCGCCTGCGCGAAAGAGGCGGATGAGCTGAAACGGGATCCGTGATGGGGCGCTTGCACCACGGCGGCGTCCAGCAGCAGCGGATCTCGCGCGATCAGCTCCGCCTCGGTATCGGCGCCGACATCTCCGGTCAGGAGCGCGGCGAACTGGTCGAACTCGATCCGGATGACGACCGAGAGCTCGTTCAGCTCGTCCTCGTCGGCGTCGCACTCCGCGGTCAAAACCGTCTCGGGGTTCAGGACGATCAGCCGGCTCTCTGGATCGGCCATCGGCCACTCCTCGTCGTCGGCGACGTTCAGCACATCGAGGCCGCCCGCCGCGACGAGGCTGTCGACGACCGAGTGCAGCTCGGCCAGATCGGCGCCACCACCGTCGCGCCGGCAGCTTCGCCAGAGTGTGGTGACCGGCAGGCCGCGAAGTACGCTCGTGAGTCCACCGTAGTGATCCTGGTCCTGGTGCGTCGAAACGACCAGATCGAGCGCGTTGACCTCGGCGGTACGCAGATACTGGAGCAGGCCGGGGCCCTCCTCCGGCTCCCCTCCGTCCACCAAGATCTTCGGGCCATCGGGGAACTCGACCAGGATCGCGTCCCCCTGCCCGACATCGATCATGTGGATGCGGATCTCATCCGCGCCGACGGCGGTGACCGCTCCGCTCAACTGGTCGTTGGCCGGGTCGTCGTCCTCGATGTCGATCTTGGCCAGAAAGAGATGGTCGCCCGAGGGGAGGGAATCGACGCGGGTCGCGACCAAGGCCGAGTCGCCCGGGGTCAGCACATCGATGGCGATCGGTCCGCCGGCGATCTCGTCGGGCGCACCAATCTCGTCCTGGTCCTCGTCCAAAAAGAAGGTGAGGGTCGCGCCGGCGACGAGCTCCTCGCCCTCGTTGAGCACGTTGGCTTCGATCAGAACGCTCTCGCCGACGGTTGCGGGCGACGGGCTCACCCTGATCGCGGTCAGCGCCAGATCGACCGTCGAAAGCTGCGGCGCAGCGGGCTCTTGCGCGCAGCCCGCGAGCAGGGCGAGCGCGGCGAGCAGCGAAAGTGCGGCTTCTCTCATGACGCACCGTCCCGATCTTCGCCTTCGCGCGTCATCTCGAGGAGCCGTTGCTGCAAATCCGCCGTTTTCCCACGGAGCTCGACCTCTCGATCGCTGTCCCTCTCGACCCGCATCGTGAGACAAGCACCCTCCCCCGCCCCCTCCGGCAGACGCTCGACCGGCAGGAGCATCTCGCCGCCCCCCAGAACCGCGATGACCGCGCGCCCCTCTTCGATCCGGTCCACCGTCGCCTGCAATTGCACGATCTTCGCGTCGCTCATAAGGAGATCCTCAAGGCTACCCGCGCCTCCGCATCGGGATTCACGTCGCGGTCGTCATCGGAGTAGAAGCGGCTTCGGGCGCGCGCTTCGAGCGAATACCGATCCAGAAATTTGAGCCTCTCTTCGACCTGAAGCTCGACGTAAGAGTCGTTGGCCTCGTCGAAGTTGTTGTCTTTCCAACGAAAGCGGAGCCAGGGAGAGACCGGTGCCAGCCGCCGAAACGACGATTCCACCCAGATCTCGCCGGAGTCTACATCGCCGCTCGAGGTCGTGCGGGTCCGCCAGACCGCCCGAAAGCGCAGGTCGGTGTAGGGCCCCGCGTCGCTGCGTCCATCGAAGGTCAGGGTGCGCCGTTCGCTCGCCTCCCCCTGCGTGTCGTCGATATCCCAAATATGACGCAAGAAGGCGCGCCGCCTCGTCGAGCGGCGCCAGGCGAGGGTCGCGTCGGCCCGGCGGTCGGTTTCGCCGTCGATCGCATTCGCCCACCGCGCGAAAGACCCCTCGGCCGTCCAATCACCGACGATCTCGATCTCGGTCTCGATGAGCGCGCCCCGCTCACCGGCCTGCCGGTCGCGGATCTCGATATCGTCGTCGGGCAGCACATCGAAGCTGCTCCGGTCGGTGTCGGCGGTGCCTCCGCTGTGCAGGTTTACGTAGTCCGTGCCGTAGTGCCACAGGGTCGCGCCGCTCTCGAAGACCGCCCCCCGCGATTCGACCCGTAGCTCCGAACCCAACCCGTGGCCCGGGCTCCAGGAGCTCTCGCCGCTGATCTCCACCAGCCCCGCCCGGGTCGCGCCGAAGAGTGCCAAGAAGTCGCGCTCGAAAGCGTCCCCCGATGCTTCCCCGATCAACGATTGACGCGCCCCGATCGCACCGATCGAATGGCGCTCGCCCTCGCGCCCGAGAGATGCGGCGAGCACCCGATCGGTCACCAATGCGTAGCGGTTCTCCGAGACCAGCACGACGGGCGAGAACGCGCCGGCCCGGAGCGAAGCGAAGACACCGTTGTATCGGCCGAGTCGGGGGACGAGCAGGGTGCTGCCCCCCTCGTCGGGAGTGCGCAGGCTCGCCGTCAGGGCGACGCGACGCCCCAGTGTTACTCCGAGCCCGAGCTTCTCGCGGACCGTGCCGAAAACCAATCGCTCGATCATCCCCTGTTTTGCGTCGTAGTAGACCGAGCGCTCCTCCAGGCCGGGCTGCTCGTCCTCTTCGGAGCGGGCGCGAAAACGTACCCGGAAGCGCCCCGCGCCGGCGGGGGAGCGGATGTCCCCGCTGAGGTCGTTGCGCAGATCGCCCTCTTCGTGCAGGTCGCGGGCCGTCTGAATCTTGATCCAGCCGTCGAGATCGACGCTCGGCAGCATCCGCCCTTGCGTTGTGGGAGTAGCATCCGCCACCGGGCGCTCGGGCACGGCCGCGCGCGTGAACGTGAACACAAAGAGCTGATCGGGATCGATCCCGGGCACCTCGGCCAGCTCCGCGGTCGAGGCGAAGCCCTCGTTCTTCTCTCGGTGCCGCTCGAGCGCGCTGAGATCGTGGGGCGTAAAGCCGGGCACCACCAAAAGGCGCGAAAGATCATCGCCGTTGATGTCGACCGGATCGCGAAGCAGCTCGATCAGCTCATCACGGGTCTGCTCGTCGAGCTCGCCTTCGAAAAAAGCGTCGTTGATATCCTCTTCCGACTCGAGCCGCAGATCGCTGATGAGTTGGGCGCCGGTCTCGCGCAACGAGGTCGCCGACAGTACGAGGACCAGGATCGCACCCCACCGCTTCGCCCCGCCGATCGACGGGCGACCGGTCACCGTCGCTTCCCCAGCGTCTTCACTTCAAGCCGCTTGCCGTCGGTCAGAAAACGGATCGTTCCATCCAGATCGGTGCGCAGAACTTCCACACCGGCCGCGTCGAAACGATCGATGGTCGAGCGATGGGGATGCCCGAATTTGTTCCGCCGCCCGCACGAGATCGCGGCGATGCTGGGGCGTAGCGTCTCGACGAAGGCCGCCGTGCTGGAGCTTCGGGAGCCGTGGTGCCCCACCTTCAGAAGGCAGGCCGATTTGAGCTGCCCCGACTGCACCAGCTCCGCCTCCTCCTCCGCCTCGGCGTCGCCGGTGAGCAGCGCGACGAATCCGCCGTACGAAATCTCCAGCACGACCGAGCTGTTGTTGACGTTCTCATCTTGGGGCGGCTCGGGACCGAGAATACGAATCTCCACCCGCGGATCGAGATCGAGAGTATCGCCGCTCTTCGCGATCCGATAGGCGATTTTCCTCTCGGCCAGCCGCTCGAGGAGCGCGGCGTATGTGTCGGACGAATATGGGACTCCGGGATCGACATAGAGATCGATCCCGAGCGCGCCCGCCACCGTGACCAGGCCGCCGATATGGTCGGCGTGAGGGTGGCTGCCGACCGCGATGTTCAGCCTGTCGATCCCTCTCTTCCGCAGAAAGGGCAAGACCGCCTTCTTGCCCATGTCGTCCGGCATCTGGTAGCCGCCCGACTTCTTGCCGGCTCCGCTGCTCGCGTGAAAGGCCATGCCCCCGTCGACCAGGAGTGTTCGGCCGTTCGGAGCGACGACCAGAATCGCGTCGCCCTGGCCGACATCGATGAGAACGATTTCGAGAACATCCGCGGCCTCGGGGAGCGGGCCGCGCTCGATCGAGCAGCGTGGACCGATCGGGCGCGGTGCCGGAGTCTCCCCTTTCGGATGCGGAGCCCTGCTCGCCGCCGTCGATGCGGCCGACGCGGGGGTGACGTGAGCCGGGCGCCGCTTCTGAGATTCCAGCCGATCGGTGTACGGATTGTCGAAAAACCCGCCCGATCCGCACCCCGCGATCAGTGCGGCGGCGATGGAAAAGAGGGCGAGCAGGGTTCTACTGCGCTGCGTCAAGGAAGGGATGGACATCGATGATTGGCTATTTCAGGAGAATCAGCTTGAGGGTCTCTGTCCATCCGTCTTCCGTCCCCAGGCGGCAGAGATATACGCCGCCGGATCGTGTTCCCGCGTCCCACTCGATACGGTGCTCCCCCGCCGATCGCTGCTCACCGGCGAGCAGGGTCACCACGCGCTGACCGGCCAGGTCGAAGAGCCCCAGAACGACCGCGGAACGCTCTTCCAGGGCGAAAGAGATCTCGACGTGGGGGTTGAAGGGGTTGGGGCTTGCGGCGAAGGAGCGGACTATGCTCTCCGGCGGACCCGGCGACCCACTCTCTTCGCCCGCATCGATCGAGGTGGGGAAATACGCGCGGCGAACCAGGGTCGTGTCGATCACGAAGGGATTCGGCCGGCCGCTCTGGTGGTTCGCGATCTGGTTGGTGCGGCTGATCTCGTCGGAGTCGACCGGATCGAGCGAGTGCCAGACGCCGAGCACGTCCTTCTGCCGGGGGAAGAAGCTCGCGTCGGCGGCGTCGGCCTCGTCCTTGTACATCGTGTAGAAATAGAACATCGAGCGGGCGACATTGCCCTTGTGGTCTTCGCGCGGCTCGAAGAGGTCGTCGTCGTTTTCTTGCTCGCTGTATTCCTCGATAAGCGAGCCGGGGATCGAAGTGAGGAAGGAATCGAGCCGCCACCACTTGTCGGTCAGATCGTCGGGCAACTCGTCGAAAGGATCGCTCCCTCGCGCGCCGTTCGCCTGGATCCGCGTCGGGTAGAGGTGGTGCATATCGCTCTTGGCCTGACCGTTCGCTCCCTTGCTCTGCGGCCAGGTGTGCTCGGTATCGATCCCCCCCTGATATGCCTCGTCGGAGGGATCGCCCCAAGGATCGATGTAGACCGTGAAACCCGTGTAGACCCCCTTCAGCGAGTCTTGGTCGTTGTCGATGTCGCCGTAGAGGATGTCCCTCGCATCGTCATAGCCCGGGGTGCTCCACGGCTTGTAGGAATCGACGAGAGCCTCGAGCAACTCACTACCCTCGAGATCGGGAAAGATCGGAGTGTTCTGGGGATGGGCCGCGGTGGGCAGGGCGCAGATGAGCAGCGCCGGTAACGCGGCGGTTGGCAGCCGGGTGCGCATGGGAGGCTTCGCAGGGGGTTGGGGAGAAATGGCCGAGCCTTCCAATGGTAACAACGCAGCCGCTCCGGTGGGCTAGAAGTCCAGCATCATCGCCGCCGTCACGCGGAATACCCGCTCTTCGATCCGATCCGACTCAGTGCGGGTCTCGGCACCGAAGAGAGCGTCGTCGAAGAGGTCGCCCGTGCGGTACGCGGCGTAGCCCAGAGCCCCGGCGATGTCGATCTTCGCCGGTCCCGCGGCCATCTGAGTGCCGGCCGTGAAGCCGACTCGATTGCGATCGGCGCCGGTGTAGGGGGCGCCGTAGGTGAATCCGAAGCGGAAGGGGGTTCCGCCGGGCAGAATATGCTCGACACCGAGCCGATAGCGGGTCACGTCGCTCGGCTTGCCTCCTCCGCCGAGCTCGCCATCCGACTCCCAGGGCTCGTAGTCGAGCTGGAAGGCGATGTTGGTTCGCACCACGTTCACCGGGTGGAAAAGCAGGCCGATGCTGTGGCGCGAGGCGTAACGGGGGGCGCTCGTCGTTTCGCTGATCGCCGTGGAATCGCCCACGATCATGGTGGCACGCACATCGTTGTCGAGCTCGATCGCCGATCGAAAGGCGTAGGCGAGCTCCACGCGCTCCCGGTGCGCCAGACGGACGCCTGCGACGAAGCCGGTACCCGAACCGTCGGTCTCCGTCGTGACCCGCTGGTCGTCGTAGGGCAGCAGGGGTTCGTCCCAGACGATCTCCCCGTCGATCTGATTGACCACCGTCACCGGCTCGTAAGTTGTCGCTACGATTCGAGAGATCTCCGTCCAGTAGAGATCGACGCCGCCTCCCCACGAAAGGGTCCATCGGTCGTTCTCGATCAGCTTGTGGCCGAGCGCGAAGGTCAGACGATCGACGCCGCCCTCCTGCATGACCGAGTTCGAGCCGAGCGGCATATCGGTATAGTCGGCGACGACGTTTTGTCCGGGCAGCTCGGAACGAACGTCCTCGGGGAAAAAGGAGCGGAAGCGCCAGGGCGACAAGATCTGTTCTCGATAGCTGTAGTCGGCGACGAACGCGGGACGGTAAGAAGCAGCGAGCACCGGCCAGCCGGTCGAGATCGCCCATGCGGCGGCCACGGCCGGATAGGTGTGGCGATCGGCATTCAGTGCATAAATGTTGTCGGCCAGATAGCCCGAGAAGGAGTCGTGCACCGTATAGGAGCGCCGCTCGTCATCGGTATCGAGAACCCCCACGACCTGAATCGCGAGCCCTTCGGTCGCCGCGAGGGCTGCGGGATTCGCCGTGACGGCCGCGACACCCTTCGCGAGGGTCATGCCGGTGCCGCCCAACGCCGCTTCTCTGGCGCCGGCAGCTTCGAAAGGCGATCCCATCTCTTGTTCGGAGAAAGAGATCGACGACGCCGCGGTCGGCGAGATTCCGAACGCGACCAGAAGGGTTGTCAGGTTTCGCGGGTTCATTTGCATCACCATGTGTAATCGAGCTGAAGCCTGAATTGTGTCGACTCGCTGAGCTCGAAGGGTGCGTCGTTCTCTTGCGAGGAGAACTCGAACTCACCGTTGTAGAGCCGAGCGTCGCGCCAGTTGGTGGGATTCTCGCGATGCCAGGCAGCCTTTAGGTATAGCGAAAGATTGTCGGAGAGACGATCCCAGATCGAGATCCAAAAGCGCGTGCCTTCACCGTCGACCACGAGGAACTCGGTGTCCTCGAAGTTCCAGAAGAAGCCCTTGAATGCGGTCGCTCCCGCGCGGAACTTGAGCCGTTCGTTCACGCGATGATCGATCACCGTTCCCAGTGCGATCGACGGTTCCGTCTCGGATCCTTGTAGCGGCACATTTTCTTCCGGATCCGCGTCGCGATAAATCGGCCCTCCCTCACGCGTACCCGCCAGCCGGCCGCGAGAGGGCCATCGAGTGTGGCCGATGTGGTAGAGGAACTCGATTCCGTTGCGATCGGAGAGGAAGAGGCGCAGGCGGAAACGATCCTCGATCGTTTGGCTGATCTCGATAGTCTCGGCGAAACCCTCTTCGTTTCGGGATTGCCATTTGTGTCGCCACTGCAAGCGCAAGGGCCAGGTCGGTGAGAACTCGAGCCTCGGCACGATCCGTTTGAACGCCGATCCATCCGACTTCCGGATCCAGGTCGAGTAATCGACCGTCGCCAGGAGCATTCGGTGCAGTCGGTAGCGGGTCGACCCGTAGAACCCCCGCTCCGGAGCCGGCTGGGCGCTGTTGACGTAGAGCTCCGCCATCAGCGGATTGGTCAGCCGGAAGGGGTCCTCGAAAATCGTATCGTCGTAACGCTCTTTCTCACTGAAGGCCCGATTGAAGGGGTTGTCGTAGTCGACGTCGTAGTCGCGGAAGGAGAGCAGAAGGTTCAGGTTCGACCACTGCGCGAAGGCCGTCGCGATAATGGCGTCGCCGGCGCCGAGCTGCTTTCCGTACTCGATCTGCCCCACGGCGTTCTTCCAGACGACCTGCGCCTCGCCGCCCACGACCCGCCGGAACTTTCCCTCGAGCTGGTTCGACATCAAATACTCGTTGTCGATCGGAGCGATGTTGTCGAGCGCGTCGTCGCGGATGACCCCGTCGAACGAAGGTAGGAAGAAACGGTCGTAGAGCGATTCGTACCCCGTCACGGCGACGTGGCTGCCGGGTGCGAGCTCGAAACGAATACTCCCGCCCCACGTAGTCTCGTCTACCGAATCGGTGGCGATGAACGCGGCGTTCGAATCGAGCTGCGTCGGATGAAGCGCGAGCGTATCGGGCAGATCGTCCGAGTCGATTCTAGGGTTCAGAGTGATCAGCGTCCGGACCTGACCGGCATTGTCGAGAATCGCGTCGCGTTCATCGTTCGACCAGAAGCCGATCAGTCGCAGGTTTCCCCAGGCGAGCTGTGCCGCCGCCCCCTGGAAGGCATGCTGATTGGTGCGGCTGATGTCGCCGAGGATTCCCTGCTGCCGCTTGTCGAAGATGAGTCCGCTCTTTCGCGGCCGGTAGAAATCGGTGTTCTCGAGTATCAGCCCCTGGCCCATCGCGAGCGAGTAGTTGCCGGCGACGAAATGCTCCAGCTCGAAGGGCCCCATCGAGAGATTTTTCGTGCCTAGATACCCCTTGAGCGTTCCGGAAAGGTCGCTCTCGAAAGCGTTGCGATGGGTGATCAGTCCGGCCTCCCACCGATCTCCCACCCGTCCCCGAATCTTCGTCGTCACCTCGGGCTGCTGCTCATCCAAGCCCAGCAACGCATATGCGTCGCGAACGAACTGTTGGTTGTAGTAAGTGGAATCGTTGTCGGCCGCGTAGAAGTCCTCTCGAAAGAGGTCTTCGTTGTCGGTCATCGTCAGCGGCCGACTGATGCGAAACTGGGCATCTCCACCGAATCCGCGCCCGATCTCGTCCTCGTAGCGCACGTAGTCGCGGACCGAGCGCCAGCCGAAATGAGATAGATCGGGAGTGCTGCGCAGATCACGGCTCGATCGGATCGGTCTGCCGCCTCTTACGTGGCGCACGATCGCCGCGGCATCGATCGGCGAAACGCCGGGAAGGGATTGAAGGCGGTCGGTGCTCGCGGTTGCGAGCGTGATCGGAACGCGAAGCTGATCGATGTAGTTGTCGATCAGCGCCTCGTTCGCTCCCTCCTGCGCGGTGAGCCGAGAGATGCTGGCGTAGAGCCGATCCATCCGCTGGACGTCGAGGTCGCGCCCCTCTTCGGGAAGGATCGCCACCTTGTCGCGAAGTGTGAGCAGATGGTCTTGCGTCAATCCGGGCACCAGCCTGAGGTCGTAGAACGATTCGAAGGCGCCGTGGTACTTGAGCCGATCGAGCAGCGCCTCACTCACCTCGGTGGGGAGCGGCAGGGCGCGAATCTCATCGGGGCCGGCGTTGTTGATATCGACCGGGACCGAGGCCGCCGCGGAGCGCGCCAGGACCAGGGCGGCCAGCGGCCAGAGGAGCTTGCTCCGGCGCATCAGAACTCGACTCCCACTCCGAGGTAGTGCGATGAGGGCAGGATCGGATGGTCTCCGAAAGTGTAGTCGAAGACGAAGTTGCCGAATGCGATGCGGGCGCCACCCGAGAAGCGCGCGGGCTCCGATCCGACTCCTACGCGAAGCGTGAGCATCTCGACGATTCGGTACTCCATGCCTGCCCGCAGCAGCGATGGGGCTTCCCCCGATCTCAGCTCGACCTCTCCCGTAGTGACCACGTCGGGATAGGGCTGGTAGGCGGCGCCGAGAGTCAGCGCCTCGAGAAGCTGAATCCGGTCGGTATCGCCCAGCGTGGGGCGATTGAGGTTGCGCAGAACGGCGCTCAAGAAGGTACGGCCTTCGAGGTTCGCCCTCACACCGACATCGAAGCCGACGGCCGATGCGCTGCCCAGATCGATTCTGTCGACATACGAATCGGTCGCTGGCACGTAGGTGCCCGCTGAAGTGCCGAATCCCAGCTGGTGCATATGGGCTGCCCAACCCACGGCCAAGCTGGAGTGAACATCCTCCATGACCGTGAAGCCGTGCGCGATCGAGAGGGTGAACTCGTTCGAGAGGCGCTCGCCCTGGCTCGATTTGGTCATGAAGGTCCGCACGCCAGCAGCCGCCGAGCCGAACTTGCCCATCGGGAAACCGGCGTATGCCAGACTGTGGCTCAGGAAGTCGAAGTTGCCGATTCGATTGTGACTGAACGCCGCGTTCGTGGACGAGAGACTCGCCAGGCCCGCCGGGTTGTAGTAGAGCGCCGACGCATCGTCGAGCAGGGCGCTGGCCGCGCCACCGATCGCCATGGCTCGAGGCGTGGGGCCTTGAAGCTCGAAAACGGCGTGCGCCGGGGAGGTCGCGACGACCGTGCCGGCAAGGAGCGCGAGAGCGGCCTTCAAAAGAGAATCAGTCAAGGCGGGCTCCAATCACGATGGGCGCCGATGCCGCGGTGATCGAGCCGTCGCCCGTCTGCGACGCCCGAATGTGCACGATGTAGGTGCCGGCGGTGAGGCGTTGGTTCAAGCGGTCCCTTCCGTCCCAGTAGAGATCTCTGTCGCCGTAGGGAGGCGCATTCGGTTCTTCCAGCAGCGTTGCTACCGAACGCCCCGTCATATCGAAGATTTGGATCCAGACATGGCTCTCCGGTGGAGCATTCCAGATCAACCGCACCTTCTCCTGAGCGGTGGGCGCGAAGAGCGCCCGCGGCACGCTCAAGGTCGCGTGATCCACCGTCAGCGTGTCGAGCCCATCGGGAGGCGTGCCCGCGAGACTCAGATCCTCCTGGTAGTTGAGCAAGATCTGAAAAGCGTCGTTGTAGACCGAGCCGACCCCCTTGGCCTCGATCAGCTGATCGCGGGAGAGGTTCTCCTCGATGAAAGCCCCCAGACCGGCAGTGTCCCAGACCCGAACCGTCGTGTTTCCCGATCCATCCGATATCTCGATATTCCACCCTCCGCCGGCGTTCGATGGGGTCTCCGTCACCCAACCGTTCACCGTGATCAGCGTTCCGTCCCATTTCGGATCGTTCGCCTCGGCGATGGTGAGCAGACTGTCCGCCGGAAGCGGCGCCCCGACTCCCAGATTCTCTACTTCGCTGATGACGACCTCGGTCGTTCGGAACTGCACGGTGGGGTCGTCCTCTTCGGGTGGGTAGTCCACCACTTCGCCCGTGATCCGAACCCGTGTCCCCCGCACTAGATCCTCATGGGCCTTGCCGAACTCGAAGATATTGATCCCCCGCCCCGATTCGTCCTGCACATAGATCGATGTCGCGGGACTGCCCGAAATCTCCTCCGCGACCTTGCCCCAGCCGACCGTGACGACGCCCTCGATGGTGACGTTCCTCCCATCGTAGACATCGATGCTGTCCTGAATCGACGCGATGGGCGTGATCTTGCCAACCCACTCGCCACCGACCCAGAGATCGGAATCGTCGACGAGCAACACCTGGAAGTCGTCCGTATAGGGAGAGACGATCCCCTTCACCGTGATCGAGTCGCTCATGTCGACCGCCGACAGATCGATACCGATCGAATCCCAGACCCTCACCGTGATCTCGCCGCTGCCGTCGTCGACGCCGATATTCGCGCCGCCGCCTAGCCCTTTGATGAAATCGGTCACCTCCCCCGTGATCTGAACGTAGCTTCCCTCATGCTCGGCATCGTTGGCCGCCGCCGTGGTCAGCGTCGCCGGCGTGGGCAGAGGCTGCCCCGTCGCCTCGATGCTCGGAGCCGATGAGGGGAGGATCTCGGTCGTACGGTTGTCGTTACTACCCTGGTAGTCCTCAATCTCACCGGTGACCTTGATCAGGTCGCCCCGGTTCCACGGATAGAGAGTGTTGTAGTCGAAGACCTGGATCCCGTGGCCGGAGTCGTCCTGAATGTAGACCGACGTTCGTCCGGACCATAGGTCGCCGTTGTCTCCCAGACTGACCCCTTGGACGGTAACAGTCCGCCCATCGTAGACATCGATGCTGTCCTGGATATTGGCGATCGGAACGATCGTCTGGGCGGTCGCCGATGTGGCCAGAAGGGTGAGGCAGCAGGCAGGGAAGACGAGGAGCCGTAGTGGGCGCACGTGCTTCTTCCGATCGAAGTGGCGGCGGGTTGGGGCAAAAGAGGGGAGAGGCTATCACTCCGAGGAGTGCGGGGGCCACGAGAGTCGAGCTTTCGGTACAGGGGGAGAGGGGAAGAGGATGGGGACCGCGCACTGGTTCTCCGGTCGCCGCCATTCGTCGCCAGGCCTGCCCCCCGGCTCCGCTCCCCCGAACCGGCCTCAGCGGATGACCGCGAATCTAGCCGGGCCAGGCACGCATCACCCTGCTCGCCGGCACCCCTTCGCCAGCATCCGCAATAGCGACACCAGCCCGACCGCTTCGATTCCCGCCTTCATCGGCCAACTCTCCTCCCCTCCGTGGACAAGGTAGACCCTCCGGGGGCGAAGGACCTCCCAGGCGGAACGGAACCCCCGCGAGAGACGCGGAGTCGTAGAGCGCTTGATCGCGATCGCGCAACCGACCCGCCCCCCCTTTCGAAGACCAGATCGGCCTCGGCCCCATCCGCCGTGCGGTAGAAGTAGGGGAGGCAACGCTCACCCGCCGCGGCGAAACAGCCAGGCTCGAGGCGAGACGCGACCGATTGAGCAACGATCTCTGCCCATGCGACAACATTCTCCACAGCCGGCCGAGGGTTTCCGCCGGTAGCCGGGGCGCTCTCTGCCAACATGCGTGAGACATTTTCCCATCCCGCAATTAGGGTCCACGCAAGAAGATCCTCACCGCATCCCCCGCTCCGCCGAAACCCGATCGTAGGCGTCCTGTAGATCCTGGAACTTCCGGTTGGCCAGCTCGACGAACTCTTCGGGCATGCCTTTGGCGATGATGTTGTCGGGGTGGTACTCTTTGGCGAGCCGGCGATACTTTTTTCGGATGTCGTCGTCGGAGTCGTTGGGTGAGCAGCCGAGGATGCGGTAGTAGGGAGAGACGTCGGGGATGACGCGGGCGCGCATGCGCAGATAGTCGTCGCGGCTGAACCCGAAAATGTCGGCGGCGCTTTTGATCATGCGCTCTTCGTTAGGGTGCAGCTCGGCGTCGGCGATCGAGACGCGCAGAAGCACGTCGATCAGCATCTCTTTGACCTGGGGATCGCGGGCGAATGTCGTCGCGAATTGTGTCGCGAACTCCTCGAAGGCGTGATCCGATTCCTTCGCCTTGCGAAAGATGTCGATCGCGAAGGCGCGGGTTGGATCGTCGAGCCGGAGCTGATCCCGCATGAAGGCGTCGATGGCGTCGATTTCGTCGCGGGTGACCTGTCCGTCGGCCTGGGCGAGCTTGGCGAGCATCGAAAAGGTGCCGACGAAGAAGAGGGTTTGGCGCTCTTCGCCCCGGGTGAGGCGGGGGGCGCGCTCTCTGGCGCGGCCGGGGAAGACGGCATCGGCGGCCATCGCTCCGAGAACGGCGCCAAGGGGGCCGCCGGTGATGGCGAATCCGATGGCTCCGCCGACGATGGTCTTGAACCAGCCCATGGGGTCTCCTTCGTGAGCCACGAACATCAAGGGTGGTGCGTGGCGGTCGATCGGGGATAAGGGAGCCCATGTTCGCCCTGGAAGGCCGTGGAACGCAACCTACAGCACAATCCGCCGATTCAACTCTTCGCGCCGGGGCCGGTGTGCGCGGGCTGGTTGGTGCTGGGAATGCTCCTGCTGGCGCCCCATGTTTCGCCCCCGGTTCTGAGGCGTGTGGCGGGGCTGATCCCTTTGTTGTACGCGGGGTCGCTGGTGCAGGCGGCGCTGGGGGCTCGGCTCGTGCGAGGGGGCGTGCGAGGAGGAACACTGGGGATAGGTCTGCTGGCGGCGGTGTGCGCGGGGGCGGGGATGATGGCGATCGAGCGGGTGAGTGGGGAGTCGAGCGCGGCCGGGGCGGCGGCGGTGCTGGCGGGATCGCTGGCGGTGTCGTGGCATCTGCTGGTCGCCGCGGATGAAGAGGCCGCGAGGCGGCGCGGGGGCCTGTGGTTGGTGGCGAACGGGTTGGCGACGGTGGCGGGTCCCTTGATCGGGAAGGAACAGGGCACGGTGGCCGGAGTGGTTTCGGCGCACGCGATGGTGCACTCGATCGCCGCGGTGCTGCTGCTGGTGCAGAGCTGGCGGGAGGGTCCGATGCGCGGATCGGTGGACCGATCGCGGGCGGACGCGGTCGACGTGATTCCGATGGGCGGACTCTTCCTGGTGTTGCTGCTGCTCTGGAGCGCGCGCCGGTCTCTTCCGGTGCCCTTCGTGCTGCCGGCGAGCTACGCGGTGTTTCCCTGCCTCGCGGTGGTCTTCGTGGGCGTGGCCCCGGTCTCGGCGGCGCTGGGGCGAATGCGGCTCCGGCGGGAGAGGGTCGCCGGGCTCGGCGCGCTCGCGGGGGTGGTGCTGGCGGCGCCGGCGATCACACTCTCGTGGTCTCTGGCTGGCGGACTGTCGAGCCACGGGCTGGCGGAATGGGCCTTCTTCGGGGGTCTACCGATCATCGCGTTCGGCTACGCGGGGTTCCTGGCGCTGCTGGCTGGGGGGACCGAGCGAGAGGCGGTCGCGGGCGCGGGGGCACGGGGCGGTGGTGGGTTAGCCCGGATATCTCACGAGATTCCGTAGCGAGACCGTGCAGGTTCTGGTCCTGCCGGTGCTTCGTGCCGGTTCGACGCGGAGGTGTAGTGGTGCTACGTCGCACAAGGCGAAACGGTGGGAAGTGCCGGCAGGGCAGGGAGATGTGCGGTCGCAGTAGGAATCTCGTGAGATATCCGGGTTAGTCGGTGGAACGAGACCCTTTCGCGCGATCGGCCAGGGATCGCACGCCATCGGCGAGCTCTCCGCGGCGGCGGATCGCTACCATTTCGGCCACGACGGCCAGCGCGATCTCTTCCGGCGTCTCGGCGCCGATGTCGAGGCCCATCGGGGCGTGAATGAGTGAGAAGCGCTCGGGCGCGACGCCCGCGCTGGCGAGGCGCATCTTGAACCGTTGCACCTTGTTGCCGCTCCCGATGAGTCCGAGATATCGGAATGCGCCCGGGAGCAGCTCGGTGAGCAGCTCTTCGTCGCCGCGGTGGGTGTGGGTGACGATCACGAGGTAGTCGTCGGAGCGGCGAGGGATCGAGAGGGCGGCGTCGACGAACTCCTCGACGCGAACCTCCATCGCGGCGGGGAAGCGCTCTTCGGTGGCGTAGTCGGGGCGGTCGTCGATGACCGTGACGCTGAAACCGGCGTCGGCGGCGTAGCGGGCGAGCGGCTGGGCGACGTGGCCCGCGCCGAAGAGGTAGAGACGGGGCGGACCGCCCATCGCTTCGATCATGACTTCCACACTGCCTCCACAACACATCGCCAAATCGGCGCCGAGAGAAAAGGTGCGGCGCAGAATCGCGCCCCTTTCCAGGAGCCGAGCGGCCTCGGCCCTCACCTCTTCTTCGAGACGTCCCCCGCCGATCGTGCCCTCGAGGGTGCCGTCGTCGAGAACGATCATTCTCGTGCCCGCGTGGCGGGGAGAGGAGCCCTTGGTCTCGACGATGGTCACGAGGGCGAAAGGTTCGCCGCGGTCGAGAAGCTCGGTGGCGCGGCGGAAGAGGTCGGCGGGGGTCATTTGGGGAGACTAGCAAAGGGAGGCATGGAGTCCGCGCCGTGGCTGCCGCGCGCGAAACGAGCGGAAGCACCGCCGGATCGTGAGACCCCGATCTCGACTCGCAACTCCTCAGCGCGGACCGAAAGGGGCGGATCGGTGGAGATCGCGACTCCTCCACGACCGTGATCGGATCGGAGCGCAGCCTGCCCGTAGCAACGTAAACGATCAGATTCGGCACGATCGAAGGGCTGAAGCCGCGATCCTAGGATCCGCTCCCCTCGCCACGAAAGTTGGTGAGAAATGCGGGCTAGTCCCGGGCAAAGAAGGCCGCGGCTCTTCTTGGGAAATCACGCTCCATCGCGAGCGTGCGGTTCTCACGGCGGAGTCGACGCAGCTCTTCGCGCTCCGCCGTCGTCAACGCGCCCTCGGGTCCGTGCCATCGTCGATCCCGTCCTGTTTCACCCAGTTCCGAAGCGAACTCTCGGTCAAGTCCAGGTCCCGGGCCACCTTGGCCAGGTTGCCAACCTCGCGGACCATGCGAACCGCGTCGGACTTCTGCTCACGTGTGTAGTTCCGTCGGTTTCTCTTTGACATGTCGAACATCCTCGCGCATCCGCGCTATCTTGGGTGTCCGAAATATCCAGGGAAGGTCGTTTAACGTGTTGCGGGCCAACGCGACCATCGATCCAGTCCGGGATCTGCGCGTGGAGCTCTCGGTTTTCGATTCACCGCACCCTCTCCTAGAGGTTGCGGCGCTTCGAAATGGCCGTCGACGTAGTGAACCCTAGGCAAGTGCATTTCGTCGGTGACCGACTGTGAACCGTTCATGACCCACGCGTCGGGATCGGGATTCGCCAGATTGTACTCCGAGTTGTCGTAGATCATCTCGGTGACGAGTGTTGTGCCGGCCGGCAAAAAGGTGGGCGGGTGCATTTGCCACTTCCGCTGGAACTTGAACTGAAAGAAGGGGATCGAGAGCAAGATTTTCCTATTGCCGTCAGGATACTCCGCTATGTACCGCGCACTTGCGCCACGGTAGTGCATGTGGGGTCCGAGAGCCAGAACAGTAATGTCGTCGCTAATCCGAGCTCGCGACTCGACAACGAAGTTGCGCGCGTGGGGCGGGATCCGGAATCCACCCTGATATATCCCCAAGCGCTTCAGCCTTCTTGGAAGTGTAGCTTGCTGGTAACGATACAGTTCCAGACGGGCTCGGTTCTCTTCGACGCGGCCGGAAGCGTTGTAATGGAATTCCAAAACGATGTAGTGCCCTTTGGGTATGAAATACGCCAGGCCCGGTGGAGCCCAGAACAGCCCTCTGGCGCGGCTCGCCGTGAGGAGGATCCGCTCGTACAAGAGCCGACTCGCCCGCTCTTTGCTCGCGAGGATCGCCGGGATTTCCGGGTCGCCCTTGACCCAGCCATCGCCGATGCCGCTCATGCCCGCTCCTGCCTGGACCGTCTTGTTCCAAGTGCCGGGTTGACTTTTGCTGACCTTCAGCATTCCATCGGGCTGAGGCACCATTTCTTCCTGGTCCAAGGGTCGGTCCAAGAGCAAGATGTTGCAGTGATGGACGACACTGAGATTGATGTCGAGGCGGAGCGCCTCGAGGTAGAGGTCTTCTTGCGTCTGTTCACCCAGCTGCGCGTATCTGTACTCAATGAGGCCGATCGCCGGCAACACATGAGGTTCCTCCATCTCGTACACCAAATCCGGGACCTCGTACTGGGCACTCCTTCTCTCAGCGCCCATGACCGCCCGACTCTTGGTGTTTGCGATCGGGTCGGGGCCGGGACCTCGGGGCATGCCTTGAGCGATCCAATGTAGGATCGTGCGCATCTCCTCTTGGCTATGTGCGTGCCGAATGTTGCCATAGTAGGGGTCGAGTCCCCCCGGGGGCATCCGCTGCAGACGGATCGACTGGCGGATCATCTGGGACCAGCCTTTGACCTGTTCGTAGGAATTGAAGAGGTCGAAGACGGCGGACTTCCGGTGGCAAGTGACGCATCGATCGAGCAGAATCGATGCGACATCCTCGGTGTAGGTGAGCGGGCCGGGATCGTGGAATACGAAATCGCACGACGCGGTCCCCTTACCGCTCGGCAACCACCGGCTTATTCGGTCCCGGGTACGATCCCAGGCGTCGCCCAGACGCGAGGACCACTCCCCTTCGGGTCGGCCCCGCCCCTCGGCATCATCAAGGGCATGCTCGAGGGCCGTAGACGTCCCCTCAAGCCATCCTTCGTCGTGCCCGGCCGGTCTGCGGAGCACCTCTTTCCAGTTCTCCGTCTCAAACGCAAGCACGGCTCCCCCGCCACCGATCCCCAACGATGCCGCAACCATCTGTGTTTCGTCCATCAACACCGGAACGTCGAGATCGAGCCTTCGGAGCGCTTCGTCGATCGGTTCCCTGCGACCGCCCAGCGAGGGATTCAGGAGCAAGAATTGAATCCCACGCGGGTCGAAGCGTCGCTGTAATTCTCGAATCGACTCGAGCAGAGTCGAGTTGTGGGCGCAGTCAGGCCTGTAACCGATGAGGACGACGAGTTCGTGGTCCGCGTACTGGATCATCGTGTGGGCATGGCCCCGCTGATCGAGAAGGCGGAAATTGTCCATGTACGCATCTAGCTCTTCCGATATCGGATTGAAATAGATGCCTGTTGTCTGGCGCCAGCCGCCGCCGACCGGATTCGACACATCATCGGCGGTGGCAATGCCTGAGAGCAGAAGCAACAGTCCAGGGACCGCGAGTATCCGACACGTGTCGATGAACAAATCTCTCATGATCTCTCCGACCGACCCTCAACTCTTGATGGTAATGAAGCACCCCATGGCTCGCGAGCGCGGCCGGGCAATCGGTTTTCCCTTCAAGTGGGCCTCGAGCGCGTCGACGAGATAGCTTTTGCGAGCGTGGGTCTTCTGCACATCGTAAGTGATGAGATCATCGATCGCGCCGCGGTAGACGATCTTCCACGTCCGGGGATCGACGATCGCGGCTTCAGAAGTGATCCGCAGGCCAAGCCGTTTCACGATCTCTTGGCTCTCGTCCACGAGCACCGTAAAAGACTCGGCTTTGTACCCCGCCAGCTCCTTGGTGATCGATTCCGGCGAATCTTGTGGGCTCGCATCTACCAAGAAAAAGGGAATCCCCCGTTCCGAGTAACGCTTTTCAAGCTTCGCGATCACAGGGTAGTACTGGCGCATGATGGGGCACTGATTGCCATGCGCGATGAAGACCAACGCCCCGGCCGCGGAGTGGTCGCGCGCCGCGAATCTGTCGCCCTTGTGCGTTGTCCCCACCAGCTCTCCCAGGCGCTTGCCTTCCACTCCGGTCCCGGGCGAGCCCTGGCAAGATGCCAAGAGCACACATAGTAAGAATAGTCGAACCATGGGTTCCTTCCACAACTCGGGCAGATGCCAGCATAGCGAGTTATTCCTGCGCGGCAGCTTGGATGATAAGGTACTCGGCACGAGTTGGCTAGGGAGGGTCTCGGCTCGCCGCCGCGGGGATGGAGCATCGAGAGAACCGATCTCGAGGAACGATCGCCGCGCGTAAGAAGTCCTTGAAAAGACTGCCCTCCGATTGGGCCGCCGGGACCCAATCCCCGGAAAAGGGACCGTGGGCCGGAAGTACCGGCTGCACAAGCGACACTGTTTCGGTGGCGTCGCGTGCGATCACGAGCGAATGAGGGCCGAGCGCGGGATCTCGCAACACCTCGCCACGCTCGCGAACCGATGTGCGCGGCTCTACAGAACGATTACCGGCACCGTTGCTCGTTGCGTGAACGTGGAGAACCGGCTATCCGCCCAGCGGAGCTTCGATGCTTGCCGGGTTCGCCAGAAAGAGGGTGGGCAGGCGGTGTTGCTCCGCCTCGCCGATGACCGGGTTGCCATCGAAGATGTCCTCCAGGATGTAGGAAACATCCATGAACGGGTCGTGCGTGCCTCCGATCAAGGCGTGAGCCAAGGCCCAGATTCCGGATTTGTCCATCAGAAAGGCGATGTTCTTGACGTGGTCGCCCTGGTTGCGGGTGAAGACGTTGAAGAGCGTGCGGCGAAAGAGCTCCTCGCGATCGGCCATGGGGAGCGCGAATGCACGGCAGACGTGGATTCCACCGCCGTCCCACTTCTCAAGGCAGCCCGATCCGGTCTAGGCTGCCCGCATGACACTCCCGAAGAGGCGCCGATGAGAAAACCGCTGCTCGATCTGCTCGCCTGCCCCTCCTGCAAAACCGCCCTCGCCCCGAACGCCCCAACCCTGGCGCCCGGCGAAGACCTGCGCGAGGGGGAGCTCCCCTGCCCTTGCGGTAAGGTCTATCCGATCCTCGACGGCGTTCCGAGCATGATCCCGAGCCGGGAGCAACAAAAGGGGACGGAGGGGATAGGGGAAGGACGTTCCGGAATCGACCCCCGCACACCCGAGTCGTTCGGACTTCAATGGCGCACCTACGACTACGGTGACGCCACCTGGTTCAAGGACCTCGATCTACGCGTCCGCGAAATCCCCGCCATCCTCGATATCGATCCCGCCGAGATCGAGGGCAAGCTCCTGCTCGACGCCGGTTGCGGCCATGGCGCACTGACCGCCGCCGCCACGCGCCTGGGATGCGAGACGATCGGCCTCGACATGAGCTCCGCGATCTTCGGCGCCGAGAAACGCCGCACCGAGCTCCCCGAACGCGAGGCGTCTCGCGTGCACTACGTCCACGGCAACATCCTGAAGCCGCCCTTCGCACCCGCCTCCTTCCCCCTAATCATGTCGATCGGCGTCTTGCACCACACGCCCGCCCCGGAGCTCGGCCTCAGGGAGCTCGTCCGCCGACTCGATCCGGGCGGCAAGATCTACGTGCAACTCTACCGAACCCGGGAGCCGTGGATCGGCATTCCGAACGCGACGATCCAGTTCACCGCCGCCACCCCGCCCGCTACCAACATCGGAACGTGGTAGCCGTAAGGAGCCAGCAACCCGCCGATGGCGGGGCCGAACAGGAACCCCACCCCGAATGAAGCGCCGATCATTCCCATCCAGCGCGTTCGTTCTTCCGTGGCCGTGACGTCGGTTACATACGCGCTAGCGACGCTAATATTTGCGCCGAACGCTCCCGCTAGAATTCTAGCGGCGAAGATCCAGGACAAAGAGCTCGCCGATCCGAGGGTGAAGAGCGCCAAACTCGTGCCCGCAATCGTCGTCAATACAACGGCTCGTCGCCCGAATCGATCGGAAAGCCTGCCCCATATCGGCGCGAAGACCGCCTGCATCGCGGCATAACTCGCCATCAAGAGGCCCAGCTCCGTCGCGCTCGCGCCGTACATACGAGCGTAGAAAGGCAAGATGGGCACCACGATCCCAAAGCCGATCAAATCGACGACGACAACACTGAAGAGGACGACCAAAGCGGCCCTGGGAGCTTGTTGAGCCTGGTCGGTCACTCGCCCGCTGTCTCCTTCGGAATCGTGTAACCGATGGGCGAGGCGAGATCGAGGCGAAATGCCTGCCTCGACATGGCTACGTAGTGGTGTCCAATATCGACCTGCGCTCCTTCGAAAACGCGGTTTCCATCTGCATCCAAGCGGGCATTCATCGTTGCTTTCTTGCCCGAGGAGCAGACCGTCTTGATTTCTATCAGCTCTTCCGCCCATGCCAGCAAGTAGCGGCTCCCTTCAAAGGGCTCTCCCAAGAAATCCGTGCGCAATCCGTAAGTCAGCACCGGGATGCCAAGGCAGTCGCAGACGAGCGTGAGTTGAAGCACCTGGGCTTTTGTCAAAAACTGTGCTTCATCCACGAGTACACAATGAATTCGCTCCAGACGTTGCTCGTTCCTGACCGCGACGAAGAGGTCGTCGTCCGCATCGAAAACGACCGCGTCGGCCTGCAAGCCGATGCGTGAGGTGATCTTCCCTTCGCCGTAGCGTTGATCGAGACGTGGAGCGAAGAGCAGGGTTCGCATGCCGCGCTCACGATAGTTGTGGGCGGATTGGAGCAGTGTCGTGCTCTTGCCGGCATTCATCGCGGAGTAGTAGAAGTAGAGCTTCGCCATTGTGTTCAATCCAGTGCCGGGGCCACGAACAGCGTTCGGTTCAGCCTTTTCCGTTGGCCCTTTGCTGCGTCTTCAACATTTCGATGACGTCGGCGAACTGCTCGCGATTCCGCTCGTCGAGCGACGCGAGCACCTCGTGGGCCTGTAGAATTCGCTTTCGCGTCCGGCCGCGGTCTTCGGCCGTTTCGCTGAGCGGAGCCAGCTTCGAAGGCATGGGCAAAACATCGGGACCGATGTGCGCCTTCACTCGCCACATGCTCAGCTCATCGAAAAGACCGACGACCTTCGGCTGCACTCCCTGCATGTGAAGGGGCACCCCGCGTTCGTCGGCCAGAGTGACGAGCTCGTGGATGGTGCCGAGGTAAGTGCTGTCGAGATAGTTGCACTCCGCGAAGTCGATCACCAGATCCCGGCCGGCGTCCAGCGTCGCCAGCGCAACCTCATGTAGCGGCTCACATTGAGTCCACGTTCCTCGCCCCCGAATGCTGAGGCAGAGGGCATCGCCCACGGTGCCGACAAGCACATCTCCGGATCGTTCGGGCGCACGGCCGTGAGTGGTTCTCCGCTGGCCGTTGTCGATTGTCGAATTGCCGGGGGTGGCTTCGAGCAGCAGCACGCTGATGTCGTCTTCGTTGGCCTCATGGCCGCGGGCCTGGGCCACGGCGCGCAGCAGGCCCCCGAGGGCGCCTTTCGCATCGGCCCCACCCCGCTCGATCTCACCGGCGATTCGACCGACATCGAGCGGGTCTTGCGCCGGCCCCACGTCGCAGAGGCCGTCAGTGTACATTAGCACCCGGTCACCAACCTCGAGGCGAACGCAACATTCCTTGAAGCGCGCTTCCTCTTCGATGCCGAGCGCCGGGCCGGTGTGCGGCAGCAGCGTACAGTCACCCTTCGAGCGGTGCACGACCACCGGCGGGTGGCCCGCCGAGGCCAAACGCAGCTCTCCGGAGTCGGTATCTAGAAGACCGTAAACCGCTGTTACGAAAAGACCTTGTGAGGCGCATTCATCGAGCAGCGCACGGTTCACCTGGCGGAGCACTCGCGCCGGCGACGCCGGCTCGCCCGATGCTTCGTCCACCGGTCTGATCCGTTGATTGAAAAGCACCGAGAGCAGCGCCGCACTCAGGCCGTGACCGGCCGCATCCGCCACGTAGAGTGCCACCCGCCGCGGCGCGACCGGGATCAGATCGTAGTGATCGCCGCCCACGAGCTGGCTCGGCTGATAGACCGCATGCACCTGGAACCCCTCCATCGGCGGGGCTCGGCGGGGCAGAAGCGCGCGTTGAATCCCCTCGGCGCGAAGCAGATCGGTCTGAATGGTCTCGGCTTGACGATAGAGCATGCCGCAGAGACGCTCGAGCTGCTCGACCTTCTGGCGGAGTTGGGCGTTGCTGACCTCGAGCTCGCCGTTGAGCCGCTCCCGCTCAATCACCAAGCGCCGCAGATCAACGGCGTTGCGAATCGTGACCCGAAGTGCTTCCGCCGAAAGCGGTTTGGTCAGGAACTGAAAGGCGCCGAGCTCGACGGCATCGACGGCCACATCGAAATGCTCCAGCGCGGAGAGGATGACCCAAACCGGATCGGGGCATTCCTTGCGTGCCCAGCGCATCAGCTCCAGACCGCCCATGCGCGGCATGCGCAGATCGGTGAGGACGACATCCACCGCCTGCTCTCCGAGAACGGCTTGTGCGGCGATCCCGTCTTCCGCCTCCAGCACGTGATAGCCGGCCATGCTCAGAGCCCGTTTGGCGAAGAGTCGAATGATCTCTTCGTCATCGACCACAAGCACTGCGGCCTTGTCGTGGCTTTCGTCGCTCATGTGCCCTCGCAGGCTCACTTCACGGGTCGCCCCCCCCGGCGATCAGGCTTCGCGACCCCCATCGATCATGATAGGATCTATGGGGGCACTATAAGCTCGCTTCCCCCACCGCGGCCAATGCCCATTATCGAAGAGTCGACTGATGGACCGAGGAGAATAGGGTGGATAATCGAGGAGCTCCAGCCGATATGCCGGATTCGAATGCCAAGCTGACTTCGGAATCACTCCAAGATCCCCTCTAGCTGCAGCAGAAAGGCGTACTCCAGGGCTACGTCTTTGTACACCTCGAATCGACCTGATGCACCGCTGTGCCCCGCCTCCATCTGGGTATGGAGCAGCACGGGACGATCGTCCGTCTTCAGATCCCTTAGTTTTGCAACCCATTTCGCGGGCTCCCAGTACTGCACTTGTGAATCGTGCAGACCGGTCGTGACCAGCATCGGCGGGTAGTCTTTCTGCTCGACATTGTCGTACGGCGAGTAGGAGAGAATGTAGTCATAGTAAAGTTTGTCGTTGGGGTTGCCCCATTCGTCGTACTCTCCCGTGGTCAAGGGGATCGATTCGTCCAACATGGTAGTGACGACGTCCACGAAGGGAACGTGGGCGCAGATGCCGGCGAAAAGATCGGGGCGCATATTGACCACGGCGCCCATCAAAAGTCCGCCCGCGCTACCGCCAGTCGCGTACACCTTAGTCTTGGCGGCATACCCCTCCTCGATCAGCTTCTCCGCGCAGGCGATGAAATCGGCAAAAGTGTTCTTTTTCCGGAGCAGTTTGCCATCTTCGTACCATTGCCTGCCCATCTCTTCCCCTCCGCGGATGTGCGCGAGAGCGCAGACGAATCCCCGATCGAGCAAGCTGAGGCGCGCCGAACCAAACTCGGGATCGGTGCTGAGTCCATAGGAGCCGTAGCCTCGCAAGACCAAAGGTCGGCCGCTTTTCGGTTCCCCGTCCTTTGCATACACGAGCGAGATCGGTATCTCAGTGCCATCCGGTGCTTTGGCGGTGATGCGGGCGGATTCGTAATCCTCGGGATTGTAGCCGCCCAAGACCTCTTCTTGTTTCTTGAGCTCTCTTTCCTTGGTCTTCATATTGTAGTCGAAGGTCGACCATGGGGTGACCATTGAAGTGTATGCGAATCGTAGAAGGTCGGTGTCGAACTCCTTGTTGACCGTCGCATGAGCCGAAAAGGCCGGCTCCGGGAAAGCTATGTCATGTTCCTCGGAGCCATCGTGACTTCGCACTCGCAGGTGCGTGAGTCCGCCCTTGCGTTCGCTGATCACCAGGTAGTCGCAAAATACGTCAATTCCTTCGATCAATACGTCGGTGCGATGGGGCAAAACCTCTTCCCAGTGATCGACGCCCGGATTGGCGACCGGAGCCCGCATTAGTCTGAAGTTTTTCGCATCCAAATTGGTTCGAATATAGAAATGTTCATCGAAATGCGATGCCTCGTATTCCAGCTCACGCTGCCTAGGTTGGATGATCGCGAAAGAGCCATCAGGATCGTCGGCCCGCAAAAACCGTACCTCACTCGTCAGTGTGCTTTCGCTCGCGATCATGATGTAGTCGAGAGATTTAGACTTGTAGGCCCAACACATGAAAGCTGTGTCGGCCTCTCGAAATACTTCGACATCGCCGGCGGGATCCGTGCCCATGACGTGCTTCTTCACAAGATAGGGACGGAGTGTTTCCGGATCCTTCTCGGTATAGAAGAAAGTGTTGCTATCGTTTGCCCATGCCACCATCCCGACCGTGTTCGGAATTCGATCCTCGATAATCTGACCCGTCTTCAAGTCCTTGATCTGAATCGTGTGCTGGCGCCTACCAACCGAATCCACACCGAAGGCGAGAAGACGATCATCCGGACTCACCTGGAGACCGAAGACCGCGCAATAGTCGAGTCCTTCGGCGAGCTCGTTCACGTCGAGCAGAATCTGCTCCTCGGCATCCAGCGAGCCCCGCTTCCTGCAATGGATTCTGTACTCTTGCTTGCCTTCGGTGCGCGTATAGTAATAGTGATCGCGAAAGCGATGGGGAACAGAACGATCGGTCTTCTTGATTCGCGCGACGATTTCGTCGAAAAGCGCACCCTTGAGCTCCCGCACCGGTTCCATGACCTCGTCGGTGTAGCGATTCTCCGCTTCCAGATGAGCGGTAACCTCTGGGTTCTCACGGTCTCTCAGCCAATGATAGGGATCGACTCTGGTATGTCCATGAAGCGTGAGTTCGTGGGGGATCTTCTTTGCGTAGGGATGCATGGGCGGGGTGTCCGTAATTGTCCGGGGCGGGGGCGGAATCGACGGAGGAGATGCGAGGCGCGATTAGAAGGGCTGGGACCCTGATTCTCATGGTCGTCGAGAACACCGGGTTTCTTGGGGGGAAAGCGTGATGTTGCGCCCGGGCGTTGTCAACCCCTGCATCGATCCATGGTTCCGGTGTGATAGCGTGTGACTTTCGGATCGTTATCCTTCGCAGCATGAGCACCCAAGACAGCGTCCCGGCGACTCCCCCTTCATCCTTCGCACCAGCCGCCTGGTGGTCAGCGGTGGTTCGATGGGCGGGTGCCGCGGAGCACGCTTCGATGATGCTCCTGGCCCTCGCTATCGGCACGTTCGGAGGGCTGGGCGCCGTGGGTTTTCGGTCCCTTATCGAATGGGTGCAGCGCGTGAGCTGGGGCCCTGGCGGTTACAGCCTCGCCCTCGTCGCCGAGAAGCCTTGGTGGTGGATCCTCGCCCTGCCCGCATTCGGCGGTCTGCTGGTGGGTCTGGTGGTCTACTACGGCGCGAGAGAGGCGAAAGGCCACGGCGTCCCCGAAGTCATGGAGGCGGTCGCGATGCGCTCGGGCGTGATCCGTCCCCGCCTCGTCGTCGTGAAGAGCTTGGCTTCGGCGATTTCGATCGGCACCGGAGGCTCGGTCGGACGCGAGGGACCGATCGTACAGATCGGGTCGGCGCTCGGATCGACGCTGGGACAGTGGTTCAAATTCAGGGGTGCGCGGCTCAAGACCCTCGTCGGATGTGGCGCCGCCGCGGGAATCGCCGCGACCTTCAACGCGCCGGTCGCCGGTGCCCTCTTCGCTGTCGAAGTGATACTCGGTGACTTCGGTGTTTCTCAATTCAGCCCGATCGTTATCTCGTCGGTGGTCGCCACCGTGATCTCGCGCCATTTTTTGGGGGATTTCCCAGCGTTCATCGTTCCTCAGTACGAGATGGTGAGCGCCTGGGAGCTCCTCTTCTACGGCACGCTCGGTCTTGCGGCCGGGATCGTTGGCCACGCCTTCGTCAAGGCCCTGTACGGTCTCGAGGACGCGTTCGACGCGATTCCGATTCGACGCACTTGGATCCTGACGCCCGCCGGCGGCATGCTTATCGGCGCGATGGCGCTGCTCTTCCCCCAGGTGCTGGGCGTTGGGTACGAGGCGATCGATCAGGCATTGCGTGGGGAGATGGCCCTTCAGTTTCTGCTGATTCTGATCTTCATCAAAATCCTGGCCACCGGCATCACAATCGGATCGGGAGGATCGGGAGGGATCTTCGCACCATCGCTCTTTCTCGGGTCGATGACCGGCGGCGTCGTCGGAATCACCGCCCACCGTTTCTTCCCCGAGCTCACCGGCGCGTCAGGAGCCTACGCCCTGGTCGGCATGGGCGCGCTGGTCGCCGCGACGACCCGTGCCCCGATCACCGCCATTCTCATCATTTTCGAGCTCACCAGCGACTACAAGCTGATCGTACCACTCATGGAGAGCTGCATCATCGCGACGATTCTGGCCAGCGGACTCAACCGCGAGTCGATCTATACGATGAAACTGGTTCGCAGAGGCATCGAACTATTTCGCGGTCATGAGAGGAGCGTCCTGCGATCGATGCAGGTGGGCGAGGTGCTCGACCCCGATGTCGTTACAGTTCCCGACGAAGAGCCGTTGGGCAGGCTTCTGGAGCGGGTGGCCGATACACCACGCGGCTTCTACTATGTCGTCGGTGAAGAAGGAGCGCTCCACGGCATAATTTCGCTGGCCGATCTGAGGCGTTCGCTGACCTCCGTCGAAGCGCTTTCGGATCTCATCGTCGCGGGCGACCTAGTGCATGACGAGGTGCCGGCGTTGACGCCGGAACAGGACTTGGACTGCGTGATGAAGCTCTTCGGAGGCCAGCAATGGGAGGAGCTTCCAGTGATCGAATCGGTGGATACACACCGCCTGATCGGGGGGCTCAGCCGTCGCCAACTCATGGACGCCTACAATCAAGAGCTGATGCGCAGAGACATGGCTACCGGCCTGGGTGGAGGAGTCGCCGCGACCGAGACCGGCGATGTTGTGCTCGGGGGAGGGTATCGCATGCTTGAAGTCGATCTGCCCGGAGGCTTCGAAGGGAAGAGCTTGCGCGAAATCGATCTGCGGGCGGAGTTTTCAGTCCATGTGTTGCTACTTCGTAGACTGGACGACGAGGGCCGCACTGTCGACACCGTGCCCGCACCCGATTCGGAGCTGCGGGAGGGTGATCGCCTTGTGATCATGGGAATGGAAAAGGACTTGGCGTCACTTCGCCGTTTGGGGTGACAGGACGATCTTTTCAGGCGGGCGAATCGACGATCGCACGCCCAACGTGCAGTCCGAGAGCGTAGATCGAGAGCTGGGGCGGAACACCGATCGAGCTGGGAAAGAGTGAGCCGTCAGCAACCCATAGTCGATCCAAATGGTGATGCTTTCCCCGACTGTCGATCGCCGCGCTCGCTGGATCGTCTCCCATAGGCACCGACCCCATGGGATGGACCGCGGCGAGACGCAGACCGCTTCGGTCGAGCTCCAATGCTTCGAGGGCGGGCGGCGAATCGTTCGGCTCCAGAACGAGTGGGGGGTCGGTGGGGACGAAGACTCTGATCGCTCCGGAGGCGCGAAGAAGGCGTATACAGGCGAGCAAACCGAGCACGAGTTCTTTGCGATCCGTCGAGTCGGCATGGTAATCGATCCGCAGCCCCAGGTCGCCCCGAGGCCGCACCCGCCCCGTCGAGTGATCGTGGATCATCGCGGTCAGTACCGCCAGATTGTCGTAACGCTTCATGATGCGACGATGTTCCGCACCGTGCCCGGGGATCATGGTGGCGGTCGCCATCGGGTGGGCGAAAGCGGGTACGATCCATGTGCGAGTGCCGGGTGGCGCATCGCCGCCCCCGGTTCGGTGAGCGGCTTCGAAGTCGAGTAGCTCCGTACACTCGTAGCTCTGCGGTACGCCGCGCCATGCGCGCACGGTTTCGGAAAACTCGCCCGCCACTACAAGTGCTGGATGGATTCGCAACGATTCTCCGGTTGTGCCCGACCGATCAGGCACTTCGGAACGCCAGAGCAAAGCGGCCGTACCAGTGGCGGACGCACTCACGCAGACGGCGCCCGCCTCAATGCGCAACGGGCCAAGCACATCACCGGATACCGGATGAACCGCAACGGCCTCGACGCCTTTTGCTCGGCCATCTCGATGCTCGATTCGAATTGCCTGACAGTGCGTTAGAACAGTCAGCCCAGCATCGATCGCGTCCGGCAGGAGAATCTTCGGCACGTTGTTCTTCGCATCGTAGGCACAGCCGAGCTCGCAGTATCCGCTCCCGTTGCACCCGCTTCGATTGTGACGCAGCCATCCTCCCGACCACCCAAGCTCCCGGCAGCCCGCCTCCAGGAGGCTGTTGTGGACGTTTCTCCACTCGGGCGGAATGAGCTCGACCCGCAGACGTTTCTCGACATTCGCATACAGGCTCTCCCAGCGATCCGGGCCCAGGTATCGCATCCCACGTTCGCGCCGCCATTCCTCCAGAATCGGCGTCGGAATCCGCTTGCACAGATTGAAATTATGTAGCGTCGAGCCCCCGACACCGCGCCCTTGGTGGATTTGTACCGATCGGTCCCGGTTGGTTCGGGCACCAGCGTCCCAGAGAAGGCGAGGAATCATCCGCTCCTCGCGTTGCGTCATCTGTTCCGGCGGGATGAAGCTCCCGGACTCGAGAAGGATAACGTCGAGTCCGGCTTGAACGGCGATGGCCGCCACCATCCCGCCCCCGGCGCCCGATCCGATGACGCATAGATCCGCGCTAAGCGCGAGCGGTAACTTCAAGCCGGCCGCGTCATGGATCATCGCGTCGCCCTCGGCGGATCATCTCCCTCCGGCGCCACCAGTCGGTCGTAGTGGCTCGGAGGCTGTGCCCAGCCATAAGTCCCCGGCTGCGCGTCGGCCGGAGGCTCGATCAGCGGCCCGTGATAGCCGATCGCTTCCCAGGCGCCTCGCTCCTGATAGCAGCCGATCATGCAGAGATCTCGGATTCCAAGATAGAGAAGTCGCCATCCTCGCCCTCCGGATCGCAGACGCTCAAGATGTTCCGACCTCGCGGGCGGGGATAGCCGGGTGAATCGGCGCGCTCTTAGATGAAGAAGGGTGCCCTGCTCGAGCAGAACCATCAGCCCGTGAATCTCGCGGACCAAGTGAGGAGGCAGCCAGAGCAGATAGCGATCGACATTTCGCGCGATCTTCTCCGGCGAGGGACCCACCGGTGCAGCTCCCGTGCCCCTCTCGTCCAACAGCACTTCCGCCGCCGCGGCCACGACCTCTGCTTCCCAGCCCCGCAGAACGCTTCCCTTCCAGCGCATGAAGCGTCGATAGCCGACCATGCGAACCCCGAGGCCGAGCGCGATCCCCGCCACCCCCAAAGCGGCCAGGAAGCGCCGGCGGGACGGCTTCGAAGGGGGACTTGGAAGACCGTGATTCATGGGTAGCTCCGTGTCTGCCCGAGGGTATCCCGAATCACGCCTTCCGCGTAACGAAGAACCAGGTGGCACCATTTCGCTTGTACCAGCGTGGCGATCGTGCCGCTCTCTTTCCACCAAATGCTCGATCCGAATTGGATTCGCCCAGTTCGTCCGCGAGGAGCCTAGCCATGGTCCCTATCGCACTTTCAATCCCGTCACTTCCGCCGCCGTGTGCCGTTGCGATTGCCATCGCCTGTGTTGCAGCCACAAACGGTTTCGCCAATCCTATGCCTTCATCGCCGGAACGAGCCAGACTCGACTTCGACAACGACTTCATGATCGGCCCGGTTCCGGGGCTGACCACCGGCTGGCATATCGCTCCGGCGGAGACGGCCATCTTCGCCGATATCACGGTTAAGTTCTGGGCTCGAGCTGATCTCGCGGCTTCCGTCCTCTGGTCAGGGGCCACCGAAGTGCAGCGTGATGAAAACGGCTCCACGGCCGAGTGCCGCCTGAGCTCGCTGGATCGGGTCGCGATCAACTGCGAAGTCCGTCAGGGTGACGAGTTCGTGGAGCATCGATCGATTCTCGATGTCAGCGACGTCCCGATCGACCAGATCGCCGTCACTCCGATCGTGGCCCGCGTGTTTCCATTCGATGTTCGAGACTACACGGAAGAAGAGCTCGAGGATCTCCCGAAGAGCTGCTCAAGGGGCAGACAGCCCAGGCGTACTGGACCGGCTCGATCGCCGGGCTGTATGAAGTCGCTCCTGACCGTTATGTGACCTCGATCGAACGGAAGCTGGAGCTGACGGCCGCTTCCGTCGCCCCTGAGTTCGCCCCGCTCCTGGAGTGGCGCATCGACGGCAAAGCGCGAAGCGTGGGCGAGATACTCCTTCACGCCTTTGAGGACAGATCCTGGCATACAGTGTCGGTTGGACCGCCTGCCTACGCTCAAGAGATCGACATCGGCGCATACGAAGTTATTGTCACCGGGCATACACCGGAGGGCAAGATCGTGGACGGTGTGCCGGTGACCTTCACCGCGGAAGTGCTGCCGGCCGGATTGGGACTGGAAGACGACATTTTGTGGATCTCGTACACCAAATTCGGCAGCGCCCGGCCAATCCTAGGGCGTGGCTCGGAATTTACCGTGCGCTTCGATGATTCGATCGTTTACTCCCCGTACAATGACAAACCCTATCAGAAGCTGGGCGTGCGAGCGGACAATGGCGTTACCTACCAGGGCAGCTGTCCTGGTGATTGTGTTCCTAGGAAGATCCCGGGTGATCCGGTGGCCAGCGGTGAGGATAGAACGAGATCGAACCCCTACACGGTGACGGGCAGCTCGTGTCAGGAAGTCAGCGACGCCGTATTCGATGGTCGGGAGTATCCGGGCACGACGACGGGAGAATTGGACTTCGACTCGCACATCGTCACCGCACCTGACCAAGGATCTGATGGAGAGTACTGCTGCCGGGCCAAATTGATGACCGTCGAGGCGATCATGGACATTGTCGTGAGCATGCCCCTCGTGGGATCCGCCCCTCGGTACACCTCAGGAAGACATCGATGCGTGGGATCTCTTCATTGCCAATCTGGATACGCATGAGCAGGGACACGTCGATATCTTCGAGGCCGAATTCGATGCTTTCAAGCAAGCGCTGCTCGCCGCCGGAGGAGAGCAGTTTGGATCTGGAGACACGGCGGAGGAAGCCTGCGACAAGGCTGCTGCCAAGATCGAGCAGGCCCTCACCGATGCCGTCGCGGCGGATTCGGTACGGATTGGAGATCTGCAAGATGCCTACGACGATTCAACCAATCACGGCGAGACCCAGGGGGCCGTCCTGACTTGCCCCTAAGGGTCCACGCAAGAATAACTTCAGACCTCCTGATCTCGGGGATTATCTCTCGACCCCAGTTCATAGATCAGGCGCAGATTTGTCTCTGGAAAGATGGTCTCGGTGGCGGTCAATTCTCGACAGATGTGGCGGATTGCGTCATCGGAGCTGCGGTTGGCGAGGTGATGCAGTCGCACGGTAAGAGTGCCGGCGTCATGATCTGGCGTGAGATCCGCCTCGTTGGTGTAGAGCGCCCGGAGCAGGGAGCGGGCGTCGTCATTGCGACTCATGACCTCGCGTAGCACATAGGTCATGGCAGTCTCGGCGCGATAAGCGGCCATCTTGATCGTGTCGACGAAGTGTTTGCTGCTCGAGTGCAGCTGCTTGAAGCGCTGCTCGGCGGGTAGGTCCTTGACTTGGAGATGTCGAGGAGTCGCTTTGCGTTGGGGCTTGAGTTCATCGATGTTGGCTGTGAGCTCTTCGATCTCCATTAGCAGTGCGGCTTTCTTCTTCTCCCAGCGTCGGACCGCCTTGGTTTCGATCGGTTCGTTGAGGCTCAGCGCTGCGAACCTCGCCCGGCGGCGCACAAGCTTGGCGTTATCGCGGCGGATGGCGGAATCGAGCGCCCGATGGGCGGGGTTGACCACCTGTGTGGTGTCAGGAAGGTCTTCAATGGCATGGGTGATAAGACTATCAAGGCCATAGTGTTGAAGCATGTAGCGGAAGAAGTTTTCCTGGCTCCAGCGGCCGAACATCGCCGCCGCCAGGGTGCTCCGATCACTGATGTAGTCGGTGGCGATGATGGGTGTCTGATGACCACTCTCTGTTCGCTTGCGGATCTCTCTCACCCATACATCTCCCTGCGGGAGGTATACGCCGCGCTCCGCCAGAGACATCTCCACCCTCTCCCCGTTGTTGAGCGTGACGGACTCGACGCCGAACTCCTCCATCGGCCAATCAGGTCCCGCTGATTTGCGGTAGGTCACGCAGGCTATGCGTCGCCTTTTCATGGTGGCGAACAGAACCGGACTGTAGCCTTCTCGATCGAACACCAACGTGAGGCGATGCAGGAGAGGATTGCCCTGGAGAGCCTCATTGTTGACCAGCCCAGGGGAGTCTCTTTCGATCCGTGGCACGATGTCGTCGATGAGTACCTTGACCAGCCCGGGGTCGACCGGTTTGGACACGACAAAGAACGGTTGTGCGTCCAGGGCATTGACCCAGTAGTCCGTGGTCCCACGCAGGCACAGACGTTGGCGACTCACATAGCGCTTGGGCAACGACGTCTGGGACCCATGATAAACCCGTACGTGCCCATCGACATAGAGCAGCCCCGCGGCTTCAGGATCATCGTGCATCCATTCTCGACACAGTGCGGCGCTCCACTTCTCTGGGCAACTAGTTTCGACCAGTAGGCGGAGCTTGTTGCGAAGTGTACGCACCTCGGGCACACGATCGAGCCCGAGCAACTTGCCCCATTCCCCAGGCGAACAGTAGCGCAAGCACTCTAGAGCCTTCACTCTCGCCAACGCCAGGAACGCCAGGAGCAGTATTATGCTGCTCAAGCCATAGTAGCCCCTAGGAAGCTCGAAATGCTCCGCGCCAACGCGCAGCAGTCCAGTACTGACAAGAGATGGCAATGCCAATAACACACCGGCATTCGGCACATCCGACACCGCGATGAAGTTCGGCTCGACCGGCCCGGAGAGTCCGATGCTGGCCAGCACGCGGCCCGCTGTATCGGTAGCACCCATCCCCAAAGGAGCGGCGGCGTCCTGAGCGCTACGCTTGCTCTTCGTATCTACCGGGTCTCCCTGTCCGGATGCCTCCTCGATGCAGTTTTTCTTCTCGCAGACGCCCGTCTCTTACCGCCTTGCCCACCGTATTCGGCTTCAATCCGAGCTCGTGCGCTGCCTCGGCCCGTGGCATACCCGCATCCAGCAACGCCTGGATCTTCTCCAGAACCTCCGGTGTGAGCACAGATGGGCCACGACCCTTCCGCCGCGCATAGAAACCACCCGGCCCTTGGTCCCTATACCGCCGAACCGCGCGTTTCACGCTAACCGCCGGAACCCCGAATGCCCGGATAATGTCGCGCGATCTGGCCGTGCCGTTCACGATCAGCTGGCTGGTGAACATCCGAAACGTGCGCACACCATCAACGTCATGGTGCATGACCGGAACGACGCCCAAGAAGTAGACCACACGACCGTCTCGTTCCTCGACGGTCAACTCGTCCGTTATGTGGGTTGCCCCCGCGGGGAACATGGGAAGTTGGAACTGCGGCATGAACGCTTCCTCGGCTTCGAATCCTAAGAATGATCCTCTCATTGTAGAGCGCGATCGAGGTCATTCAAGAATCACGTGAGCCGCGCCGGAACTTACCCGTGCAGCAGTGCACTATCATGCGCACGGCATTGCGTTACAATGGCTTGCACAATTCCATGGCGTCGCGGATCGATCTCCCGAGATCAGGAGGTCTGAACTTGTCATTTGGCATCCCATCTGCACTACATCTCCGGCCGATCCGGCCACGACGATCAGGAGGTTCAAGCGGCCCTGATCGACTCCGGAGGGTTCATCCAACTCCTCAGGTATTTGCTCGACGACATCCACCCCCTGGTTTGGCCCAAGCTTGATCAACAGTGTTCCGGCGATCTCTCCAGCCAAATAGATTCCCGGAACGGTGCTCTCACCGTGCCCACTGACCTTCGGAAGGGTAGGACATGAGGGCTCGGGGCGCTTCACCGCAATTAAGGGTCCGCGCAAGAATAGAATGCTATTTTGGCGCCCAGATCTGGAGTGCAGATGGGATGCGAAAATGGCATTTTATTCTTGCGCGGACCCCAAGGCGCCGAGATGGTGGTCTGCGATCGTCAAGTCGCGGAAGGCTCGCCCTTGGGAGGTCAATGGAATCTGGCGACCGCGACCGGCCTCGATGTGGGGCGGTCCTTTGATCTTGGCGATCGGCACGAGATCTTCGCGCAGGGGTACAAGACCGACTTTCGAGCGCAAGGGTCGGGCCAGTGCTCGCCTTTGCGAGTAAGTCCTTGGCAAGCGGGTAGTTGAGCGGCACTGCCTTTAGATAGCCCCGCGCGAACGGCCACTTTAATGCGCAAGCCTCAGACATATCGTCTGCCCGAATTGGCTCACGGATCCCCCCTCCCCACCCACACTCTCGCGGAGTAAGATCGCCGCCAGGACGGCGGATTCCCGCGAACCAGGAGCCCATCAGGTGAAGACCACCGCTTCGATCGCAAGGCGGCCACCGCTGGCTCTGGTACTTGCCGGAGGGCGAGGCCAGAGGCTTGAGCCGCTAACCCAGCGCAGAAGCAAACCCGCCG
>NYZA01000109.1 GCA_002686955.1 Gemmatimonadota bacterium
CAGATTGCCCGGCTGGGCTCGGGCGCGGCGCGGACGGCGGTGGTCTTGGTGCCGAACCGGGCGCTGGGTGAGGAGCTGGCGGCGGCGCTGCGGGATGAGGGCGTGGAGCGGGTGCTGCTCTTGGAGCGGGCCGGAAGGGGGGTCGATCGGGACGCGCGCGTGGTGATCGCCGATGCCGGGGGATTTCATGATCCTCTCCTGGTGCAACATGAGCACTGGCATCATATTTGGAGAAATGTGTCGCTTGTGGCGGTCGCTCATGCCGAGGAGTTTACGGGAGTTCTCGGGAGCCATGCGGCGTGGTTCATGCGGCGCGCCGCCAGGGTCGTTCATTTGGCGAAGAGCGCGGGGGCGGCGTTGGGAGTGGGGTCGGGGCCGGGCGCGGGCGCTGAGGTCGCCGGGCCCGTGCGAATCGTTGTCGGATTTGGACTGGCGAATGCGCGAGATCATGCGGAGTCCTTGCTGGGGAGCGCCGTGGACATCGTGGGGGGGCAGGACTACGTCGCGCTCCCCAGGGTGTTGGTGGATGCGGCGGCGGCCGAGGGGGCTTGCCGCGACACAATTCGCGGGGCGCTGGTAGAGGAAGAGCGTTGGCGAGGGGTCCGCGTTCACTCGCTCGGACGGGAGCTTTCCCCGCGGTCACCGGGGATCTGGTTGGTCGAGCGGCCGGGGCCGATCGAGTGGTTTCGGTCGACCCGCGGCAAGGTCGCTCGTCGCCACGCCGCCCACGATCACGAAGCGGACACGGTTCGGATCGACCAACTTCTCGCCGCGTCGGCGGAAGCGCCGCTGGCTCCCGGCGATGATCGTTGGTTCGGCGCGGGGGCATGGTCGCTCCTGGAGGCTCTCGATCAACGTCTCGTGCTGGGCGAAGAGGCGGAGGACGGAAGCGTGGAGTCGGCCTGGCGCTACCGGGGCTGGGAGCCGCCGGGGGCCCTCGTGCAGCCGGAGGCGCTGGAGCGCGCGCCTTTCCGAGTCGTGACTAGCGGTCGAGTGTACGAGGTCGTTGGAGCGCTTTGCCATGGTGAGGTGGCCTTCGCCGCGCATCCGGGGGCGATCCTCGAGGTCGGAGGTGAGCATTTCCGCGTGCGCGATGTCGATTTGGACGAGCGCGAGATTTGGGTGTCGCGACAGAAGAAGGCGGCCATCGAATCGGGCAGGGGCACGGTTCCGCGCCATCGTCGCCACCACGAAATCACCGAGGTGATGCGCACTCGCGCCCCCCTGGGCGACGGGTCTCTCCCCGTGCTCGGGCGGGTGGAAGTCATAGATACGGTCACCGGCTACTCGTTGAGCCGAACGGCGGGTAGGAAAGCCGAGGCGTGTGGGCTCGATCCACCATTCGTGACGACCTACCTCACGACCTGCGCGTGGATCGATCTGGTGCCGGCCCGTTCGACCGAAATCGAAGCCGCCGGCGGTGATCGCACCGAGGTGTTGAACTTCGTCGCCGACTTGCTCGGGCGTTTTCTGATATTGAGGATTGGGACGGAGCACTTTGGGGAAGTGGTGGTGGCGGCGTACCGGTCTCACGCGGCTCTCGACGGTGGGGGGATCTTCGTTCACGAGGCGATGCCTTGTGGGGCGGGCGCGGCGGGCGCTTTTCTCGACCTGCTGCCGGAGCTGCTCGAGAGTGCCGCTCGTACGCTGCGCTCTGGAACCGCCCTACCACCACGCGTCCTGGGGCGGCTTTCCGGCGGGGACGAGCGGGGCGATTCCGCGATCGCGCGCTCGTCGCTGGCCCTTCTGGAACGTTTATTGGCGCGGAGCCGATAGCTGTTCAGGGTGTGCGCAGGTCGACGCCAATGTCATCTCCCAGGCCGAAAGGTGTCGGCGGGGCTGAGGCCGCGCCGGGGCCGGGGCCGGATCGCCTTGGAGTGAAGTAGCTTAAGGCTTCGGCAGGACAAGAGCGCAGGGGGGCGAACCGGGGGCGAGAATCGACCGTCGCGGAGGGCGGAGCTGTTCAACACCTCAGCAAGAGGAACCGAAGAGACGGCCCCGCCATCGCCCGAGTTGGTGCCCGCTAAGTGGCCGTAGCTCTGGGGATTAGGGCTCGGGGAGCGGCCTGGGGCGGCGTCTGGCATGCGCCATGCACAAGGGAGCGGGACAAACCCAGCAGCACGACCCGCCTCGGCATCCGCCAGGGTCAGCCCGCCTTCCTCGGCGGATCCCAGTCTTCCCCCGTCCTCGGAGAATCTCGCATGGGCCAACAGCAAATCCTCCTGATCGTTCTCGGCGCCATCATCGTCGGTATCGCGACCGTGGTGGGTATCAACATGTTCAATGAGAGCGCGGCGAACGCCAATCTCGACGCGGTCTCGAACGACCTGCTCAATCTTGCATCCAGAGCACAACAGTACTACCGCAAGCCAACCAGTATGGGTGGCGGCGGGAAGTCGTTCACCGGCTTGACCGCCGATGCGACGGGCATCGCCCAACTCACCTCCAATCCGGTCAACGACAACGGCACGGTTTCCATTTCGGTGGCCGGCAACGACTCGCTCGTCACGATCCAAGGACTGGGGGTCGAAGACGCCGATGGGGACGGCGATCCGGTTCTGGTCTCTTGTACGGTGACTTCGTCCGGCGCATCGCTCACGATTACCGACCGCTAGATCCTTCCCCGCGGAGTGAAAGCTCCGCGGCGGACCCCCGGGTGCTTCGCGCCCCGGGGGCGCTCTGCGTGCCGCCCACAGCACATCCAATCACTCGCTTTGCAGCAAGTCTCTGGGACGATCGTCCGGCCCATCACGGGCCAGGGTGAGAGACATGCCCGTTTATCGCTATCAAGGAATCAATCCGCGCAACCGTCCAGTGCAAGGCGTCATGCACTGTGGCTCCGGTCGCGAGGCGCGCAACAAAGCCGCCGCGATCGCGAGGAGTCGCGCGATTCGTCTCACGGGCATCCAGAAGAGGCGCACCTACGTTTATCAGGCCCGCCGCGGTGTCGAAGCTGCGGTTAGGGGCGAGAAGAAGGCATTCGCTCGCCAAGATGTCGAAGGCGCGCTCAGCCGCGCCGGCTTCCGTGTCATCAAGGTACGACCTCGCATCACCGACGCTTGGATCCGGCCCTCGTTCAAAGATGTCGTGATGTTCATGCGGCTCTCGGCCGATCTTCTCCGGGAGCAGCTGCCGTACGACGAGATCCTAACGCTTCTCAAGAGTGACATGCCTTCGCGCGCCATGCGCGACGCGATCGAGGAGATCTATCAGGATCTGAAGGACGGCCGAACAGGTCATGAGGTTTTCGGAAAACATCGCGACATTTTTGGCCAGTTCCCCGCCTATATGCTCGGAATTGCATCGACCAGCGGAAACATGGTCGAGATATATACCGCGGCGGCGAAGTTTCTCGAGCGCAACGCCGAGTTCAAGAAGATGCTCCGCTCGGCGCTCATCATGCCCGCGGCAACCTGCGTCGCCCTGCTTGCGGTCGTCATTTTCTATGTAGGGTACATCTTTCCAAAGACCGCCGAGCTCTTCCTGCGCTTCGACATGGATCTGCCGCCCATGACCGCCGGCACGATGGAGCTATCGTACCTCATCCGCGATGAGATCGGCTGGATTCTTGCGTCTTCCGGTCTCTTTATGCTTGCTCTCTGGCAGGCATTTCGGAGCCCGCGCGTGCGCCTCTTCATCGATCGCTGGATTCTGAAGATACCGATCCTGGGGTCGCTTCTTCAAAAGACATCGATCGAGATCTTCTGCCGCGTGTTCTATGCGACCTATAGCGGCTCCGGCGACAACATCGAGGTCATCCGCGTTGCGGCGGAAGCCTGTCAGAATCGCTACATCGAAAAGAAGATCAAGGAAGAAGTGTTGCCGCGGATGATCCGGAAGGGGTCGGGCTTTGTCGACGCTCTCGACAGAAGCGACGTGTTCACGAAGACCGCGATCTCCAGGCTACGTTCGGGAGCGGAGACAGGCACCATCAGAGAAACCGCCCTTCAGCTGGCCAACTACTACGAAGCCGACACGACCTATCGACTCCGTGCTCTGGTCGACTATATACAGATCCTGTTGAGCATCTTCATCGTGCTCGTGATGATCGCCATCACGATCGTCTCGTCCGAAACCGCCATCATCCACCCGAATCCGCCAGGCACTGTCTCATGAAGCTGCCATTCTCACAGCGGAGCACGCAACCCACTCCAGCGACGCCGGTGGAAGCGGCCGAGCCGCGTCATGATGCCGAACTTGCCCCTCCTCCGCTCTACAAGACGACAGATCACGACAGGGCACTTCAGATACGCGCGACCGACCGAATCGGCACCCGGCTCGTAAAGAGAGGCTTGATCGATCAAGCGACACTAGATCGTGCGTTGCAGATTCAATCAGACGAATCCGCTCCGAGCAGGCGAAAGCTCGGACAGATACTCACCGACGACTGTGGCGTAGAAGCCGACGCGATTGCGCGAGAAGTCGCCCTGATGTACGGCTTCCCCGAGGTAGACCTCGCCGATAATGCCATCTCCGAACTAGAGCTCTCGGTCGCGACGGAAATCCTATCGGAGCTCTCCGACGAGCTTCTGGATGAGCTCAGGAATCTCCCCTTGGTGCCGATCGCGGACCGCGAGGGCGGGCGCTCTCCTGTGCGATTGGTGACCTCCAACCCGACCGATCCCGCAATCGCGAAGCTCGCCAGACAGATGGGTCTCGTCCGATTCGAAATCGTCTTCGCCATCGAATCGGCTGTGCAGGAATTCTTCTTCCGCGTGGCCCATGACGAGAACCGTTATCTTCGCGATTTGAACAGAGCGCGGGATGAAGTAGAAGAGGTCGAAGAAGATCAGGAAGAAGAGACGATCGAGATCCACCATTCGGCTTTGACCAATCTGGTGGAAGGCAGCCTTGTGGAGGCAGTTCGAATGGGCGCGAGCGACATCCACATTCTTCCTTCGGCCGAGGGGGGCGTCGAGATCCGCTTCCGGGTCGACGGTCGTCTGCAGCTATGGATGGAGCAACGTGGGTTCAATCCCGAAGCGTTCGCGGCGGTGATCAAGGACCGGGCGCGGAATGTCGATCGATTCGAGCGGGAGGCGGCCCAAGATGGCTACATTCAGAGAACCGTAGATGATCATCAGATACGCTTTCGGGTCTCCATCCTACCGATCGTTGGCGCGGAGTACAAGCGACGAATCGAAAGCGTAGTGATACGGGTTCTAGACGACAGGAAGCTGATTCTGGACCTCGAAAAGGTCGGCTTCCTTGAGCGTGCGCGACAGGACTTTCGAAAGGCAATACACCGGCCTCAGGGAATCGTGATTCTGACCGGCCCCACCGGCAGTGGCAAGTCCACCACTCTGGTCGCGGCCTTGGCCCAGGTGCTAGATCCGACCTTGAATGCGATCACGGTGGAAGATCCCGTCGAGTACATTATCGAAGGCGCACGCCAAGTCAAGCTGGGTCAAAAGCTCGATTTCGAACAAGCGCTTCGATCTATTCTCAGGCACGACCCGGACATCGTGATGGTCGGGGAAATGCGGGACCGAGTCACGGCCGACATTGCAATCAAATTGGCAAACACCGGACACCTGACATTCTCCACTCTTCACACCAACGACGCCCCATCCGCGGTGTCGCGTCTCTACAAGTTGGGCATCGAGCCCTTTCTTATCGCCTATGCGATAAACATCATCGTTGCGCAGCGACTCATTCGAACTCTCTGCCCGCACTGCCGCGCGATTGACGATGCGATCGGCAGCGAAATACCCAGAAGAGCAGGGTTCACCGAGACCGAAATCGAAAGGCTCGATTTCTATAGGCCGGTCGGATGCTCGGAGTGTAGCGATGGTTTCAAGGGTCGTGCGGCAATCCATGAATCGTTGCTCTTCAACAAAGAAATCCGAAGTCTTATCTTGGATTCGCGAGACGAGATAGATGAGCAGGGTATTCGTGAAATAGGATCACGCGCCGGGATGTTGTCTCTAAGACAGTCCGGCCTGGAGCGAGTCCGCACGGGCGTAACGACCTGTGAGGAAGTACTCTTCGCCACGACATCGGAGTGACAATGAAGGCATGCATAGAAACAACAGCCAGTGCGCCGCCTCTGCCGGGTGCGGAAGAAACCAGAGCGATACCTCGCTTGCTTCAAGGCGTGGATCGACAGGAACGCGTCGGAGAAATCGTGGCCTCTTTGGAAGAGAGCGCGAGAAACCATCTCGTGGTCTACATGGAGGAACGGATGGAGAAGATGCTCTCGATCGGCGCCTCTGACATGGATCTCGGCGGGGAAGGGTGCGCGCACCGGATCTGGTACCGTGTCGCAGGAAGAAAGGTGGCAGATATGGAGGGACCGGTGCTGAGCTTTGAAGATGGGGATCTGTTGATTCACTCGCTACTGACCGAGAAACAGCAGGGCCACCTACTGAGCGAACGAAATGTAGATTTCTCTTACACACTCGAACTGGATGGTGTACGACACAGATTGAGAGCCGACGCCTACTTTGATTTGGGACATCTTGCCCTGAATATGCGTTTGATACCTGGCGGCATTCGTCCGCTGCAGGAGCTGGGGTTCCATTTTAGAGCGATGGAGCGCTTCAACATCCAGCGGGAGAAGCGTGGCTTGGTGTTGGTCACCGGAATCACGGGATCAGGTAAGAGCTCGACCCTTGATTCGATTGTCGATGCGAACAACCGAATAGCCGACTCCCACGTTACGATCATCGCGTCGCCCATAGAGACGATTCATGAACCTCGCCGCTGCATCATTCGACATCGTGAGGTCGGTCGCGACGTCCGCTCATTCAAAGAGGGGACGGTTCAAGCGCTCCGTCAAGATCCCGACATCGTCGTTATCGGAGAGATGCGTGATCCGGACACCATCATGACCGCGCTCGAAATCACGGATTCTGGCCACAAGGTATTTTCGACACTGCATACGTCGAGCGCCGCGGAATCGGTGGACCGAATAATCGGCGAAGTGCCAGCTGTGGAGCAGGAACGCGTGCGGCTACGTCTGGGGGATGTGTTGAGCTGCGTCGTAAGCCAGAAGCTGGTTCCCGTAATAGGCGGAGGGCGAGTGCTCGCCAAGGAAGTGCTCGTCGTTACATCATCAGTGCGCGCCGCCATCAAGAACAACAACATCGGAGAGGTGTACCAGATGATAATGGAGTCACGCGATGATGGCATGATCACGCTGGAGCAGGACCTGCACCGGCTCGTCGGGGTAGGACGGATTCGTCCCGAGGTAGCGAGAGACTTCGCTAACAACAAGCGCAGAATGGAAGCGTTGCTCAATGGATAGCGAAACGATGTTGGACATAGTAGCCACCGGAGCGGGGCGCTAGGAGAGAAAGATGGCCCGTCGTCAGAGAGTCGCGGTTGGAATCGCCCTGGAAGGGAACGTACTGCGCATCGTACAATTGGAACGAAGGCGGGATCAAACGATTCATCTGACAGCAATTCGACGGGCCAGCCTAATCGGCGATGATGAACTGCAGCCCGAGGGCGCGGAGCACGTGGCTGCGACAGTTGGAGGAAGGGGCGGCTTCGAATCCGACACCGGAGCGCCTCCCGTTGGCGACCCCTTTGCCGCGACGGCCGATGCCTCAATCGATTCTCTGAGCTCAGAAGTGGGTGGCTCTCCGCTTGTCGCCGCGATTCTCGCGGGTGTAGATGGATTCAGCCTCGACAACGTCGCGGTGAACGTGCCGGATACGCATGTGTTCTACCACCACATGGTGTGGGAAGATGGTGGCAACAAGAAAGAACTGTTGCGGCAAGCGAGGGCTGAGCTTGATTCGGGCAGCGGGGGATTGGCAACAGAGAGTATCGATACAATTCAAGGCAAGGGAGCAAGCGTGATCTCAGCCGCGCGGGTGGGCGGCTGTCCTGTGGCCGAGGGAGCTCTCGCGGCCGAGGAGTTTCTGGATCGAAAGGTGGGGGTGATCTCGGCGGCTCCCGATGAGATCGCAGTGGCGGATTTGAGCCGAAGGGTAGCGCCCGCACCGAGCGAGGAGACGATTTCAGCGATCATCCACATTGCGGATGATTCAACGCGCGTAATTCTGATGCAGGGAGAGACGGTTCTACGTGTGGCTCCGATCATCCATGAGTCCACGGATTCGCCGGCGCTTGCGCGCACGCTCGTGAGCCGGGTGGTGCTTGCGCAAGACGAGGCCGGAATTGGGGCGGTCGATCGATTCTTGTTGACCGGCGCGGCGGAGTGGATCGAGGCGTCCGAGTGGTTGCGTTCGGAGTTCCCGGACGCCGAGGTTCGCTATCTCGACTTGGGTGCGATCCAGGTTGAAGAAGATGCGAACACCGAGGTGATCGACCGGTTCTCGGTGGCTTTGGGGTTGGCTTGGTCGCTGCTGGAACCTTCGGCGGAAGAGGGCTGGATCGACCTCCTCCCGAAGGAGATCCGCGACCGGAATCTGCGAGGATTGGCGTGGCACGGGATGGCCATGATCAGCGCGACCTCGGTATGCGCCGGCTTCCTGCTCTTCGCCGGTTTCGGACTTGTGCGGGCGGAGCGTGCCGCGAGGACCGAACTGGAATCGGTCGAAACGCAGATAGCCGAAGTGCAAGAACCGGCAATGCGAGCGATGGCCTTGGCGGAAGAAGCAGACGAGATGGAGCGTTCCCTGGATCGTCTCGCTTCGCTCGCGGGCGCACGTAAGATCTGGAGCGATCTGATCAGCTCCGCGGGAACCCATTTCCGTCAGATTGGGGGCTGCTGGATCACCGTCGTGGCCTCGACGAAAGATGCCGGAATGGACCTGCACGGCATGACGGTGCGACGACCGCGCCTGGCCGAGCTCGCCAACCGCATGGGCGATGTCGTCTTGCGCAGTGCGTCGGAGCTGCGCGTCCGCACACGGCCTGTTTATCGCTTCGAGCTGCGCTCCGGTAAGGACGTCGAGTCGGAAATCGAGGCCGCCCACGCCCTCGCCGCGGCGATGGCGGCGACCCAGGCGGCAGCATCAGCGCCGACTTCGAACCCTGGTGCCGGCCCCATTTCAGCCGCTGAGGAGGCTGGCCCACCGCCGCCACCTGGCTCGGGGCCGGACGGGAGTACAGATATATGAACGCCCGTACCCGGAACACCGTAATTGTATCGTTGCTAGGCATCGCAATTCTGGGCGTCGGGACCTGGGGAGTGCGAGTGTATCTTCCCGGTCGCACGACGGAGGCCCAGCAGAGGCTGCGTCTCAGGCAGGAAACACTCGTTGAGTATCGCGACATGGCTGCATCGATCGAAGAGGTTAGCGCTCGCCGCGACGAGACCGAGCAGAGGTGGAAAAGCCGCCCCCATCGCGTCCCCCCCGTTTCGGCCGCACATGATGTTTACGGTGCGATTACGCACATCGCGGAATCCAAATGCCACGCGCTGCCCTACAGCTACGCATTCGTCAGACGAGAGATAGAGGACGATGCCGAATACGTGGTTCTCCAGCTACGCGGCGCGGGTCCCTTCATCGATGTCTATCGGTTCGTCTGGGAGCTCGAACATGCCCGAGAGATATACGGAATCGATCGAGTCCGCCTGCGCTGGCTCGATGCCGGACCGACAGAGGCCGGCTCTCTCGGTTTTGAGCTCGACTTGCGTGCCTACACCGGTGGGGATGGCAAGAAAGCCCAGTTGATCTCAGTCCGAGCGGAACCGAAATTCCCTTGGCTCAGCTACAACCCCTTCTCACCCCTGGTTCGAGAGACTCTGCCGCCGAATACCGACGACTTGGTCGAGGTGGAGCGATCGGTGCTGCGGGCCCTTACGCCCACCTTCGCCTTTGTGGAGGACCAGAAGGGCGAATTGGTAACCCTCAAAGAGGGTGAAGCGGTTTACTTGGGCTACCTGACCAGGATCAACTCTGCCGCGAATAGCGCCCGATTCACCCTCAACAAGGGCGGCCTGATAGAAGCCATCGATCTCGAGTTGTTGCTGGGAGCGAACCAATGAATGGAGATCACGACATGAATATAGCTCGAGCTCAGAGGTTGCCGATCTTTATCCTATGTGCTCTCACGCTAACCGTGGCGGCGCCCTCCGCCCGGGCTGCCGATGACAGAGAGATCGGGCGACTGGCACGTGGCGCATCCGCTGACGAAATTGTGTCCTTGGGCAGAGACATGCCGATACGACGCGCAATGGAAGTTCTGAGCGCCATCGCCAAAGAGAGCGAAGGCAAGGTAATCATCGATCTCGACAAACGTGGTGATCCGATTGGGATCGATATCGTGAATGTGCCCTGGCACAAGGCGTTCGAGATGATCCTGCGGTCGAATGCGCTCTCGTACAAGGAGTTCAAGGACCACTACCTGGTCAGCGCCGTCGATGGCGTGGCCGGAGACGGTGGACTGGCCGATATGGTCACGGCGGATCAACGCGAAGTCGTGATCTCAGCCACCTTCTTCGAGGCCGACAGAAAGCAGATCAAGGAGATCGGCATCGACTGGTCGGCTCTGCTGGGCTCCTCCAGCGACCAGATCGAGTTCCTCGGTGCTACGAACGTAACTGATGATGTTTTCAAGGCCAAGCTGGAGGAAACCGAGCTCGCGTCCAACTTCTCATTGTCAGGGACTCTCAAGGCATTTGAATCGGAGAATATCGGCGAGATCATCGCCAGCCCGAGGATCACGGTGCTGACGGGGCGCCGGGGGCGGGTTCAAGTTGGTACCGACTTTTCGATAAAGACGCGCGATTTCGCGGGAAACGTCATCGACAATTTCTTCAGCACCGGAACGATACTCACCGTTAGTCCAGAGGTGATCGAGGTCGAAGGGATGTCGTTCATCCATCTGCTGATCGAAGCCGAACGTTCGTCCGCGATTCCCGATGCTGTATCCACTCAGATCAAGAAAGACCAGGCATCGACCGAAGTGTTTCTTCTCGATGGAGAGGAGACGGTATTGGCCGGGCTCTTCTCGACCGAAGAGCTGCACGTGCGAAAAGGCATCCCTTTCTTGAGAAACCTGCCGAGCTGGATGCTGGGGCTTCGATATCTCACAGGCTATGATCGGGTGGAAGTGACGGAGAAGGAGCTCGTGATCGTCATTGGGGCCGAGCTCGTGCCAAGGCTCGATGAGCGTCTGCAAGATAAAGTCGAGCAGGCCCGCGGGCACAGAGTCAGAGCCGCACGGGATGCCCTGGATCAGATTCAATACGATGTTCGAAGCGCGCTCGATGCCAAGGAGGCATCAAACGAGCTGCAATGACCTACATATTCGTGTAGTCCGGTCCTCCGCCACCTTCTGGTGTTACCCATGTGATGACTTCATAGGGATCCGATATGTCACACGTCTTGCAGTGGACGCAGTTCGAGAAGTTGATCTGCAGTTTCTTCCCCTCACTTTCGTCGTCTACGATTTCGTAGACCCCGGCCGGGCAGAAGTACTGGCACGGGTTCCCGTACTCTCTTGCGCAGATAGTTCCGCATAGCTCCGGAGTGGCTACTTGCAAGTGGGAGGGCTGGTTCTCCTCGTGGATCGCGCCGGAGTGGTAGACATCGGTGAGTTTGTCGAGGAGGCCATCCCCCTTGAGATCGTTGCTGAAAGGATCGACGTCAGGTGATTGTCCGTCATAGAATTCCGCTACGGTCTGCCTGTCCGTATGGTCTGGGCTTATCCGGAGCTTGCCGGATGGCAATCGTCCCCCTGTCGCCTGCGCAAGAGCAGCCCACATCATGCCGCTTACCTTGCCTTTTCGGAAGGGTTGTCGGAAATTGCGTACCTTGTACAGCTCTTTTCCAAGCCAGCTCTCGTCGAGCGCCCGCGGATAGGCCCCTAGCGTCGCCGATGAGGTATCGCCAGAAATCAGTGCCTGGAAGATCGTTTCCGCCGCGAGCATCCCGCTCTTCATTGCGGTGTGAATCCCCTTGAGTCGAGGGGTGTTCAGTAGCGAGGCGGAATCACCAACAATCACGCAACCATCGACGGCCATACGCGGCATCGAATAGTAGCCTCCTTCTGGGATCGTCTTCGCCCCATAGCGGACGATCTCGCCTCCTCCGAGGAGTTCCTGCATATATGGGTGTTGCTTGAATCGAGTGAAGAGGCGGTGAGGATCGAGATAGGGGTCTTTCCAATCCAGTCCGACCACCATTCCGATCGAAACATGTTCGTCGTCGATGTGGTAGATCCATGTGCCCCCATACTGGTCTCGGTGCAGCGGAAAACCTGCCGTGTGGGTAACTTTGCCAGGGAACGCGCGCCCCTTTGGCAGTTTCCAGATCTCTTTGATCCCAGTCCCGTAGATCTGGGGATTGCGCCCTTCGTCGAGCTTCATCTCCCTGGTGAGGTATTTGGTCAGATGTCCACGCGGACCTTCGCCCAGCACCGTTACCTTGGCTTTGAGAACCATGCCTGGTTCGAAGTTCGATCGCGGCTCTCCGTCGTGGCCGATTCCCATGTCGCCGGTTTGAACTCCAACGACTCCGCCATCCTCGATAAGTAGCTTGGCGGCCGGGAACCCTGGCATCACCTCGATCGCGTAATCCTCGCAAAACCCGGCCATCCACTTAACGACTCTATTGAGGCTAACGATGTGGTAGCCATGTTGCCGAAGAGTCGGAGGCACGAACGGGGCTTTCCGATATCGGTTTTCAGAGAAGAGCAAGACCTCGTCGGAAACGACCGGTGCATCTTCCGGGAAATCCCTCTGCATGTAGTCCGGCATCAGTTCTTTGATGGCGATCGGGTCCATCACCGCGCCGGATAGGGAATGCCCCCCTAGCTCAGGCGCCTTTTCCACCATCATGATCATCAGCTCATCAAGAGCCTCGCCATCCTTCTTCCTCGACTGAATGGCCTCGTTGTGGGCCAGTACGAGTTGACCGAGTCGGATGGCCGATGCCAGGTTGGCGGGCCCGGCTCCGACGAAAAGGACGTCGACGTCCATGCTCTCGCGTTGGATCTCCATATCTGTTCCTAGTGCTAGATTCACCCTTCGATAGACTCGTACTCTGTCTTCAATCGAGCCACGACGGATGGGTCCGCGAGTGTGGTCGTATCTCCGAGGGCGTGACCCTCCGCCACATCTCGTAGCAGACGACGCATGATCTTTCCGCTGCGGGTCTTGGGTAGGTCCACGGCGATTAGCACTTTCTCGGGCTTGGCGATAGCGCCGATCTTCTGGGCAACGTGATCCTTGAGCGTCTGCTCCAAATCCTCGTCATGTTCGTGTGCCTCGCGAAGAAGTACAAAGGCGGCAATGGCGATGCCTTTGATCTCATGCTCGATGCCGACAACCGCGGCCTCGGCCACCGCGGGATGGTCGACGAGCGCCGACTCGACTTCCATTGTGCCGATACGGTGCCCCGCGGTGTTGATGACATCGTCGACTCGACCGAGAATCCAGAAATATCCGTCATCGTCCCGCTTTGCTCCGTCACCGGGGAAGTACGTATGTGGCCACTTGCTCCAGTAAGTCGAGACAAAACGTTCTCGATCGCCCCAGATTCCTCTCAGCATCGAAGGCCAGGGATCTCTAATCGCGAGGAGTCCACCGCCGGTTTCGACCGTTTCGCCGTCAGGCGTCAGGACTTCCGCCTGGATTCCTGGGAATGCTCGCGTCGCCGAGCCGGGCTTGGTGGTGACCGCACCGGGTAATGGCGTGATCATGATTGCGCCTGTTTCAGTCTGCCACCACGTGTCGACGATGGGCGAGCTTCGCCCGCCAATGACCTCATGGTACCACACCCAGGCCTCGGGATTGATTGGCTCTCCAACGGATCCCAAGAGTCGCAGGCTAGACAGATCTCTGGCGTCAGGCCACTCATTTCCCCATTTCATGAAAGCTCTAATAGCCGTAGGTGCGGTGTAGAAGATGCTGACGCCGTATTTCTCAATGATTCTCCAGAAACGATCCCTCTTCGGCCAATCCGGAGCACCTTCGTACATGATTTGCGTCACGCCGTTCGCCATTGGGCCGTACACGATGTACGAATGGCCGGTCACCCATCCGCAGTCGGCAGTACACCAAAACACGTCGTCATCTCGAAGATCGAAAACGTATTTTGCTGTTGCGTAGGTGCCCACCATGTAGCCACCGGTGGTGTGAACGATCCCCTTCGGCTTTCCCGTTGTTCCACTCGTATACAGTATAAAGAGAACATCTTCCGCATTCGTCGGCTCCGGCCGGCAATGGAAAGACATATTTGCGACCAAATCATGCCACCAGACGTCCCTATCGGAATTCCACGCCAAGTCGCCGAGGGGCGTGGTGTCTCGCTGATAGACCACCACATGTTCAACCGAATTGGTGTCTGGGTTGTCGAGAGCGTCATCGACGATCGCTTTGAGCGGCAGCTTGTTTCCGCGCCTCCATCCGGCATCGGCGGTGATGATCGCTTTCGCCTTCGCGTCGGAAATCCGATCGACCAGGGAATCGGCACTGAAGCCGGCGAAGATTACTGAGTGGATCGCCCCAATTCGCGCGCAGGCCAACATCGCGATCGGCAGCTCGGGGACCATCGGCATATAGATCGCAACCCGGTCGCCTTTGCGAACACCGAGGCTCTTGAGTCCGTTCGCGAACTTCGATACCTCGCGAAGCATGTCCCAATAGGTGAGCGTTCGCTCGTCGCCGGGTTCGCCTTCCCAGATGATCGCCGCCCTATTACGCAGGCCCGAGGCAACATGACGGTCCAGACAGTTTGCGGAGGCGTTGATCTTTCCGTCCACGAACCACTCGGCGTCCGGAGTGTTCCAGCGGAGAACATCGGTCCACGGCGCGATCCACTCGAGCTCTTGGGCCATCTCGGCCCAGAAAGCCAGGGGGTCCGCGTCGGCCTTTTCGTACAAGCTCTCGTCGACGACGCGTGCCATGGAGACGAAGTCCTTGGGCGGCGCAAAGTAGCGATGCTCACGGAGAAGATCAGATATCGGAACGTGCGGTTTCTTGCTCATGGACACCTTCTCGGTGGACTCTGTGATCGTGGCTCAATCAAGGGCGGAATGGTGCCAGCCTACCACAGCGCAAGGTCAGTGCCCGCGTTGCCGCCAACCCAGCATCGCGACACCCAGAATCGCGAAGATCCCGTCCGGGAGCCAGGCCGCGATGAGGGGCTGCACACTGCCGTGCTCGCCGAGCGTTTGCAATAGGCGCGTGAACATGACGAAGAGGAACCCCACGACCACGTAGATTGTGAAGCTCAGCCACGCGCCCCCCTTCTTCCTTTTGGTGGAGAGCGGAGCTCCGAACAGCACGAGTACCAAGGTCGACAACGGAAAGGAGAATCGAAGATGAAGGTTGGTCTTCTCGAGGGCAGTCGGTTCACCTGAACGCATTCGCACGTCGATTCGTCGCATGAGCTCCGTCAAGGTCAGCTCCCGTGCCTTTCGCTTCTCCGTGGAAAAATCCTCGGGTTGTTCAGGCAAGTCCGGCCTGGCCAAGCGCTCGAAAGCCTCGAAGGCCGTTTCTCGTTCACCGTCGAACGATCGCGCGACCCCATCTTCAAGAACCCACATCCCATCTCTCCAGATCGCTCTCTCGGCCCGCACGTGCTCGTAAACCCTCTGGTCTTCGATTCTGATGATCTCGACGTTGAGCATTCGCTTGCGACGACCGTCCCACCTTCGCATGAAGTATTTGTGCCCATGCAGTCCGTCATATGTGTGGTTGCTACGCGATTGCAAATCGATCTTCGGCCTGCCCTTAATCTCAACCATTTCGATGTCCTTGGCCGTACGCTCCGACTCTGGAATCATCGATGTTGCCAGATATGTGGCAAACGCGCTAATGATCACACCGCAGACGAAGACAGGAGACAGAATTCTCGAAAGCGACAGCCCGGCCGCTCGCATGGCGTCGATCTCGCCGTGAGCCGCCAATCCTCCGATGCCGAAAAAACAAGCGATCAAAGCGGAGATGGGCAGGATCAGCTGAATTATGTATGGGATCTGAAACCAGTAGAAACGAACGATCTCGTTTGCCGTTGCTTCTTTGTCGATGAAGGTGTCGATGTTGTCGAAAAGGTCGACAAGAACGAAGACCGACAAAGAAGTGGCCAATACCGCTCCGAGCACCAATAAGAAACGGCCGGCCACGTACCGGTCGAGAATCACGTGTACATCCTAGGGATCGATTTGGGCAGCAGCCACCGTCTTGCCCCCTCGATCCAGTCCAGCCGCAGAAATAGCGTCTCGTGACCGTTCATGTATATCAACCAAGCTCCAGCCAGAGTAACGAGCACGTCGGGGAACCACATGGCGATCTCCGGAGTGACGATCCCGCGGTCGGCGATGCGCTCTCCACCCACGAGACAGACATAGTGAGCGATGAAGAGGAAGAGACATATGATTACACCTAGGGCGTTGCCGCCTCTCTTGGGAATCGCCCCCAGTGGAACACCGATCATAACGAATGAGATGCACGCAACGGCTATGGCGTACTTCTTGTGAATCTCTACTCTGTAGCGGTTCACCTCACGCGCCTTGCTGGCCGCGATCTTTCCCGCACGTTCCCATCGCCGAGATTCGGTACGCGTTGGAGGCCATTCCGCATCGCTTCGATCGACCCGAACGGCGTCCAGCTTCTCCTGGATCACCAATCTGCTGTCGCGAACGCGGTTCTGCAGTTCCCCGATTGAGAGCTCTCTATCGCCCCTGAAGTCAGAGTCGGTCCTCTGTAGTTCGGTCTCGGCCTGAAAACGAAAAGCGTTTGCTTTGAAATGCGTGCGTCGAAGCTCGGTCTTGTCATCTGCACTCGCTTCGATGATTTCGCCATCGAAGAGATCCAATATGATTCCACCTGCCCCATCTTCCACCATTCTGCCTCTGGGAGCTACGATATTGATGGGAGGAGCGTCGGTGCGCAGATCCAAGATCCTCACATCTTGGAGCTCTCCAGTACGATGATCGACCGCCTCTACTCTAAGCCGCGTGTTCTTGTCGATCTCCGAAACAACACCTGCTTCGACGATTAGAGTTGGCTTCTTGCGCGCGATATCCGCGGTCAGATTTCGGATTCTGTGGTTGGTGTCTGGAAGCACGCGGTCTTGAAAGAGAATCAGGCCGGCGCAAAGCAACGACGCGACCACAACCGTGGGCCACATGATGCGATGGAGCGGCATTCCGGCGGCCTTCATGGCCGTCAGCTCTAGATCTTGAGTGAATCGGCCGAAGGCGAGAACGGAGGATAGGAGAACGGCCATCGGAATGGTAAGCACGATAATGAAAGGGAGCGAGAGCAGAAAGAGCTCCCCCACCACCGAGGGCTCGAGATCTTTGTCGACGATATAGCGCATTAATTTGAGGAGTTGGTTGAGCAGGAGAACCACTGTGAGTGCCACGAGAGAGAAGAAAAATGGACCGATCTGCTCTCGTAGGACGTAGCGCGCAATCACCATGAATCGCCGTCACCCCTCTGATGTCGATGCCATCAAGTCGTCGAGCTCGGCCCTTCTTGCGTCGAAGGCGGGCATGTTTGGAGCTGAGATCCTTCGTCGCATCGTTTCGTTTTGGCGAAATGGATCGAGGTAGCTTTCTTTGCCGCGGCGAAGGGCGTAGTGGAGGTGTGGATTGGTCGTTCTTCCGGTGTTGCCGGAAAGCGCGATAACCGTTCCGGCTTCGATTCTACGTCCCGGTGTCACGACATCGTCGTATACGTTTGAGAGGTGCAAGAAGAGCCCATGTAGACCGGAATCCTCGAACATCAGATCGATGCAATACCCATTGGAGCGCACGTTCCAGTTTTTGCGCAACACTTTGGCGGCCATAGGGGCGCGAACCGGCGTGCCGACTGGAACCTTGAAGTCGATGCCCTTGTGTCCTCTGCCGTCTCTTAGTCGAGCTGTGATTGCTTCGTAATCGTCGATCGGGGATCGCTTCAGTCGCTCGGCCACTTCGACGCCGTTTTCATCCCAAATACCCGCCCAGCGATCGCCGCTCGCTTGGAATCTGTACCCGCGAAAGGTTGATGCGTGTCGCAAGCTCCGGTACTCGTAGGACAGGATTTCGATCGGGTCGCCCGGACCCTGGGTGGGAGTGCGATGGACGCCTTCACCATATCTATATACGACGCGGAAAGGGTCTCCCGGCCTTGGGTCACCACGCAGGTCGATCTGCCATGCCAGCGATCGTGCCAAATGCGCCGCGGTCAGCTGGGCTTCGGCGGCCGGCAGACGTGAACCCAAGGTCGCGGCGATGGAGCCGTCCAGACGCCCCGAGAAAATCCTGGGGTCGTCGTTGTCGATCGGCGCAAGCTCGATCGGGGCTTGGGGTTCTTCCGACGGAGCGATCGACGGGTTTCCTGGCGCGGGCGGGGGCGTCATCGCCGGGAGCACCGCCGCGGGTTCCGTAGTGCGCCGCAGTCCCGCGACGATGAAGTAGACGTTGAGTAGCAACGAAAGGGCGAGCAGTCCCGGAGTCCAGTTCGCTCGGCGCCGACCTAGCAGGGGCATCAGGGTTCCTTGGGGTGGACTGTCGAACGGCGCCTTGCGCCGGGGGTCTTCCTGGGTGGAATCTGCGACCGATCCGGGCAATGGTACTGCGCGATCCAGGCGAACCCAAAGGCTTTGACGGTCGACTGACAGATTGGCATGCGACGACCGCCGTTCATGTCACGCATCCGCTCCGCGTCATCGTCCGGTGGGACGCCAACGCGCGCGACGCCCGTCAGGGTTTGGGCCGTGGCATACTTGTATTCCAAGTTCTTCTGAGTCTTTGGATCCGCATGGAGGGCCGGTGCCCATTGTGGGCACGGTCCTTGCGATCTAAGCCAAGGCTCGATCACACCCTTTCCACCGGCACCCCGTGGGCCGCCGGCAACGATCAACCAGAAATGGACCATGGCGGACTCCGGCAAGAAAGCGACCGACGACTTCGATTTCGAAGGTGAGCTCGCGGAAGCTCTGGCGGATGCGCTGGGCGAGGCGATTCTCGCTCAGCGGTTGATTCTCAGAGAGATCGAGCGGGGCGGCCGATCTCCCGCCCGGGGAGCGTTCACTACCACCGATCTATCTCGCCTGACGCACAGGGGGCACACCACCAAACCCGCGAAGGCCGCGGAGCAGTCGGACGAACCCGGCGAGCCAGTGCTCGATGAGGGGGCGGGTCGCCTATCGGACGATGCGCTGGGCGGTGTCGAGGTAGAGATCGATCGTGATGATCTCGATGAAACCGAAGAGGAGCGCCCGGCCAGCCGCCGCCTCGAGCTTCCGGTCGTGCCGCTTCGAAACACGATCCTCTTTCCACAGCAGGTCATCCCCTTGGCAGTTGGGCGAGAGCGGTCCGTGCGGGCCGTCGAGGCGGCCATGGATGCTCGCCGGCGGTTAATGATCGTCTCGCAAAACGACGCGAAGATCGATCGACCCGGGGCATCCGATCTGTTCCGGTGGGGGACGGTGGCGCACATCCTGAAGGTATTCGAGATGCCGGACGGCACGCGCAACATCATTGTGCAGGGAATGGCACGGGCCAATCTTCTCGAGCTGACGCAACTCGACCCCTACACGATCGGCGTGCTCGAGACCCATTACGACGACATCGAGGAATCGATCGAGACCGAAGCGATCATCGGCAACCTGCGGTCGATGTTGGAGCAGATCTCCGATCTCGCGCCATATTTGACGCCTGAACATCAGGCCATGATCTCGTCGGTCTCGAAACCGGGTCATATGGCCGATGCGATAGTATCGGTGCTGAATGTGCCGCTCAAGGTCAAGCAGGAGATCCTCGAAACCTCCAATGTGGAAGAACGGCTCCAGAAAGCGATGGCCGTGGCGGCCAAGGAGCTGCAAAAGCTCGAAATCGGGAGCCGCATCCAAAACGAAGTACAGGGTGAGATCTCGAAATCGCAGAGGGACTACTTTCTGCGCGAGCAGATGAAGGCGATTCAGAGAGAGCTGGGCGACGGGGAAGACGCCTCGGACGAGAACAAGGAGCTGCGCGCGCGCATCCGAAAAAGCAAGATGCCCGCTGACGTCAAAAAGGCGGTCAACAAGGAGTTGGACCGGTTAGGGAGGATTCACCCCGGATCACCTGAGTACACGGTTTCAAGAACTTATCTTGATGTGATGCTGGATTTGCCGTGGAAGAAGCACTCGCGCGACCGTCTCGATATCGCCCTGGCACACGAGATCCTCGATGGTGATCACCACGGTCTAGAAAAGGTGAAGAAGCGCATTCTCGAGTTCTTGGCGGTTCGGAAACTCAAGAAAGACATGCGCGGTCCAATCCTCTGCTTCGTCGGTCCTCCCGGAGTTGGAAAAACGTCGCTGGGCAGATCGATCGCCAGTGCTCTGAAGCGGAAGTTTTTTAGAATGTCACTCGGAGGGTTGCGCGACGAAGCTGAGATTCGAGGGCATCGCCGAACCTATATTGGCGCCATGCCCGGCAGGATCATCCAGGGCATAAAGCGAACCGAGACAGCAAATCCCGTGTTCATGCTCGATGAGATCGACAAACTGGGGTCAGATTTTCGAGGTGACCCCTCATCGGCTCTCTTGGAAGTGCTCGATCCAGAGCAGAACCACTCTTTCACTGATCACTATCTCGACCAGCCCTTCGACCTCTCCAAGGTGCTCTTCATCGCGACCGCGAATGTGCTCGATACTGTTCCGCTGGCGCTGCGGGATCGCATGGAGATCATCGAGGTTCCGGGCTATACACTCATCGACAAAATGAAGATCGCTCAGCAGTTCCTGGTGCGCAAACAGATCGATGAGAACGGGCTCTCCAAAGGCCAGATCGAGTTCGCCGACACCGCGCTTCGAGCCATCATCGAGAATCATACCCGAGAGGCCGGGGTTCGAAACCTCGAGCGCAGGATCGGTGCGGTCTGTCGCGGTGTCGCCAGAGGAATAGCCGAGGGCACGACAGAACACGAGACAATCGAAGAAGATGATCTTGCTACATACCTGGGGCAGCCACGCTATTATCCGGAGCTCTCCGAGAGATTCGAACGCCCCGGAATCGCGACAGGTTTGGCTTGGACCCCCACGGGAGGAGACCTGCTCTTCATCGAGAGCACGTGGATGCCCGGCACTGGAAAGCTGATACTCTCAGGCAGGCTGGGGGAGGTGATGAAGGAATCCGCCGGTGCCGCGCTCTCTTACATTCGGAGCGGGGCCGATGATCTGGGTGTCCCTTCCGATCTGCACGAGAAGATGGATGTGCACGTTCATGTGCCCGCGGGAGCGATTCCGAAAGATGGGCCGTCGGCCGGTGTAGCGATTTTCTCGTCACTAATGTCTCTCGTAACGCAACGCTCGATTCGGCACGATACGGCGATGACCGGTGAGATAACGTTGCGAGGCGTCGTTCTCCCTGTTGGCGGCATCAAGGAAAAGCTACTGGCCGCCCACCGAGGGGGAACAAAAAGAGTGATCCTGCCGGAGAAGAACCGACGTGATCTCGACGAGGTTCCGGAAGATGTGAGGGCAGACCTCGATCTTCACTTCGTCACGAGCCTGGAAGATGCCCTCCCGTTGGTGTTGCGGGAGCAGGTGGTCAAGAAAGCGTCGAGCGCGAGCAAGCCGAAGACGACCACGGCGAAAAAGAGAGCGGTGGCGGCCACCCGGTAGCGGTAGAGGATATGAGCGACGAAGATCCGCCCTTTGCGACCGATCGAGAGACCCTCGAACGAGAATGCAAGGTGGAGCTTCTCAAGGCCACCGGCCCCGGCGGACAGCATCGGAACAAACGTGAGACCGGCGTGCGATTGCGTCACCCCCCGTCGGGAGTCGTCGTTTCGGCGACTGAGCGGCGCTCTCAGATTCGCAATCTCGACGTAGCCTACGCGCGGTTGATCGAGCGCTTGCAGGAGCGCAACCACCGCCCTAGGAAGCGCAGGCCTACCCGGGTGCCCGCGGGAGCGAAACGGCGTAGACTAGACGAGAAGCGACGTCGCTCCGAAACCAAGTCGCGCCGTCGTGCCGATGGCGCGGAAGAGTAGCCGCCCCACCACAGGAGAGAAATACATGGGCATCGTCATTCGAGGTGGAACCGTCCTCACCGCCGATCTCACCACACGAGCGGATGTCTACTGCGACGGGGGAACTATTCAGGCCCTCGGGCCGGACGTCGAGGTGCCCACCGGCACTGAGGTGATCGATGCGAGCGGCTGCTATGTCATGCCCGGCGGCATCGATCCGCATACGCACATGCAGCTTCCCTTCATGGGCACGCGCGTCGTAGACGACTTCTTCACCGGCACCGTGGCCGGGGTCACCGGCGGCACGACAATGATCGTCGATTTCGTCATCCCCGACAAAGGCGGCTCCCTGCTTGATGCCGTGGATACTTGGCAAGAGCGCGCCTCGATCTCGGCGACCGATTTCGGTTTTCATGTCGCGATTACGGGTTGGAGCGAGGCCGTCTCCGAGGAGATGGGTGTCGTTACCGCTGAGCGGGGAATCAACAGCTACAAGTTCTTTATGGCCTACAAGAACGCCATCATGGTGAGCGACGAGGAGTTGGTGGCCGGCTTTTCTCGCTGCCGAGAGATCGGGGCAATTGCGGCCGTTCATGCTGAGCACGGAGAGCTCGTTTTCCATCTGCAGCAGGAGATGCTCCGGCGTGGCATCACCGGGCCGGAGGGGCATCCCCAATCCCGACCCGCGGAGGTGGAGGGGGAGGCAGCGGCGCGCGCGATCTCACTCGCGGGTGTTCTAGGGGTGCCTCTCTATATCGTCCACATCGGGGCGGAGCAAGCGGCGCAGGCGGTCACACGAGCACGTTTGGCCGGGCAGCGCGTCTTCGGAGAGACCTTGGCGGGGTTCCTCGCCGTCGACGACTCCGTCTACTACAACGAAGACTGGGATTTCGCCGCGAGCCATGTCATGAGCCCCTGCTTCAAGCCGAAGGGGCATCCCGAGGCTCTGTGGAGGGCGCTTCAATCAGGAAATCTGCAGACGATCGGTACCGATCACTGCACATTCACCGTTGAGCAAAAGCGGATGGGACTCGAGGACTTTACGAAGATCCCAAACGGATGCGGCGGAATCGAAGATCGCATGAGCATCGCCTGGGAGCTCGGCGTCAATACTGGGCGGATCACACCGAATGAGTTCGTCGCAGCGACATCTACGAGCGCGGCGCGAATCTTCAACATGCACCCGCAGAAGGGCGCGATTCGCGTCGGATCCGATGCCGACTTGGTCGTCTTCGACCCGGAAAAGAGCAAGACAATCTCCGCCCAGTCTCAGTATCAGGAAAACGACTTCAACGTGTTCGAAGGGACGACCGTCAAGGGCGTTGCGGTTCACTCTCTGAGCCGCGGCCGACATATTTGGGCAGACGGGGATGTACGCGCGGAGCGCGGTGCCGGCCGATTCGTATACCGAGAGCCCTATGGGCCCGCCTATGCGGGAATCGACCGGCGACTGGCGCTCTCGACCCCTCGCAAGGTCGAGCGCTAGAGCCCGTATATCTCACCAACTTCCGTCGCCACAGCAGAAAGTTGGTGAGATATGCGGGCTAGGAGCCTGTTGCGCATAGGCTTTCGAGCCCAGTGTTCGCGCTCGTTTCGAGATCAAGGAGCTGGGTCCGCGGGAAGGCTGGTTGCCTTTCAAGGACTTAGCGACGCAGAGATCGGAACGAAGACG
>NYZA01000110.1 GCA_002686955.1 Gemmatimonadota bacterium
CTCTCTCCATTCGACCTTTTCGAGCGCGGCGACGATATGCTCGAAGAGGTCGAAGTAGGTCTTGATCCGATCGCGCGACTCGACCGACGCAGGCAGCTCGAGAACCGGCACGCCCGCTCTCCTCGCCACCGCCTGTGCCGCCTTCGGATCGACGAAATCGGAGTGGATGACGAGCCCCGCGCCCTCTTGCTTCATCTTGTCGACCAACTCCGCGAGGTGGCGCGGCGCCGGCGGGATGCCCGGCTTCTCTTCAATGAGGCCGATCCGTTTCAGGTCGAGCCAATCGAGCAGATACTCCCATTGCTGGTGATAGCAGACCACGGAGCGGCCCCGGATCTTCGCCAATCGTTGCTCCCAGGTCGCGACGCGTGTCGCGAGATCGGTCTCGAAGCCGTCGAGGTTTCGGCGATACTCAATCGCACCATCGGGGTCGAGGAGTGACAAGCGCGCGGCGAAAGTGCGTGCCATGATGGCGCCATTTCGAGGATCAAGAGAGTAGTGGGGATTGCCCTCGGGGTGCACATCACCGGCTGCGCGCGTCGCTTCGGCGGTTGGGACCTCTAGGACTCGGATCCCATCGGAAATGTCGACATCGCCCTTCGCGCCCGGCATGATTTGCGAGTTCCGGGCTCCTCGAAGCAAGAGGGGAAGCCAACCGATCTCAAGCTGGAGTCCGTTGTAGGCGACCAGATCGGCGCGGTTCGCGCGCACCATGTACGAGGGCTTGGCGGCCACGTAGTGGGGGTCCTGGTAGCCTTTGGCGATCGCGTACACTTCGACGCGCTCTCCGCCGACGGCGCGGGCGATCGATGCCACGTCTTGGGTGGTTGCCACGAGATCGAGGTGGGCGCAGAAGGCGGTACCATTGCTTGTCGAGCAGGCCGCAATTGTTACGACAATCGAGGCCAGTGCACGCGCGGTTTTCGTTGGTGAGCTCATTCTGTCTCTCCCTTCGGTTCTCTCAGCGGTAGGAATGCGCGGGATGGGAACCGATTGTGATCGAGTACTGAAGACGTACTTCGTGGCTTGCCTCGGTCGATTCTTCATGCCCCTCCGCCGGCCGGTGGCCGTAGAACAGGCGAATCGACTGGAACTCGCTCGGCACGAAAGCGATCTGCATCGCGCCGGCACTCCGCAACTCGCCGTCGTCCGAGGAGGGAAGCCCGATCAGGTCGAGACGGCACTGGAGCCAGAATCGGCGTGAGAGCTTCCAGGAGAGGGCGCTGTAGGCGCTCAGGTCGACCCGGGGATCGGCTGCGGGTGTGTCTTGTCGAGAGAGGCGGATCAGCTCACTCTGCCAAATCAGCTTCTTGCGATTGACGCTCCGAGTGGGAGCCCATTGCAGGGTCAGATCTACCCCTGTGAGATGGGTCCATCCGAGGTGCTCGTTCCGACCGGAGAGGTTCGAGCCGGAGAGCTCGAGGGTGCCGTTCTCGCCGAGATCCCAGAGATTTCGCAGCCGCCCAAGGTAGGCGAGATCTTCATCGTCGGGGGAATGGAAGAGGGTGCCCTCGCTGCCGTTGGTCACTTGTGCCGTCAGCTCCGCGAAATGGGGCAGGGGCGCAAGCCAACTCAACTCCAGGCCAGCGTCGCCGTGCACATCGGCGCCAACGCTGCGCTCGATGATCCACGGAGCGTCGGCGAAGAGGAAGTTGTGGACGTGCTGCGGTGCATGTTTGCCGAAGGCCGGCTTCAGCACGCCAACCCGTGCTCGCATATCACCGGGTAGGGCATCGAAGGTGGCGTGGCCCTCCTCGAGCGCGAGACCCTCGCCAGGAGAATACGCGAGCACAATGTCGGCGCGGGCGTACGGGTCGATCGCGCTGGTCATGCGGATCTCGGCCTCTTGCAGGCTGAGCCCGCGAGTCGGTCCGGCATGGTCGTGGGCGTCGTGCTCGTGCGCATCGTCGCCCTCCTCTTCTTGCCCGACTTCGTCGGGGGCGATGTTCGACGCGCGGCCGAGGAAGAGCGCGTTGACGCTGATGGCGGGATTGAGGGCGCGCGAGATTCCGGTGGCGGTGGCGCTGGGGGCGCCGCTTGCCTGGCCTGTCGCGCAGAGCAATGCCAGTAGGTGCGGATGGCAGATCATCTCTTCTCCAGTCGTTCCCACATGCCCCGGGCGGAGCGAAGCGGGGACGGCGATCGGTTCCTGAGCGGCGAGAGCTCGACGTTCGCGCGCTCTATCGGCGCGCGGTCGGAGCTCCGCTCATCATGGGGACGGGGAGTACCCGATCACCCGAATACGGAGATTGCTTTCAGACCGGAGGAGAGTGCTTGGGCGCCAGGCGGAAAAGGGCGAGGGTGTTGAACTGCCGCGTGTGCGTGTCCGCACATGGCGCGAGTGCCGATGGATGAGCAGCCCTCTGCTCGGCGAGCGCGCGGGCGATTCGGGCTCGTTCCGCCTGCGTAAAGACGCAATGCTCGTGCTCGTGGTCGCTTTCCCGCGGCTCATCGGGGAGGATGCCCAGGCCCGCGATTCGGGGCGCGTGGGGCGCCGCCTCCTCGCCGTGGACGATCTCACCGTGATCGGCGCATCGTGTGTGCGGGACGACGCTGTAGTGAAGGGATCCCCCGATGCCGGCCCAGAGCATGAGGAGGGCCAGCAACGCGCCTGGCGCGCGGTGACGGGTCGCTGGGTGGATCGGAGCCATGGAGATCTGACCATTGAACAGTGCTCCCGAAGACACTCTACAGCGGGGAAGGGCGGGAGTCAGCGGACTTTTGAGGTGGGTATCCGGCTCCATCGCCCCTTTCGGTGCGTACAGAGAACCGGCGCCATCGAGGCTCCGCCCAAGCCATCGAATCGGTATGTGCCGGCGAGTCCGCTGTGGACACCCTCCGCCAGCGCGGAGCGGATGGCCGTGCGGCTCGGTCCGGCGGAATCGATCGCCTCGATGATCATGCGGGTGGCGTCGTACGTGAAGATCCCGACAGGATCGGGAGGAGACCCTGTACGGGAGCGAAAGGCGCGCTCGAGCTCCGTCGGCCACCGGCGTCCCAGATCGTACGGTGCCGCCACGATCAGCTCGCCCAAACTCTCACGAGCCGAGATCAGCTCCGGCCCCAGTGTGTTCGCCGCGAGGAGCACGGGACCGTCGAAGCTGTCCGCGCGGGCGGAGCGAATCAGCTCGAGGGCGCCCGTCGGTTCTCCCCAGATCAGTAGAGCATCGGCATCTCGAACCGCTGCACTCTTCGTCTCGTACATTTCATGCGCCTCGTACTCCTCGATGCCCCAGAGCCCGAATCCGGCCCGATCGGCCGCCTGCTCGAGTCTGCGCCTCCCGGTTCGCCCCTCCCGGTTTCCCTCGATCAGCACGAGCAGGCGCCGCAACCCTCGCTCGCCGCCGTAATCGATCAGCGAGCGGGCCTGCAGATCGTCTCGGGGAAAGATGCGGAAGACCCAGGGCACGTTCGCGTAGTCGATCGTCATATCGGAGGCTGTCGGAGTGATCAATGGAACCCACAGTTTCGCCGTTGCGAGCTCTGCGACATGTGCGTCACCCCCATTCAGGCCACCGACGATGGCGCTGACGCTGTCTTCCAGGGCGAGTGCCGCCAGTTGTTTCGCCCCTGTTCCCCATAGACCGTCGTCCGATCGAAACACCATTTCGTATGGGCGTCCCTTGCAGCCTCCTCGCCGGTTGGCCTCCTCGATTGCGATCTCCACGGCCGCCTGGAGCCGGTCCCCCGCCGCACTCCGTGCGGGGCCGAGCACACCGATCCGAATCGTCTCGTGTCCATCTGGAGCGACGTCGCTATCGCTCGGTCCCAGAAACCTAGTGTCGCTCAGCGATAAATCGCGATAGGGCTGCCCACTCGCCGGCACGTTAATGGCCATCAACACGGACAAGAAGAGCGGCCCGGAGATCAAAACGCTCTCAACACCTTCGGCTCGTTGTACACCCACCGGCCGCCCCGCATGGTCGCCATCGTTACCCTGCCGCGATCGGAATGGACTCGGTCCATCTCGATCTTGCCGGTCACGCCCTCGAACTGATCGATCTCAGCAAGTGCGTCTCGAATTCTGTATCGATTGAGTCCGGCTTTGTCGATCGCCGCGAGCACCATCATCGTGCCGTCGTACGAGTGGGCGGCATGGACCGATGGCTCATCGCTGTGGAGCTTGCGATACGAATCTCTGAACCCCTCGTGGAGCCGGGATGGCGACGAAGGGTCGTACGGCACCACGGCCACGACCCCCTCGGCGGCGTCGCCCGCGATCTCGACGAAAGAGCCGTGGAGGACGCGATCGCATGCGAAGACCGGCATCGTCAATCCCGCGCCTCGAATGCGGCGCACGAGATGCCCCGCCGCCTCGGCGTCGGCCCACAGGACCACGGCGTCGGGGTCGACTCGCCGCAGACGCTCGATCTGGAGGGCGAACTCAGGATTCAGATTGCGATGAGCCACCTCGTAGTTGATCTCGATGGGCGGCGGATGGCCGAGTCGAACCGAGCCGCCGCGGAACTCCCCCACACCGAATCGCCCATAGCGATTGTCGGCTCTCAGGATGGCGACGCGCTCGAAACTCCGTTCCTTGTAGAGATGGAACGCGATCGTGTAGGCCATCTGGCGATCGTCGGCGATGTTCCGGAAGATCCACGGGATCTTCGTCTCGACCAAAGTCGGATCGGTATCGGCGACATTCATGACCGGGAGCTCGGTCTTCAGCGCTACGCGAATCGCGATATGTGTGTTGGCCCCGTCGACCGTGCCGATCACCGCCCACACACTGTCTTCGTACGAGAAGGCGACGATCTCGTTCGCGGAGGCTCCCCAGAGGCCGGTATCGTTGCGCACGACTAGCTCGAAAGGTGTTCCCCGAAACCCGCCGCTTTTGTTCCTCTCGTCGATCGCCAGCTCCACGCCGGCCAGCATGTCGCGTCCGATATAGGTCTCGTGTGAACCCTCCAGCGGCGCGAGTACCCCGATGCGCACCGTCTCCACTTTCGGCTCCGGCTTCTCCCGCCCCGGTCCGGTGAATTCGAGTGGCTCGACGAAGAACTGCTTGTAAGGCGCCGTCAAGAAGCGCCCGAAGGGTCGCAGCTCTTCGGGCGTGTTGCCGTAGACCGCCAACGAATCGTCGCTCATCGCGGAGGGTGAAAGGGCGCAGAGTGCGACCACCATCGTTCGGCTGATCATGGCGAGATTCCCTTCCGGCTCTTCGCGCCTCCCAATCTGCCGCGGCTCACACCTTTCGCCGTCGCCACCCACACGTCTTCTCCATGAAAATCGACACCCAGAACGAAGTTGTTGGCCAATCCCGCCTCGAGGGCGACCGTATTGAGTAGTTCCCCCTCGCTGTAGTTTCGGGCGACCCAGGGTCCCATGTAGTTGGATGGATCGTCCCTCGGAGCGTATGTCACCCACCGATTCGAGCCGTAGTCGACGACGCTGAGCCCCTTGTCGGTGCAGAGCCAAGCCTGGCGCCCCTTCGCCTTCACGGAGTTGATGAAGTTGCTGGCAAGCCCCGTGTCGTGATCCATATAGCCGCGCCAGCGATAGCCGTCGTAGCTGGAGAGCCCGAAGTAGGTGGCTGCCCAGAGTATGCCCGCTCGATAGCTCACGGCGGTCGTGATCATGTGGATCAAGCCGTCGTCCCGGAAGAGGTCGATCTCCATCTCGCGATCGGGATCGATATGGTCCTTCCATTTCTCCGTGGCCGGATCGAACTCGAGCACCCCTCCACCCCAGAGCGCCGCCCAGACCTTCCCATCCGCATAGTCGACCGCGTAGCCCCAGGGTTCGTGCTGAGGACTATTTTCCGGTGTGTACACTTGCCACCGGCCCTCTCGGACCATATAGCGACCCTGGCCGACAGTGGTGGCGACCCAGACGTTTTGGTTTTCGATCGCCACGCCGAAAACGACGTCGTTCGGGAGTCCGCTGTCGAACTGAGTGAAAGTCGTGAAACGCCCCGCCGAAAGCCGCGACAGTCCCCCCATGGTGCCGGCCCAGAGCTCTCGTGTCGCTGGGTCCACCGCGACGGAGAGAACGGCATTGTGCGCTAGCCCCTCCGCTTCGCGGTAAGTCCGCCACACTCCTTCCTCACGGCAAGCCAGGCCCCGATCGGTGCCCACCCAAACTCGATCTCGATCGACCGCGACACAGAACGCCTTCTCGGAAGGCAGGCCATCCGTCGTGTGGAAAGACTCCCATAGGTGATAGACCGGCGGTGTCGCGGCCAGGGCGGCCGCTACGATCCAGACCGAAATCATGCTCACTCCTCTCCTTCTTCGTTTTCGCGCTCCGAGTGCTCGATCATTGGCCATGCCGTTTCTACATCGAATGGGAGTGCGGGTTCGTGCGAAGGCTTTTGCTTGTGGCAGGAGATGCACTGCTCGCGCTTTGGCATCGCTATTCCGTAGTGCGCCCACAACCCGGCCACCATAGCGACCAGCGCGCGCGGCGGACTCGCCAACCCGGCGCGCGAAACGAGCGCCAGAGCGGCCGCCGACGCATGCGTGCCGCCGGGACCGTGACAAGCTTCACACACGACGCCCTCAGCCATGCGAAAGTCGGCATCTCTGTAGCCGGCCGGCACATCGTGCCCTGTCGCATGGCACGACAGACATTTGCCGCTCTTGGCCGGCTCGTCGCCGGTGATACCCACCTCTTCGCCCATGGAGATCGCCGCGGCGGAGCGGAGCGATACAAATGCCCGAGCGTGCTTGGTGCCCAACCATGTCTCGTACGTCCCCGGATGGCATTGAGCACACGCGTCATTGCCCAAGTAACGAGCCGCCGGTGTCGCGAGCTTCTCGATATCGCCGATGTCGAGCTCGTCCGGCTCGAGGCGATCTTCGTACAGCTGCCCGATCGCCGCCGAAGAGACCGCCACGGCCAGTAACGCGATCACCGGCAGCGCCTTGACCATCAGAAGCTCTTGATGTACTCGATCAGCGCGTTCAACTGATCCTTGGTCATGTCGTTCGTGACTCCATGCGTGTCGTCCGGGTTGAAGCGGGTCCAGAGCTCCTCCAGGCTGTAGCAGCGGCCGTCGTGCAGATAGGGTGCCTTCTGGTGGACGTTGCTCAAATGTGGAGTGTCGAAGACGCCGTCTCTGTCGTGTGTGGCCTTCGATCCGATATCGTGGCGCTTTCGATCGGTACCGTAGGGAGGCTTGTGACAACCGATGCATCGATTCGCGGTGGGAATGTAGCGACCGAAATTGTCGTACTCCCGCTCGAACATCTCTTTTCCGAGTAGCTGGAATTCGGTCAAAGCCGCGCCCGTCTCTCGGTAGCGATTCGGCCGCAACGGAATCGATTCGATGAAGCGAACAATCGCCGTATTCTCATCTCGGACGAAGCCATGGGTCCGAAAGAAGAGCTGGGCCGCGCGGGGCCCCTCCTGTCGCTCCAGCGTCGGGTTCTTGCCGGTCCACTTGAAGGGAGCGGTCTCGGAGATGCCGCGCAACGAGCGATTGTCGACGAGGTTCCGCCCCATGCCGCCGTCGACCGCGATATCGTACGAGAGGCCGTCCAGGTGCTCCTCGGGATGACAGGTATTGCAGCTGAGTTGTTTCTGGAAGCTTATGCTCGCGTGATTGAAGAGCACGGCCCCGTGACGCAGGACCGTCGTAGTATCCGGGCCTCCCAGATCGATCGAGCCGATCGCTTCCAGGCTGTTTGTATCGATGATGGTGATATCGTCGGAGAGGCGATTGGCGACATAGACGAAACGACCATCGGGTGAAACCCTCAGCCCCTTCGGGTTGCGGCCGGTCGGGACGCGCGCCAGAACGTACGAATCGCTCGCGCCGAGGTGGCGCGCCAGACGGCTGATCTCCTGATCGTCGAGTCCAATCTCTCCGCCCCGAACCTCCAATCGTTCGTAGGCGCTCGCCACATCGATGACCGTGACGACATCGGCGCCGCTCGACGAGATGAAGAGGAGGCGACCATCGGGAGTGAAGTCGACGCCGTACGGATCGGCGAAATAGAGATTCGGCTCGTCGATCAGAAGAAAGGCACTGCGGCCGCCCGGGCGGGTTTCGGTCAGCGCGATTCCGAAGGTCACCATCCAGCCCTGCGCGAGCTGAGTCTCCGGGATCAAGTTCTTCGGAATCTCCAGAGCGGTGACGACGAAGCGGCCATCTGGCGAGACAGCCAGACCTTGCCCGATCACCGTCGATCGGAGTCGCCTGCGCTCCCAGATTAGTCCAGCGTCCGCATCGACGACCGTCAGCTCCAGAATCGGCGGCGTTCGGAAGGGGACCGGCTCGGAGTATTGGCTTGAGACATAGAGTGTTCGGCGTTCTTCCGTCGCGGCGATGTCGAAGGGACCCGCGCCCGCCGGTAGCCGCCTGGTCTCACGGAACTCGGCCATGTCGACCACCGAAATATCGTTCGTGCTCAGGTTGGCTACGAAGAAACGCTCTCCGGTGGAGTCGAACGAGATGCCATGGGGATCGTCACCAACCCGCACGCCGCGGCGCGACTCCAGTGACGCCGGATCGAGCTCCGAGACGGTGTTCTCCCAACGACTCCCGACCAGCAGGCTCTTCTCGTCGGGGCTGAGAGCGAGCCCGAAGGGCAGGCGTTCGACCCCTCCGTGGCCCACGACCGCCGTCGTCGCCGTATCGATGAGCAACACTTCACCGGTTCCCTCGCAGGCGACGTAGAGCCGCCCTCCATCGGGGGAGAGCAGCAGCTGCACCGGCGACTTGTAGAGCTCATCCGCCGGCCCTCTGTAGCGCTCGTAGCGGTCGCTCACCGGTCTTTCGTCGAAGCGCTCGCCGACCGCTCCGCGGGCCGTCGTTGCGATCCAGAGGGCGGCGAGCGCCAGACCGAGCATTGGGCTCATCGCTCCTCTCCGGGTAGGACCGATGCGCCGTAGCGATCGGCCGGAGGCATCGCGGGCTGCGCTCGAATCAAGGCCTGCGTCGCCCGATTCTCCGGCGCGAGCTCCTTGTCCTCGTGGCAGCCGATGCATCCGCGCTGGTCGCCGGATCGCACCCAGGACCATGCGCGCATCGTCTTCACCGCCTTCCCCCGCGCGTCGAGCAGCTCCAGGTAGAAAGGCCGATCTCCGGCGACGTTGAGGTAGAAAGAGCCGTCCTCTTCGACCGGCGCCTCGCCGAGGGGTCGCGTCTCCACCGCCGGGGGCGGCCAGGTCGTGTCGGGATCGGCCCCGCCGCTCGCCGCGACCACCCCTTCCTCCAGGTCACGGGGCACGCCTTCCACGAGCCGCACCCGCGCGACGCTACCCTGCGCCGGTGCGCGTGCTCGATCCGATTCGTACACATTGAGACACTGCAACTGCCCCACCGATCGGAGTGAGCCGACATCGAGCACCGAGGCGAACTCCACCGTCGGGATCCGTGCGGGGGGCGGCTCTCGCGGGGCTAGAAGCATCGCATCGACATCGTTCCATTCCGGATCGTCGAAGAGCTCCCGCACGACCTCGCGCGACTCCGGATCGAAGAGGCCGATCCCGTACGATCCGCCCTCCTCCGGCCGCACTGAAACCAGCATCCTCTCGTCATCGAAGGGGTGCGGAGTGCGGTAGAGACCTCTCGCTACGAGCTCCCGGCTGTGCAGAGGACGGCGCAACGAGAGCATAGCCAGATCGCCCCCTCCGTCCGCCCTCGGTCCGATCGACTCGATGAATGCCACGAGCCGACCCGGCAGCTCCGCGGCCGAGTGTTGCGACACGAAAGCGTCATGGCTGCCGTAGAAGGGGTTCAGATTCTCGCCCGCCCAACTGATGGTCATCAGGCCGAGAGCACCGCGCTGCCGCGCCGAGTACAGAACCCGGCCGTCCGAGAGCAAACTCGGCGACCCGTCTCCCCCCAAATTGTAGGTGGTGCGCCAGAGCACATCGCCCCGCTCCGGCACGGGATCGAGATTGGCGGCGTAGAGCGAACGCAAGCGCTCATCTCCGAGATCGTTCATCACCGCGGGCGCGGTGCTCACGAATTCGATCCATCGCACCCTCGCCTCGAAGTTCGGCGAGTCGACCGCCGCTCGCGGAAGGTAGATCGGTTCTCGGCAGTCGCCCAGCTCATCGGTGCAACGCCTGAGATCCATCCCGCTCGCGCTCATCTCCCACACATTCCACGGATCGTCGCCCCTCTCTTTCCCGGCAAAGAGGATCGATTGCCCATCGAAAGCAACAGTTGGGTCGGCCGCCGAGGCGAAACCCTCGGTGAGGATCGTCACGGTGCCGCCGGGATCGAGGCGGGCGATACGGCTGCCCTCGGCCGCGACGCCGGGATAGAGTCGCTCTGCCGACCGCGGCTCCTGGACGAACACGATCGAATGCTCGATCGGCCCCGCCGAGGCAAGGACCGTCCCGGCCGCCATCGCGAGGCCCAGCGCTACGCTCACCGCGCCGGCTCCTTCAGAACCAAAACTCGGTCTGCGTCGACCCCCTTGATGCTTTGTCGCGCCCCGCAAGGCCACCCAACCACGATCTCATCGATTCTCGAATACGTCCCGAGCCCGAAATGGAGCCGAGGATCGTTCTCGGAGAGGTAACTGCCGCCTGAGATTCGCTGTTCGGTGCGCTTCAGCTCCCCCGCGCAGACCGTCACGATCGCGCCGATTCCATCTCTATTGCAGTCGCTGCCCTCGAGCCGGATCGCAAGCCAGTGATGCGCGTTCCCCCCATCGTTTCGAACCAGATGCGATGGACGATCCAGATTGACGACGAGAAGATCGAGATCGCCATCGTTGTCGTGGTCGGCCACGCTCAGCCCTCGCGACACCATTTTTCGCCTGAACCACGGCCCGTACTGCTCTCTCAGATCGCGGAACACGCGCCCGCTCGCGCCCCGCGCCAGATTGAGCAAGAGCAGAGGCTCCATCGTGTCGAGGCGATGGTTGTCCCCCGTGCTCAGCAAGATATCGAGGAAGCCGTCGTTGTCGAAATCGCCGAAATCCCCACCCCAACTGATGTACTGGCCACTTGCCTGCGCCAATCCGCACGCGGCGGTCGCGTCTTTGAAAAGCGCCCCTCCGACATTGACGTAGAGGTTGTTGAACGCCATATCGGGGACCAGCAAATCGAAATCTCCATCGTTGTCGAAATCGCCGAAATCTCCCCCCATCGACGATGTGGCGTCCCCGTTCGCCGAAAGCGCGACACCCGACTGGAAAGCGACGTCGGAGAAGGTGCCGTCGCCGTTGTTTCGATAGAGGTAGTTCTGCATCGCATCGTTCGCGACGAAAATATCGATCCACCCGTCCGCGTCATAGTCGGCCGCGATCGTTCCCATGGCGCGCCCGCTCTTCGCCACACCTGCGCGCTCGCCGACCTCCTCGAAGGTGCCGTCGCCTTTGTTGTGATAGAGAAGATCGCGTTGTCCCAAATAGGAGAGCGGCCCTGGAAACTCATCCGCCGCGTAGTGCAGGCGATAGCCCGGATCGAAATCGAGATAGTTGCCGACGAAGAGATCGAGAAAACCGTCGCGATCGTAGTCGAGAAATGCGCAACCCGTCCCGCCCAAGGTGTCTCCGACACCCGCGGCGACCGTCATGTCGGCAAAAGTCCCGTCCCCGTTGTTCCGGTAAAGGGTGTTGCGGCCGTAGTTCGAAACATAGAGATCGGAGTCGCCGTCGTTGTCGATATCACCCGCGACGCAACCCATCCCGTATCCGTCATCGCCCACGCCGGCCACGGCGGTTACATCCGCGAATTTGCCATTGCCGAGGTTGCGATAGAGCCGGTTCGTGGCGCCGATGTCGCCGCTCTCCGCCGGCCCTTCGTTGAAGGGTGGCGTATAGCTGCAGTTCACCAGATAGAGATCGATCCAGCCATCGGAATCGTAGTCGAAGGAAGCGCAGCCGGAGCCGCTCGATTCGACGATGTTGGTGAGCGCTACGTCGCCCAGCCTGTGCTGGAAATCGATGCCCGCGCTGCGCGAGATCTCCACGAAGGTGGGCGGAGGAGGAGCGTCGGCCCTCGCCGTGAGCATGAGCAACGGAAGAAAAGCAATGAACATCGCGCGTCCGAATCTAGCGAACCCGGGCGCATAGGTCCATCTATCGTTCGAGCATCTCCAACACTCTCGCCGCGACCGCCTCCGCGCCATCGATCGGCGGCGGCGATTCGGGCCACGGGCGAGCCGCCAGCCTTCGCAAGGGCTCCAGCAGCTCCCCCTTCCGCAAATCGTCCGGGTCGACGTACTCGGCGGGGAAGTAATCCTGCATCTCCTCCACCAGGATAGGGTACTCACGAAACGTCCCACGCCGCGTGTAGAGCATCGCGCAGCGGTTGACCGCGCACTCCGAGACGATGCCGTAGCCGGGCTTGGTGACGACCACATCGACCGCCCCGACCAGGTCCTCGTAGAGGAGCCCCCTCGCCTGCAGCTCCCATTCCTCCAGGTGGGTTCCCCCCACCACCTTGGTCGCGCCCACGGTGACGTAGTGATGGTCACGATCGCGCGCCAGCCGCCTGAGATCGGCCTCACCGAGCCCCATCCCCCCGAACGAGAGCAGCACCGCCCGGACCTTCTCCGGTATGCCGGCCCTGCGCCGCGCCTCGTCCCGGTCGAGGGCGGCCCGCCTGCCGACCAGCGGAACATCCTCTTGTCGCGGAAAGGCGCGCATTTCATCGTGGAAGGGCAGGCGCAGAAGCAGATCGGTCGCCGCATAGTCCTCGCGGATCGAGTCGATCACGTGCGCGGCCTCCGGAGCCTCGCCCGCCCATTCGCCGTAGATCCACTCCCAGTCGAAATTTCCCATCGCCACCGAGGGCACGCCGGCCCGTCCCCCCACGGCCGACGCCAGAGGCGGAATATCGCCGAATATCAGATCGACTCGGTCTCTGCGAATCGACTCCGCCTCAGCATCGATGATCGCCTCCCTGCCCTTCGAGAACTCCGCGTAGCGCCGCAACGTCGCCCCCCCGTCGAGGGTCAGACCATCGCTCTGCACGACCCCCACATCGTTCACCCGGCGCGCGATCTCCAGCGGGATCGGCATCGCCGCCAGGAAGAGGCGGACCGGTGCCGCGCTGCGGATCTGGACCCGCAGATCGGGCGCCCGTCGCCCCAAAGCCCTCAGCACCGCGCTTACGCGGGTGGCGTGTCCGAAGCCGTGGGCGCTGACGTAGAAGCGGATCGTCTTGCGGGAGCGTTCCATCTCTCTCCGATCGCTAGGAGCGTGGGAAGGGCGGTGACCGACGCCAAGAAACAGGCGGTGACGCCGATGACCATCACCCTTCCGAGCGATTCGAGGCCGTTGTGGTCCGCCAATTCGAAAACGCCGAAGCCGATCACGGTCGTCGCCGAGGTCAGCAGAACCGCGCGACCGGTGTGGCGGAGCACATGGCGGATCCGTCCTCTGCCCTCCTCAAGATAACGGTGCATCATATGTACGCCATCGTCGATCCCGATGCCGAGCAGGAGCGGAACCGCCACGACGTTCGCGAAGCTGAAATCGATCCCCAGTGCCCGCATGATCCCCAATGTCCACGAAATGCCGAGCAGCAGAGGCACCATGGTGATCGCGGCGCGGCCCACCCGCCTCAGGTCGGCCAGCAGCGCCACGAAGATCAGCCCGAACGCCAGCTTTGCCGCTCTCGCCCCTTCGCGACGCGAGAGCCCGAGAAGATCGGCGTAGAGCACCGGAACCCCCACCAACTTGGGAAAGTGCACCCGTAGCCGATCCACCAGCGCCGAATTCACCTTGTCGTCATAGATATTGTGGCGGCCGTAGATCGAGACGAGCAGATGACCACTCTCTCCGACCAGCCGCGTTCGCAGCTCGTCGGGCAGGTCGTCCACCCCGAAAGGCCTCCCCTGCGCGGGACCGGAGATCTCGGCCCGACGCTGCGCCAGGACCTCACGCAGCGCTCCATCGATCTCCGGCGAGGGCGCGACGCGGTCCGCGGCCCCACGCGCCCGCCGGGCCAGCTCCGGCGATTCCCTGGGCAAGCTCTCCAGCCCGGAGAGATAGGCCAGATCGCCGAGCTCGGTCACGGTCGCCGCGAGCCGGTTCAGCGCCACGGACATCGTTCCAGCGGGAGGGGAGAAAGAGAGGGGACGGTTGCAGAGCTCGTAAAGTGTGTCGCGTACCGTTCGTCCCGCGCCTATGCGGCTGGGCAACCCGTCGGGGATTAGCCTGGCCGGCGACACCACGCGAGAGATGACACGCTCCTCCTCCAACCCCTCGAAAACTGGTTCCCACCGCCTTGCTTCGTCCAAGTCGGCGGCCGAGAGGTAGAAGGGCTCGCCGCCCATATCGAATCGCTCGACGACCTCTCGCTGCAAGCGATGCGAAGGCGTGTTCGGCTGGGCCAGCAACAGATCGCCCTGGAATTCGATGCCACGCCGCAGCCAACCGTCCTCCGGGCCGAGCGGAATGCCCGCGGCGATCCCCAGCGAAGCCGCCGTCGCGATCAGTGTCGCTACCGCGAACCACCCCGTGCGCCTCTCGATCGCGTCGGCCAGTCCCCCCAAGATATCGAGGGCCATCTCGCGTGTCTCGAAGCGTGGGAGGCGGCGGGCGGCCAGGCGGTCCTTGATCAGGAGAAGTGCGGGCATCACGGTGACGAAGGCCACGAACGCCAGCCCGATACCGGCGAAAGCGACCCAGCCCAGCTCGTAGAAGGCGGGGTAGCGCGAGAATATGAGGGCGCCGAAGGCCATGATCGTCGAGATCGCGCCGGTCGTGACGGCGCTGCCGGTGGCGGCGATCGCCCCGCGAAGCCCCTCTTCCGCTCCCTTGCCGCCCGAGCGCTCCTCGCCGTAGCGCACGATCAGATGAATGCCGAAATCGATGCCGAGGCCGAGCACGACCGCCACGAACATCACGCTGAAGACGTTGAGGCGCCCGAAGGTGAGGGTGACGCCCGCCAGCGTCCAGGTGAGCGACATCAGCAGCGGGAACATCGCGAGCAGCGGCGCGATCCAGAGACGGAGCGCAGAGCAGAGCAGGACCGTGATCAGGATCGCCGCCATGCGCCCCGTGCGTTTGAAGTCTTCTCGGATGATCTCCTCTTCGAGCTCCTGCTGGGGGATCGGGCCGGTGACGCGAACCCTTGGCCCCGGCACCGCCGCTTCGGCCCGGGCGATCGCCGCGCGCGCCCCCGACATCGTGTCGTAGATGAACTCGCGCCCCTCTTCGCCGAGGGTCGAACGGGCCGCCTTCGCCGATACCAGCAGGGCTTTTCCGTCGGTAGAGACGATCCGTTCGTCGCGCAAAACGTCCGGCTCGCGGCCGCCGATCAGGATCCGGTCGAGGCGGCGGCCGACCTCCGCGCGAAATATGTCGTCATCTTGGCCGGCGCCGCCATCCGCGAGCAGCGCACCGAGCTCCACCAGCTCGGTGAGCAGCTCCGTCGCTCTTTCGTCGCTCTCCCTCGTGAGCTCCCCCTCGCCATCGACGTAGCGAGCGTCGATCAGATCGCAGCCGGCTCCGATCAGCTCGGCGGCCGCGCGGGCGTGTAGGAAGCGACGCAATTCCTCTCGGTGGGGCACGATGTCGCCCTCGATCGACGCCAGCTCTTCCGGCTCGAGATAGAGAAGGGCCCGCTTGCGGAACCACTCGACCGGCAGGCGGCTCGACGCCGACTCGAAGAGTTCGCTCCGGCGACGCAGATCGGCGGCCAGAGTGTCTGCCAGAGCGGCGCGCGCGGGGGCATTGGACCCGTCGATCACGAAGAGCAGATGCGACACACCCCCGTGCTCGCGCAGAATCTCCCGCATCTCGGCGACGACCGGATTGTCGCCCGGGAGCAGATTGTTGTAGTCGGCGTCGAGGGCGAGGCCGCGCAGGCTGACGATCGTGCAGGCGATCGTGAGGAGTGTCGCCAGCGAGACCAGAGGCCATGGGCGGGCGATGACGGTCGTCGCGATCCAGCGGAGGGCGCGGGCGCGGGCGCGGAGACGCATCGGGTGGCCGACTTTTGCTCTACTCTTCCCGGCTCCGGACCGCCGTACCGTAGACCACGACCTCCGCCGCGCTTCGCATCACTTCGGTCGTCGCGAAGCGGGCGCAGACGACGGCGTCGGCCCCGAGGACGCGCGCGTCTTCGATCATGCGATCGATCGCCTGCTCGCGCGCCTCGGCGATCATCTTGGTGTACTCCTCGATCTCGCCGCCCACGATCCCCTTGAGCCCGGCCATGAAGTCGCGACCGAGGTGGCGGGCCCGAATGGTGCTCCCCTTGACGAGGCCGAGCGCCTCTTCGATCCGGCGCCCCGGAAGCTCGTTGGTGGTGACGACGATCATCGAATGATCTCCCGGTAGCGTTCGTTCCGGTGGAGGAAGAGTTTCTCTCTCGCGACCGAGATCAGCAGAATCACGAGTCCGATCGCCGCGATCGGCAGGCCGACGCGCACCGTCATCGCCACGCTCGGGTCGCCGATCACGTCGCTCATGGCCTGATAGGCGAGAGTGCCCCCGGCCACCGCCGCGCCGACGGAGAGTAGCACCCATCCCGCCGCCCGTTCGATCCGCTGATAGACACCGAGATGGAATCGGTCCCAGAGCTCGGGATCGGGCTCGCGCAGGCGCAAGGCCGCCGTCGTCTCTCGCTGTTCGCTGAGCGCCCGCAGCTCCTCGTCGCAGCGCTCGCACCTTTCGAGATGCTTCCGAATGCGGGCCTCTTCGTCCGGCTCCAGCTCCGCGTCGATGAGGCCGCTGATCAGGGGGGCGAGGTCGTCGCAGCTCATGAGACCGCCTCCGAGTAGTAGGGGGCCAGCTCCTCGCGGAGCGCCTTGCGTGCGTTGTGGAGTCGAGACATCAC
>NYZA01000111.1 GCA_002686955.1 Gemmatimonadota bacterium
CCCTGCTCCGCGTCGGCCTCGCGAATCCGCCCCGCCGCTCCCAGCCGCCGTGTTCCCCCCCCCGGCAACCGGATGGAGCATCACCATGATCCTCTTGCGCATATCGCTGCTCGTGTCCCTGGCTGTCGGCTCCGCCATCGCCGACACTCCACGCGCCCCGCTCCTCCGGCCGCGCTACGACGCGGCTGCCGCCGAGGTCTTCCGTCCTCGAGGGGACGAGTACGAAACGCAGCACATCATCTCCGCGGAACCCAAGAACCTTGTCGGGGACACGAAGGTCTTCTGGTCGTTCGACCTCTCGGTCATGCCTCCTCTCTGGATTCAAGTCCCGGCGACGTGCAGGGCCGTCGGGCAGCACTGCTACGTCTTCGTGGCGGACGACCATTGGAACGTCAACATGGATGCCGACGACGTGCAAGAAGTGTTGTACCGTTTCGAAACCAGCACGCTCGGCTCCCCGGAGGAAGGGATACTCGACATAGACACCGGTGTGTTCGGCCGGCCACCGAACGAGCTCGACGAGGATCCACGTATCTACATCTTCTACTCCGCCCTGGGAAGCTACGGAACCTCGGTGTTCGATGAGGAATTGTCACCGGGCAGCTACACGGTCAACTGGAATGCGGCCGATCTAGCGAGCTGTGTGTATGTGGCGACTCTCGACGCGAGCAACACAACGGCAACGAACCGACTGCTCCTGCTCAAGTAGCGGTCCGAACGAATCATGACCTCTTTTCTTCTCCGCGCCGCAATCGTCATCATCTCAACGGGACTTCTTGCGGCCGAGGCTGCCCCTCAAGCCTTCGATCGCGCCCAACTGTCCCAGCTCGGCGCCATGGATCAGCTGCCATCGGCAAATCGAGCCCCCCATCCGACGAGAGCTCTCGAAGGTGTGGTCGAGGGCGAAAACTATGCACTCGGGCCGGGAGACGAGCTCGAGATCATCGTTCATGGGAGAGTGCAGCTACGGCAGAGCGAGTGGGTGGGCTCACAAGGAGATATCGCCGTTTTGCCCGCTGGCGTAGTCCATGCCGCGGGCAGGACTCTGACGAATGTCGCGGCGGAAATCCGCGCGTTGCTCTCACCCCTCTATCCAGGCAGCGAGGTGCATGTCCAGCTCCGCAACGTGCGCTCGTTTCAAGTGCGTGTCCTTGGTGAAGTCGAGCATCCCGGTGTGTACCTGGCAACACCGATGACTAGGGTGTCCGATATCGTACAGGTGGCTGCGGCTGGAGCACGCTTTCCGGTCGAGCAGGCGCCGGAAGAAGTGCCCTCCGTTGGGTCCGGGCGACGAAGCGGCGCGCTTCGAAGCGTACGACTGATTCGGGCGGGAGAAGAAACACGCACGCTCGACGTACTCGGCGCGATCCGAGGATGGCCTACCACGATCGATCCCTTTCTCTTCGACGGCGACCGGATCATCGTGCCGCCTCTCGCTTCGCGGGTCATCGTCGCCGGAGAGGTGCACGTTCCGGGCGAGCATGAAGTGCTGCCGGGAGAGCACCTGGACGACCTGCTCAGGCTTGCGGGAGGAATCAAACCCGACGCCGCGAACCAGGTGCTCTTGAGACGGAGTAGCGGCGGGGGCATCCGTTTGATCGTCTCGCTTGCCTCCGCGGCGGAGGCCGAGATCCTGGCGGGTGATCGAGTCTACGTCCCCACCAATCGCGAGCTGACCCATCCTCCTCAAGTGCGAATCCAGGGAGCGGTGCGACGGCCCGGGCCTTACCCGCTCGTGGCCGGAGACACAGTCTTCAACGTATTGGAGCTCGCGGGAGGCTGGTTGGACGAAGCCCTGCCCACTCGCGCTTATCTGGTGCGAGGGGGCCAGAAGTTCCATCGAGATGCACAGCAGCAAAGGGTGCTGAGCATCCCCGATAGCCTCCGCACGCACGATGAGTGGGAGTATCTCATTCAAGCGAGCTCTCGCGCCGATGGAACAGCCTACCTCGACCTTACGGACCTGGAGGGTCCATCCAATAATCCCGTGCTGTCGGCGGACGACGTGATCGTCGTCCCCAGCCGTGACGATCTTGTCTATGTATCGGGTGCTGTCATGCGGCCGGGCGGTCTTGTGTGGCGGGAAGGAGGCGACCTCGACTACTATCTCGGGCGCGCCGGGGGGCCAACCGAACGGGCCGATCTCCGCCACAGCCGGCTGGTGCTGGGTTCCAGCGGGGGGTGGATCGAGCTCGAAAGCGGTACGACGATCGGTCCCGGCGACACAGTGTGGATCCCCGGCAAGAGGCGCCGCGACTATTGGGCACTGCTACAAGAATCGCTCAGCTTCGTGGGCCAGCTCGCGACAGTTTATCTAGTGGTAACGAATATCTAGGAATCTATCGCCGATGAGAACCACCGCGATCAGCGGAACCGGGCTGTACACACCGCCCCAGACCATAACGAACGATGAGCTCGTAGAGTCGTTCAATGCTTACGTGCAGGCATTCAATCAGGAGCACGTGGAAGCGATCGGGGAGGGCACCGTAGAGCCTTTGCAGCCGTCGAGCTCGTCGTTTGTCGAAAAGGCGAGCGGAATCAAGTCTCGGCACGTGGTCGAGAAGTCGGGGATCCTCGATATCGAGCGCATGGTGCCGAACATCCCGGAGCGTCCAAACGAGGAACCTTCGATCCTGTGCGAGATGGCGGTGGCCTCAGCCCGAGACGCCATGCGGGCGGCAAACAAGACGCCGGATCAGATCGATGCCGTCATCGTCGGCTGCTCCAACCTGCAGCGCCCGTACCCCGCGATCGCCATCGAGGTACAGCGGGAGCTCGGAATCGATGGATTCGGTTTCGATATGAACGTGGCGTGCTCTTCCGCCACCTTCGCGATCCAGGTTGCTGCCGATATGGTTGCTTGCTCCCATGCTCGCGCGATTCTTGCAGTCAATCCTGAAATCTGCACCGCGCACCTCAATTTTCGTGATCGCGACAGTCATTTCATCTTCGGCGATGTCAGCACGGCAGCCGTAGTCGAGTCAAAAGAGAGCTGTGCGGCGATGCACGGTTTCGAGATCGTAGGAACAAAACTGTCGACACGGTTTTCCAGCAATGTCAGGAACAACTTCGGGTTCTTGAACCGTGCCGCGCCCGAGGGGATCGACAATCCGGATAAGCTCTTCGTGCAGCAGGGACGGAAAGTGTTCAAGGAGGTCGTACCGCTCGTATCCGACTTGATCACTACGCACTTGGCGGAGCTCGGATATCGGGTCGCGGACATGAAGAGAATGTGGCTTCACCAGGCGAACCGGAACATGATCGACCTGATCGGGCGCCGCGTATGGGGACGAGAGCCCAGCATCGAGGAATCGCCGGTGATTCTCGACGAATACGCCAACACAAGCTCAGCCGGGTCGATCATCGCCTTTCATAGGTTCAAGTCGGATCTCGAGGTGGATGATCTCGGCCTGATCTGCTCATTCGGAGCCGGCTACTCCGTTGGGAGCGTAGTTCTGCGAAAGATCAGCTAGGGTTTGCGGCGCTCTTGAATCGAGTGAGCTGCTTCTGGAGGTAGTCCGACTGAGGATCGATGCGAACCGCTCGTTCGATGGTCGCGATCGCACTCTCGTGCTCCCCGCGGCGATGATGCACCTCGGCCAGAGTGTCCAGAATCGATCCGTCCCCCGGCGCGAGCTCCACTCCCCTGCGAGCCCAGGCCAGCGCTTGATCCAATCGCTCCGAGCGAGAGGCGTAGTACCATGCGATATCGTTCAGGACTTGAGGATTGTCGGGCAGACTCGCCACGACTCTGTCATGCAGCCGGTCCACATCCGCGGGCCTCTCATCCATCAGATAGATTCGTCGGAGAACCGGATAGGCATCTCGCAGAGCGTCTCGATCATCGAGCTCGGTGACTTTCTCCAGGCTGCCACGGGCTGCGGCGCGATCCCCGCTGGAAAGAAGACCTCTCGCGCGCACCAGGTGGATCGACGCGGCGAATCCGAGCCGGTCTTCGGGATCCCCGGCGAGGATCTCGTCGTAGCGCTTCATCGCTTCCGCGCTGTTTCCCCTCTCCATGTACTTGTCCGCCAAGAGCTTGGAGATGCCTAGATCGGCGGGTTCCGTCTTCGAACGTGAGAGAAGATCGCCAAAGGTGTTTTCTCCGCGCCGGATCTCCGTCAAGCGGATCAAAAAGGGCTCCGGCTTGATGAAGCCTGAGATTCGGTCGATCTCGCCCCCACCGCTGTCGAGAAAGAGAAGCGTCGGAAACCCACTGACCGAGAACTGCTTGCGGAGTTCCACTCCTTCGCCTTTCTCCGCGTTCACCTTCACGATGGCCATCTCGGCAAGGGACTTCTTCACTCTGCCGTCACCGAAGGTCTCACGGTCGAGCACCTTGCACCACTTGCACCAATCGGTGTAGACCTCGGCCATGACGATGGTCTCTCGAGACTTCGCGTTCTCGAGGGCTGCGTTCCAGCTAGGGTGCCAGGCTGGTGGGTCGGCGGGGGTGCCGAGAGCCGTGGCCACGGCAATCGACAGCGCCGGCAAGGAAATCACTAGAGGCATCTTCGTCTCCGAGTTCGTGGGGCCACTCGTCGCGCTGTGTCGGTCGTCATGGCGGGCCGGGAAAGCCGGCCCCGAGTAAGGGTCCGCGCAAGAGTACCTTGTCATGTGGCATCCCATCTGCACCACATCTCCGGCCGATCGGCAAGCCCCGAAATCCTCAGAATGGCCCGACTATCCCTCCGGTTTCGGAGCTTGCCGATCGACCAGATCTGCGGCACATCTGGGCGCCAAGATGACAAGTTATTCTTGCGCTGACCCCACGGGCACCCATTCTAGTCCCCAGTAACCGTGATTCCTTGCGCAATTCGCCGATTCTCGTCGTTGCGCCTTGCGGACATAGTGAAGACTATGCGCAACAGGCGCCTGGCTCGGCAGGTCTCGGACAGGATCTCCGGTCATCCTCCCCCCCGGTGCGCTAGTGTCCTCTGGACGATGGACACATTGCTCCGACACTCCGAACTCGCTCCAATCGCGGCAAAGCTGGATGCGCAAGAACGCCTCTCCGCCGAAGACGGGCGGCTGCTCTTCAGCAACCCCAATCTCGCTCTCGTAGGGCGCCTCGCCGATCGTGCGCGGCGACGCCTGCACGGCAGGATCGCCTGGTTCGTCCGGAATCGGCACATCAACTACACGAATTACTGCGACAAGACCTGCCTCTTCTGCGCGTTTCAACGAACACTCGATTCCGGTCCCGAGTATGGCGGTTATGTGCTCTCGATGGACCAGGTCCGGAAGCGGCTGGCCGAGCCGGGGGGCGAACACCTGCGCGAGGTGCACGTCGTGGGCGGCGTCAATCCCGATCTACCCTACGACTACTATCTTGACCTGATGCACACGATCCGCGAGGCCCGGCCCGGCATCCATATCAAGGCCTTCACCATGGTCGAGATCGACGAGATGGCCCGCGTATCCGGACGAAGCCATCGACAGGTTCTCGGCGATCTGCAGGCCGCCGGTCTCAACACCATGCCGGGAGGGGGGGCCGAGATCTTCTCCTCACGATTGCACAGGAAGCTCTTCCACGACAAGATCGGGGCAAACGCCTGGCTCTCGATCGCTCGATGCGCGCACGAGCTCGGCATCAAGACCAACGCAACGATGCTCTACGGACATGTCGAAACCGTGGAAGAACGGGTGGAGCACCTGATCGCCCTTCGCGAGCTTCAGGATCGAACCGAAGGATTCCAGGCCTTCGTCCCGCTGAGCTTCCACCCCGACAACACGCCTATGCGCAAGCTGCCCAAACCCACGGCGGCCGATGATCTGCGCGTCATCGCGGTGAGCCGACTGCTGCTCGACAACATCCCCCACATCAAGGCGTACTGGATCATGATTTCGCGGGCCGTGGCTCAGATCGCGCTCTCCTTCGGCGCCGATGATGTCGACGGCACCGTGGTCGAGGAGCAGATTTATCACGATGCCGGCGCCGATACTCCCGAGGGGATGACGGTGCGCGAGCTGGTTCGACTGATTCACGACGCGGGCTGTGAGCCAGTGGAGCGGGATGCGCTCTATCAAGAGTTGAAGTCCGACTTCCACGATCTGATCGAATTCAGACCCGCCAAGACCCGGCGCGCGATCTGGTCCGATGCCATGAACGGTAGTACGTCATGAGCGCATCATCGGCCCCCTCACTTCTTGATCGTGTTCACGACAAGATCGTGGAGGGGGAACGCCTCAACCGAGACGAAGCGGTTTCCCTGTTCCAGCTCGACGATCTCACGGCCATCGGTGCCTTGGCCGACATGGTGCGCCGGCGGCTCCACCCTGAGCCGATCGTTACCTACATCGTCGATCGCAACATCAATTACACGAACGTCTGCGACATCTACTGCAAGTTCTGCGCATTCTTCCGCCCACCCGATCACAATGAATCGTACCTGCTCCCGCACGAGCGGGTTTTCGAGAAGATCGAACGAACCCTGGAACAGGGCGGTGTGCAGATCCTCCTCCAGGGTGGCGTTCACCCAGAGCTCGGAGTCGAGTATTTCGAGGAGCTCTTCGAGGCCATCAAGGCCCGATACCCGATTCACATCCACGGTCTCTCCCCGGTCGAGATAATCGGCGCGGCCGAAGTTTCAGAAGTGTCAGTCTCCGAGGCCCTGCGTCGCCTCGCCATCGCCGGTCTGGACTCGATCCCCGGGGGAGGTGCGGAGATCCTCGCCGAGCGGGTTCGGCGGAAATACGGGCGCCGGAAGGGCGGACCGGATAAGTGGCTCGATGTCATGGAAGAGGCTCATCATGCGGGACTGCGCACGACAGCGACCATGATGTTTGGGGGACTCGAGACATTGGAGGAACGGATCGAGCACCTGGAGCGGGTCCGCAACCTGCAGGACCTCACGGGCGGTTTCACGGCCTTCATATCCTGGACACTGCAGCCCGACAACACCCTTCTCGAGGGTAAAGTGCGCAAGGCCTCGGCCCACGAGTATTTGAAGATGCTGGCGCTTTCGAGGCTCTTCATCGACAACATCCGGAATTTCCAGGTGTCGTTCGTGACAATGGGCGCCAAGATCGGACAGACGGCGCTCAGCTTCGGGGGCAACGATTTCGGCTCGCTGATGCTCGAAGAAAACGTCGTGGCAGCCGCTGGCACGGAATGCCTGGTCACACAGGACGAGATCGAACACTTGATCAAGGCCACCGGACGCTTCCCTCGCCGGCGGAACATGTTTTACGAAATCATCGACGGTCGGGGAGCGGTGATGGAAGGAGAGTCCCGGTGACGGATCCGAAAGACCCTCTCGAGCGCGTCTCGGGAATCCTCGAGGAGCTCGCGGCGAACGCCGGCGGCGAGATCGAGCACGATGGTGCCGAGGCGCTCGCCTCGAGCCATCGATTTCGCCTGCCCACCGATGCCACCAGATTCGAAACGCTTTACCAGGTGACGCAAGCCGTCACCTCGATCCTCGACCCGGTCGAACTCCGTGAACGAACCCTCGACCTTCTGCTCGATGCGATCGAGGCGGACCGGGGAACGATCTTTGTCGTCGATCCCGACACCGGTCGCCTGGAACCGGCCGCCACACGGAACATCGACAACGAAACCCTGGAAGACGCAACCTGCTACAGCAATAATATCCTTCAGAAAGCGGGGGGGGAGCTCCCGGTTATCCTCTCCTACGACACGAGAGGCGACACGCGATTCAACCGATTTCAATCGGTAGCGACACTTGAAATCCACAGCTTCATGTGCGTGCCGATCCGGCATGACGACGATCTGATCGGCACGGTCTATGTCGATTGTCGTTCCGGCCGAAAGCGCTTCACGGAGGACGATCTGAATTTCCTCGTCGCCTTCACCAACATTGCCGGAGCAGCACTCCGCAATGCAGCGTCCCACCAGGATGTGCTTCAGGAGAATCGCACGCTCAAAAAGGAGATGTCGGAGCGTTTCGTCTTCGAGAATCTGATCGCATCTAGCGCGGCGATGCAGCCGGTGGTCGACCTCGTCCGCCGCGTCATGGAGTCATCCGTCACGGTGCAGATCGCCGGCGAAACCGGAACGGGCAAGGAGGTCATCGCCCGGGCGATTCACCACAATGGAGTGCGCGCATCGCAGCCCTTCGTCGCCATCAACTGCGCGGCCATGCCGGAAACGCTGGTGGAATCCGAGCTCTTCGGTCACCGCCGGGGAGCGTTCACCGACGCAAAAGAGAACAAGAAGGGACTCTTCGAGGCCGCCGACCAAGGAACGATATTTCTCGACGAGGTGGGCGAACTCTCACCCGCGGTTCAAGCGAAGCTGCTGCGGGTGCTGCAGGAAGGCGAGGTCACCCGGATCGGTGAGAGTGATCCGCGTCATGTAGACGTCCGGGTGATCAGCGCGACCAACCGTGACCTCGAGAACGAAGTCGCCGCGGGGAGCTTTCGAGAAGATCTCTTCTACCGCCTAAATGTGGTTGTTGTGAAGCTCCCGCCACTTCGAGAGCGTAGAGAAGATATCCCGCTTTTGATGACTCACTTCGTCGAGAAGTACTCGCAACGGCACAACAAGAAGCCGGCGGGAATCGACCCCTCGATCGTGACCTCTCTGACCGCTTTCGACTGGCCTGGAAATGTGCGCGAGTTGGAGAACGAAGTCGAACGCATGGTGGCCCTCTCGCGAGATCGCGAGCTGATCACTCCGGCACTGCTCTCCGCCAAGCTGAACGGCCCGAGCGAGCCGACCGAGGAGCGCGGGCAATGCGGCACCCTTCTTCTCCCGGGCGACCCACGCCCACTCAAACTCGAGGGGATGGAGGGGGAGAGGGAGCTCAAGCCTCGTGTCGATCTTTTCGAAAAGGCATTGCTCCTGAGAGAGCTCGAACTACACAAGGGGAACAAGACGAGCACAGCGAAAACACTCGGACTCTCGAGAGCCGGCCTGAACAAGAAACTGGTCAAGCTCGGCGTCCTGGGCAATGGATAGAAAACTCCGAACATAGCGTCGCCATGAGATCGATTCGCAAACGACTTCAGACGAACATTCGAAATCGACTGGTGGGTGGGACCCTCGTGGTCGTTCCACTGGTGGCCACCATCCTCCTCCTCAAATTCGTTTTCGTCACTCTCGACGGCTTTCTCGGCCCGATCCTCGCTCGCGCCATCGGGTTCCGAATCCCCGGCATGGGCCTAGTGGTCATGTTCGTCGCCCTCTACCTTCTGGGCACGTTCACCGCCAACGTTCTCGGAAAACGGATCTTCGCCTTTGGCGAGCGAATCCTCACGGCGGTTCCACTGGTTCGCGGCATCTACAGCTCCTCGAAACTCCTGATGGAGTCGATGACATCGAACCGCACGAGCCAGTTCAGCCGGGTCGTGATCCTGGAGTACCCTCGTCGCGGCTTGTACACATTGGCCTTCGTGACGAACGAAGAAGTGCGACGCCTGGAAGACGGGGACCGACTGACTGCAGTTTTCCTGCCAACCACTCCGAACCCCACATCAGGCTTCATGCTCCTGGTACCGGAATCGGACTTGACCGCCACCCCCTTTACCGTAGAAGAGGGCGTAAAACTGGTCGTGTCGGGCGGGCTGATCGCTCCGCCCGAGAACCGAATCCCTGCTCCTCGAACCAGCAGTGGGTGATCAGCTCTTGGCGAAGCGCGCGAAGAAATCCCGCTCGTTTTTGTCGATGCCGTAGACGTCTTTCAGCGCCAGGTGGAAATCGAGCACGTCATCGGCCGAGATCGGTGTGCTGTTCCTGCGAGCCGCGTCGAGGGACCGGCGGCGAAGTGTTCGCCTCTGGAGCGGGAATCTGGAGTGGAGTGAGTTGAAGTTGCGAAGCTCGTTCCAGCGATCCTTGCTCTCGTCCATGGTCTCTCACCTCGGCGCTCGATCGAAGCGCGGGTCTGGCGATGGGAATTCGGGTCGGGGAGGTCGCGAACCGCAAGGCGCGTACCAGAAGTCCCGCCACTCGTGCATCTCAGTCGGGCGCCATCGGTGGGCCCTTTTTGCCCTTCCGCTTAGGCGGATACTGACACTCTCGACGGAAGCGGTCCCGAAGACAAGCCGGGACATCGAGAAGTCTGGGGCCTGGGATTTACCCCACCGAGATGGGCGATTTCTCGCAATCCAGCAAGGATGCGGCAAGATCCGCCGCCTTCTCCGCAGTTGACTTCCTCGGGAACGAGATAGCGTATTTCAAGTAGAGGTCCTCTCCGGCACTGGCCCAGGACCGCAACCGCAGCGGGACCGGGGGCGGATGCCCCGCCGGCGCCGACGCGTGGAGAGCCCGCGACGAATGCGGAATATCTGCCCAACGAAGAACGCCCAACGGAGATTCGAATGGGGACCCCACGGCGCATGGCGAAGCGCGTATTGGGTGGCGGATTCTGGGAGTCTGCTATGCTTGCGTTCGGCTCACGCCGTCCCGCGTGGAACGCGATCGATCGATTGCTTTCGTGGCACCGGTGATGGCCCATGAGACATGGGGGCGCGACATGCGGGGCGTGAATGGCTGTTCGGGATCGACGCACGAGGGTGCAAGCGATTCGGGGGCTGCGGTCGGAGGGAGGCATCACCAAGTGAACAGCCATCCGATCCTGGTTGTCGACGACGAGCCATGTATCCGAGGGTTGCTCGAGGACACTCTGAGCGAGGCCGGATACGAGGTGGACTCCGCCCAAAGCGGCGAAGTGGCGCTCGAACGATTCCAAGAAACCCGCTATCACGTCGTTCTCCTGGATCTGACGATGCCGGGGATGGGTGGAATCGAGGTGCTGGAACGGATCCGAGAGATCGACGACTCGGTCCTGTTCATCGTCGTGACGGCGGACTGCGATACCGACGCTCTGCTCGAATCGATGCGAAAACGTGTGGTCGACTACCTGACCAAGCCTTTCTTGATATCCACGCTGCTCGACTCGGTGAGCAGTGCCTGCCAGGCCTACGACAAGGCCCGGCGGAACCGGGAGCGCGTCGAGGAGGTCGAGGAGGAGAACCGTTGCCTCCTTAGAGAGGGAACCGAGCTTCGGGAGCGTGTGAGCGAAGTGGAAAGCCAGAACGACGCGATCCTGAGGCACATGAACTCGGGACTGGTTTTTCTCGACACCCAGGGAACGATCCGATACGCGAATCCACTGGCTGCCTCGATCCTCGAAACCGAAACAGCCAAGCTGCTCGGGCGGGCGTATGCGGAGGTGTTCGCCCTGAACGCCAAAGATCGCGAAGCCGTAAGAGCGGCATTGAGCTGCGGCACGGCCCAACGCAACGTGGAGGTCACGCTCCGGCTCAGCGGGGAGGGCTCGAAGCCGATCTCGATCAACGCGGCCCGAGTGCCGGGACCTGAGGACTCCACCCGCGGTGTCGTACTCGTTTTCGTAGATCTGACGCACCGGAAAGAGGTCGAAGCGCGCGTGCGACGGCTCGATCGCCTCGCCGCGATGGGAGAGCTGGCGGCGGGAATCGTCCATGAAGTCCGAAACCCTCTGGCGGGGATCCAGACAGCGGCGGAGCTGCTCGATCGCCGACTGGAAGCGGGCGACCACAACCACCGCTACACCACCGTGGTCATGGAAGAAGTGGGGCGCCTCGATCGGCTATTGAACGATCTGTTGGAGTACGCGCGCCCCGGAGCCCGGGCCATCCGAGAGGCCAAGCTCGGACCGGTCGTCCGGCGCGCGGTGCAGATGGTGGAAGGAGCCGCCAAGGAGAAGGGCGCCCGCCTGAGCGTCGAGCTGCCGGCGCACCTTCCCCCCTTGCCGATCGATCAAGACAAGATCGAATGCGTCCTGATCAACGTCATTCGGAATGCGATCGACTCGGTGAGAAACGAAGAGGGATTCGTGGAGGTATCGGTGAGGCTCACGAGCGATCAAAGCTCCGTCAGAATCGAAGTCGTAGACAACGGAGGCGGCATCGATCCTCGCGATCTCGAGCGCCTGCTGCGCCCTTTCGAGACCACCAAGGCGCACGGCACCGGTCTGGGACTCCCGATCTCCGCCAGAATCGTGGAAGCTCACTCCGGCCGATTCGACCTGCACGGCAGGCCCGGTCTCGGCTCCGTCGCCACGATCGAACTGCCGATGCACGCACCCGGCGGCGAATCGGGCAGTCAAGAACTCACAGCTTCGGCGTCAGGGGAGGACCGATGAGTTCGTCCGTTCTGGTCATCGAGGACGATCTTCCCCTGCTAGAAGTCATTGAGAGCGTGTTGCGGGACGACGGCTACGCGGTCACCACCGCGTCAACCGGTCGTGAAGCAGGTGCGCAATTCAGCCGCGAAGTGTTCGAGCTGGTTCTTCTCGATGTGGGGCTTCCCGACGCCGATGGCGTGGAACTTCTCAATCGCTTCAAGGCGGAACGCCCGCAGAGCGTGATCGTGATGATGACCGCGAACGCCGAGGTCAAGGTCGCCGTGGAGTCGATGCGGAATGGGGCCTACGACTTCATCGAGAAGCCGTTTCGCCTCGATCGCTTCCGCACGAGCGTGCGGCGAGCGACCGATCACGCATCGGGGCAAGAGACGGTTCGCCGAATGGTGCAGCAAGCCGTGGCGAGCGAGCCCTTCATCAGCAAGAGCCACGGCATCCAGGAGCTGCTGCGCCAGGTCGACCAGGTCGCCAGGGTTGGAGGTGCAACCACGGTATTGATTCAAGGAGAAACCGGCACCGGAAAAGAACTGATCGCCAAACGCCTGCACGCACTGAGTCCACGCGCCGGAAGCCCATTCTTCGCCCAGAGCTGCGCGAACTTCACCTCGACGCTACTCGAAGATCAGCTCTTCGGTCACAGCAAGGGTGCATTCACGGAAGCCCATACCGAACAGCGAGGCCTACTGGCGCTGGCGAAAGACGGGACACTATTCCTCGATGAGATCGGAGAGATGCCCCTCGCTCTGCAAGCCAAGATCTTGCGGGTGCTCGAGGAGCGGAAATTCACGCGACTCGGCGACCACCAGGAGGGGCGCGTCGAGGCCCAGATCATCTCGGCCACCAACCGAGACCTCAAGAAGATGGTCTCCTCGGGAGGATTCCGAAAAGACCTGTACTACCGCCTCGGAATCGTTCTGCTCTCGATTCCGCCCCTTCGAGAACGCCGTCAAGACATCCTGCCCCTTCTGGATTACTACCGAAAGCTGTATCGCGCTCAGTTCGGGGTCGAAATCGACGGGTTTACCGATGCGGCCGCGGAGCTGCTCGAGCAGTACGACTGGCCCGGCAACGTCAGAGAGCTCCGCAACCTCATCGAGAGGCTGGCCATCATCTGGAGCGGAGGCCCTCTCATCGATTTCACGCACGTTCGTCCCTATCTCGATTCCGACCAGATCGCCCGCATCGATCTTCCTCCGCTGTTGGTCGGCGAGAACGGCCACATGGCCGAATCGAATCCGAGGCTCGTGCCGCTTCGCACCGTGCAGGATGAGCACATCGTTTCGATCTACCGCTATGCACAGGGCAACAAGGCCGAAACCGCACGTATTTTGGGGATCACGCGGCAGACCGTGCAGAAGCGTCTGGCCCAGCTAGACCGCGAAGGGCGGCTTCCGGCGCTGGTTTGAGCGCCGCGCACACGCGCCAAATAAAGTGACGGTGGTAGAAGACCGCTCACGCCGGAGCGGATGAGAACTGATCGGCGGGGCTGAGAGCGGGCGTCAAGTTTCTTGCAATCCGCTATGCACCAATGCGTTACGAGGTCACCCCAGTGAATGGAGGGCTGGCACGCGCGTTGCTCAAGGGAAGGCGACGCGAAAACCGCTCACGTCCCCACCAGTTCTGATCGTCCATCCGCCCGGGACTTGCACCGACAAAAGGGCGATCGACATGGTCGGACCCACCAAGGATGAGAGGCCCTCGTGACCGCAAAGACCACGCAACCCAATACACCCGACGAAACCTGGATGCGCTTCTTCGCCGAACGGCGCTCCCAAGACCGCGACACGCTCGTGCTTCGCTACATTGGCCTCGTGCGCTACATCGTCAATCGGACGGCGGCCTCGCTTCCGCCATCGGTTTCGCGGGAAGATCTCATGAGCGTCGGCACATTGGGCCTGATCGCGGCGGTGGACCGCTTCGACGGGAGCCGAGGTGTCGCTTTCGAGACCTTCGCACGCCCGAGAATCTACGGCGCGCTCTTGGACGAGCTCCGCAGCCAAGACTGGCTTCCTCGCTCGCTTCGGCAGAAGGCCAAGAAAGTCGACGCCACATACCAGCGCCTGCAGGTGCGCAGAGGGATCGGAGTCACGGAGCACGATGTCGCTCAGGAGCTCGAAATCTCCGTGAAAGAGGTGCGTCTTCTTGTTTCGCAGGTGCTCGGCATGAGCTTCCAATCGCTTGACTCGGCGGTCTCGGAGGGGAATGACAACAAGGAGATCCGCCTGATCGACACGATCGAGGACCGGCGGGCGCGAACTCCGATGAGTGAGCTCGCCACCAGGCAGCTCTCGGAGCTGTTGATCCAAACCGTGAAAACCCTGCCGAGGCAGGAACGCCTCGTGATCATCCTCTACTACTACGAGCGACTGACCCTCAAGGAGATCGGCTCGATACTGCATCTCTCCGAATCTCGCATATCGCAGATCCACTCCAAGGCGGTCCTCAAGCTACGCGGACGGATGCGCTCCGCCCGGGAAGACCATCGGATCCTCGCGCAGGAGCGAGTGCGAGAAAAAATGCGAGTTCACTGAATTCGGAACTGAAGGGACGGTACGTCGTAAAGTGGGGCAGTCTCGAAACCCCACCCAACGACCGATGGAGTCCCAAGAATGAGTCTGGAACGTGGCAGGCGACGCTCACCGATGGTGGCCGCCCTCCTGATCAGCGGCGGCGGGTTCGGCGGCGGGGCGAGCCCGCTACTTTCAGCCGCCTCGGCGGCAACGACGACCGGCGACCGACACGCGGCCGAGGTCTTGAGCGACGCGGTGGCCTCCGCCGCCGAGACCATCCTGCCGTCGGTCGTGAACATCAGCGCAACCCACATGGAGAAGGTCGACAAGCGCTTTCAGCACCCCTTCTTCATTCCCGGCATGGAAGATATGTTCCGCAGGCGCCTCGACGAGCTCCCCGACGAGCGCGAGGCGCGCTCGCTGGGCTCCGGTTTCTTCATCAGTGACGACGGATACATCCTCACTAACAACCATGTCGTGGAGGACGCCGACAACATCCTCGTGACGACCCATGACGAAAGGGAATTCGCGGCCGAAATCGTCGGAACCGACCCGAGCACTGACGTGGCCCTGCTGAAGGTTGAGCCGGAGGGTAAGATCGTCCCAGCGAATCTGGGCGATTCCTCCTCGCTGCGGATCGGAGAGCTCGCGATTGCCGTCGGCAATCCCTTCTCCAGCTTCGCCGGAACGGTCACTCTGGGGATCATCAGCGCGAATGGACGTTCCTCCTTGCGCTTCGGCAGCACCTCCCCGTCGATCCAGGACTACATACAGACCGATGCATCGATAAACCCCGGTAATTCTGGGGGACCGCTCGCCAACATCCGGGGTGAAGTCATAGGAATCAACTCCGCCATCAGCTCCCCTTCCGGCGTCAACGTCGGAATCGGATTCGCCATCCCGATCGGGCTCGCGAGGGAGATTCTCGACGACCTGAAGGAACACGGAGAGGTTCGGCGCGCCTTTCTCGGTGTGCACATCCAAGAGGTCGACGCGAATCTCGCCGAGGCGTTGGGGCTCGATGGACCCCAGGGCGTGCTCGTCAGCGGCCTTCTCAATGACGGCCCCGCGGCCGAGGCGGGCATACTCGACGGCGACGTCATCATCGAATTCAACGGGAGGCCAGTAGAATCGATCCCGAAGCTCCAACGAATGGTCGGGAGCTCGGAAGTCGGAACCAACGCCAAGGTCGTGGTGATTCGGGACGGAGAACGGAAGCGTTTCAAAGTCGAGCTGGCGCTGATGAACAATGTTGTGGAGACCGAGTCGGAGAGCGCCGGATCGGACGGCGATCCGTGGATGGGCCTAGAGATCGTCTCTCTCGACTCCCCCGAGGCCAAGACGGCGAACATCGATGCGACCCGCGGCGTCATGATCGTCAGCGTGGAACCCGGATCTCCCGCCGCAAGGGCCGAACTGAGACCCGGATACGTCATCCAAAAACTCGGAGTGTTCGAGATTTCGGGACCGCGCGATTTCCGTGAAGCCCGAGGGGAACTCGCGAAGGATGCGGGTGACCGCGCCATCGCGGTCTATGTGCGGTTGCCGGGCGGAGGCCAGCGGTATTTCGCGCTCGCGCCCCGGTAAGGGTCCGCGCAAGATTAATTGTCATTTGGCATCCCATCTGCACCACATCTGGGCGCCACGTTGACAAGTTGTTCTTGCGCGGACCCTATGAGCTGCGCATGGCCAAACCACCGCGCAAGTGATCCACAACTTGGGCCGATCAAACGGATGTGGGCCGGTGATGCGCCGGCCGACGTGAACCCCGCGCCATCGATTCGCCTCGGGCGTGCTCCGTGGCGCGGATCGCCCACATCTGTTGGGGTGGTGCAGCTTGGCCCTAAAAGACGGGACCGAAACCCGCGACGATTCCGCGCTCGACGCCTACCTACGCACGATCTCCAGATTCCCCCTCTTGACGCGGGAGGACGAGATCGAGCTGGCCGAGCGGATACGTGAAGGGGATGAGGAGGCACTCGAGCGATTGGTTTTGGGAAACCTGCGTTTCGTGGTGAGTCAGGCGAAGATCTACTCCAAACAGGGGGTGCCGCTGGCCGACCTCATCAACGAAGGGAACGCCGGCCTGATCAAGGCGGCGAAGCGATTCGACGAGAAGCGGGGCTTCAAGTTCATCTCGTACGCGGTCTGGTGGATTCGACAGGCAATCCTGCAGGCTCTCGCCGAGCAATCGAGGATTGTCAGAGTCCCGCTGAATCGCGTCTCGGTGCTCTATCGGCTCGGGCGGGCGTCTCAGAAGCTCGAGCAAGAGCTGCGTCGAGAGCCGACGGCGGAGGAGCTGGCCGCGCACCTCGGGTTGAGGGAGTCGGAGGTCTCCTCCACGCTGGTAGTCGCCAAGAGCCATGTGAGCCTTGATTCTCCTGGCACTGGGAACGACGACGGTGGGCTCCTCGACGCGCTGGTCGACGATGATCAATGCGAAGCGGACGAAGATCTGATCGAGGCCGCGATGGCGCGCGAGATCGATGCGGCTCTCGGTGCACTCACAGAGCGCGAAGCCCGCGTCATTCGCCTCTATTTCGGCATCGGAGAATCGGACACCCAGACGCTCGAATCGATCGGTCGGGAGTTCGGTCTGACGCGGGAGCGGATCCGTCAGATCAAGCAGAAAGCGCTCGAGAAGCTTCGGGTGGTGGCGGGCGATCGGGAGCTCCAGCTCTTCCTGCAGCATTGATCCGGTGCGGCCACTGTGGTAAACAGAGGGATTCGTGACCAGTTGGAGTTCGATCGATCATGTGGCCGCATCATCTTCTTCGCGCAGCATTGAAACGCCTACTGCGGCGGGCCGTACCCGCTCTCGCTACGGCCCTGGCGCTGGGCTGTGTACTCTTGGGCGGCCTGCGTTTCGTGGTCTATTTCGCTGAGTTGCACGCCGAACGAGCCGAGAATGACGCCCTGCACAACGCGCTCGACCAGGTCTGCGCGCAGGTGGCCGGGCTCGAGGCCGACTTGGGCGAAATGCGAGAAACGGAGCGCCGCATGCGGGTGCTCGCGGGTATCGAAGGGATCGACGGGGATATCCCTACGCCCGACGAAGATCCGGTTCCCAGTGCTCAGGGGGAGGACGAACGGGTCAGGATTCTGCGAACGAGCCTGGAGCGCACACGGCACAGCTCGAAGAAGCTCTCGACAGACATCGAGCAGGTCCACGAGAAACTCGAGCGCAACCACGAGAATCTCGATCACGTGCCCTCGATCCTCCCCACTGACGGGTGGCTCTCCGCGGCCTACGGACGTCGCCGGGATCCCTTCACTTCCCGCGCCAGCTTTCATTGGGGAGTCGATATCGCCGCTTGGCCCGGCACCGAGGTCGTCGCCACTGCCGACGGCAAGGTCGTCTTCTCCGGACGGAACGGCGGCTACGGGAACCAGGTGAAGATCGATCACGGCAACGGATACGTGACCACCTACGCCCACAACAAGAAGAACCTCGTCAAGCGTGGCGCGCAGGTCAACCGAGGAGAGCCGATCGCTCTGCTGGGCTCCACCGGGCGTTCGACAAGCTCCCACGTTCACTACGAAGTCCATCTCGACGGCAAGAAGGTCAATCCGTGGCGCTATCTTCTGCCCGAAGACGCGGTCGTAGACTGACCCGGCGGATGGCCGACGGACGTTGAGGAGAGCCCGCCTCCGAATCGCGATCGGCCCCGCGGCAGCCCTCGCTGTCTACTTGCTCGCGACTTGAGCCGACATGCCGGTCTCCGCGGCGAGAACCGGGGCAGTAGCGGCCTGGATGGCGCTTTGGTGGGTCACCGAACGCTGCCAATTCCCGCCTCCGCGCTCTTGCCGATCGTGCTCTTCCCAGCGCTCGGGATTCTGTCCGTCAAGACGGTCTCCGCGCAATACGGGCACCACTTCGTTTTCCTGCCTCTTCGGATGATTCCTGATCGCGATCGCAATCCAGGGGGCTGGACTCCACAAGCGGATCGCCCTGCGGACTCTCCTCACGGTCGGCACGGGGCGCCCGGGGCTGCTCCTGGGTCTCATGCTCGCCGCCGCATCGCTTTCGATGTGGATCAGCAACACCCGAGAGCGGCGCGCCGCGGCGATCTTCGCAGGAACCGCGTTGCTGTGGATCACCCGTAGGCCTCCGGCCCTTGGCGAGCTCGTGCTTCCGGGCTGGTCTCAGCTCTTTCCGAATCCGGCGATGATCACCGATTCGGTCGTCGCGGATTTCGGGGCTTGCCGATCGGCCGGAGATGGGGTGCGGATGGGATGCGAGACTCGCTAGTCAGCTACCACCCGCAGAGCGGGCGGGCCTCGAGTTGAGGAGAGGCTGTTCGTCGAATTATGCCCATATTTCGACGATACGCACCGATTCCAGGCCCCTGCCTCCGATATTCTGGGGAGCGGTTGCGATGAACGCTGTCCGGCGCATCAAAAACGAGCTAACCTAGTTCAAGAGGCGCCAAGCCAATACGAGCCCCCCAGGGGAATCAGCAGGAGCAGAACCGTGAGTGCACTCACCCGGCCGATCTCGCTAGAGCCGAACAGCCTCTACGACCCCGCGTGGGCGTTCGAGCCGAAGACCCGAAACAAGAGTTCCCGCAATGAAGCGGACGCATCTCCCTCGCAGCGAAGCGCTCTCCGCAAGAGCGCCGACAAGGCACCGCGCGGTCGCGTATTGGTCGTCGACGACGAAGCTCCCGTTCGCCTCATCCTGCGAAAACAGCTCGAGCGAGCCGGCCACCGCGTGCACGAGGCCGAAAACGGCGATGTCGCCCTGGGGCTCCTGAGCACCGAATCGGTCGATCTGGTGATCACCGACATCCTGATGCCGGAGAAAGACGGCCTCGAAACGATCATGGCTCTTCGCACACAACATCCGAAGATCAAGATCATCGCCATCAGCGCGCCGACCAATCAGCTCTACCTTCAAACAGCGATCAGCCTGGGAGCCCATGCTGCGTTCCCGAAGCCCTTCGGCCTCGCCGAGATCGAGCGCACCGTGGAACAGCTACTGGAGTCCGGAGGAGAGTCCAAGTAGGGCGGCGTTGATGGCCGAATCTCCGCCCCGATGTTCGGAGCGGGAATCGGGTCGACAGGACGGTTTCCTCGAGAGGCTGAAGATCTCGCGAAGATCTACCTCAATCCTCCGCGTCGTTTTCTTCCACCAGCTCGAGACCGAGCTCCTCGAGTTGCTCGGGGTCGACGGCGGAGGGGGCGGCGTCCATGAGGGAGACACCGGAGAGGGTTTTCGGGAAGGCGATCACGTCGCGCATCGAGCATTCGTTGGCGGCGAGGAGGGTGACGAGGCGGTCGATGCCGAGTGCGACACCTCCGTGGGGTGGGGCGCCAAAGTCGAGCGCGCGCAAGAGGAAACCGAAGCGGCGCTCGGCCTCGTCTTCGGACATGCCCACGACGCCCATGATGCGGCGCTGAATGTCGGCACGGTGGCAACGGATCGAGCCTGATCCCAGCTCCCAACCGTTCAGAACCAAGTCGTATTGGTGAGAGAGGACCGATCCGGGGTCGCTCTCGAGGCGGTCGAGATCTTCGCCGGCGGGCAGTGTGAACATATGGTGAGAGGGCTGCCAGCGTCCGTTCGCGTCGTCCCGTTCAAAAAGGGGGAAATCGGTGATCCAGAGGAAGCGCAGGTCGGAGCGGTCGACCAGGTTCAGCTCCTGGGCCAGATGGTTGCGCAGGCTGGCCAGGGCTGCGCAGACGACCGATTCTCGGTCGGCGACGAAGACCACCGCATCCCCCTCGCCTGCTCCACTCCGCTTTCGGATCTCCGCCACCTCGCCTTCCGACAGGAATCTGGAGATCCCTCCACTTGCCAAGCCTTCGCTGAGCTTGAACCAGGCGAGACCCTTCGCACCGTAGGTCTTGGCGATCTTCTCGAGCGATTCGATTTCACGCCGCGACCACGCCGCCCCCCCGGGAACCGCGATGCAGCGCACCGTTCCGCCCCCGTCGACAGCATTCTTGAAAACACCGAACCCGGATGATGTCGCCAGATCGTCGATATGCGCGAGCTCGAGCCCGAATCGTACATCCGGCTTGTCGGTTCCGTAGCGACGCATCGCCTCGGCGTAGGTCATCCGATCGAAAGGTAGATGCGCTTTTTCGCCGCGCGCCGCCTCCACGACTTGGGCCATACACGATTCGGTGACGCGGAATACATCGTCGCGCCCGATGAAGCTCATTTCGAGATCAAGCTGGGTGAACTCCGGCTGGCGATCGGCACGAGAGTCTTCGTCGCGGAAGCATTTCGCCAGCTGATAATAACGCTCCATTCCCGCGATCATCAGAATTTGCTTGTAGAGCTGGGGGGACTGTGGCAACGCGTAGAATCTGCCACGGCTGATGCGGGCTGGAACAAGAAAATCTCTCGCGCCCTCAGGCGTGCTCTTCATGAGAACAGGTGTCTCGATCTCATAGAAGGACTGAGCGTTCAGGTTCTCACGGATTGCACGCAACACTTCATGTCTCAAGACAATCAGCTCGCGCATTTCGGGTCGCCTCAGATCGAGATAGCGGTACTTGAGACGCTGCTCCTCTCCGGGAGCGGAAGCGCCTTCCGTGTCGACCTGGAAGGGCAGAGGGGTACACGAGCTCAGCAGCTCCAGCGTTTCGGCGAGCACCTCGATGCCACCTGTGGGCATATTCGGATTCCGCGCGTCCACCGGTCGCTCCCTCACCAAGCCCTCGACGCGAACGACGTACTCCGAGCGCAACGCGGCCGCCGTCTCGTGAACCGCCTCGTCGGAAGAAGGATCGCAGACGATCTGGACCAAGCCGTCGCCATCGCGAAGATCGAAGAAGACCAGGCCGCCATGGTCTCTTCGTCGATGCACCCAACCGGAAAGCGTGATCTGCTCTCCCGCGTTCTTGCGTCCGAGCTGACCCGTGGTGTGTGTACGGTATGCGTTGGTCATGGAAGGTCCGTTTCAGGCTCCCGTCGGCGACGGGTCAGTCGAAGAATCAGCGCGCCGGCGCTGGCACCCACTGCATCGGCCAGCACGTCGGCGAGCTCGGCATAGCGGGTGGGAAGATAGGCCTGATGGACCTCGTCGGCCACACCGTAAGCAACGCCGAGTGCAATCGCCCACGCGAGCGGGTGCTTCCACGCCGAGCCCCGCGCTGCTCGGAAGAGAAGCGCACCGAGTCCGCAATACTCCATGAAGTGGACGATCTTGTCGACCGGAACCACTGTGGGCGGAGCGGAGGGAGGGTTGGGGATCGAGTTCAGTACGAGAATCGCCGCCGCCCATGCGGCCACGGGAACCCAGAGCGTCAAGTTGAGTCGTGAAAGAGACATCGATGTTTCGTGGGCTCTGGCGAAGGCCCGTGAGCTGCTGTCTAGGTACTACTCCGCGCCGATTTCGCCGACCGGGGGTGGACGATGCGCAGAATCCTGTCCTCCTCCGCGCGCTCTCGATCGCGATGGTACTCCCGCAGGGCGTCTGAGAGCGGAGCTCGCGAGGGTGGTCTTTCTGTTCCTTCGATGCTTTGGATCCGCTGCGCGGAAATCTCACGGCCGAGTGCCTCTTCCGACGTGAATCGGGGGACCACGCCGAGCTCCTTCTTCAGGCGCTGGTTCGATGCCAGGCAGGAAAAGCGGTACTGGTTCAGAGATCCTGATGGCGAGTGCGCCAGCTTCAGATACCAGAGCAGATCGTTCACCGGCCGCGCGACGGGCGTCGGAACTGGGAGGGGGATCCCCCCGGAGAGCTTTACGACGTTTCTGAGCGGAATGGCGCCGTCGCCGACAACGTTGTACATTCCGGTGGCGTCGCGCCGTTCGAGGGCGGCGATCGTGGCATCGATCACGTCTTCGACATAGACGAACTGGAAAAGCGGATCGTATCCCACGATCACTGGAACGACGGGATTGGACAGATAGTCGGAAAGGTAGTTCTGAACCCGGGATCCGGTGACCGAGCACGGGCGCAGAATCACAATTCGACATGCCGGGTTCTTTCGGGCGTAGTGCAGCAAGAGAGTCTCGACCTCCACCTTGTCGATGGCGTACTGCATCTCCCTATTTGGCCGTGTCCGATGCTTCTCGTCCATGTAGAAGGGGTTGTCGCCGTGGAATCCGTAGACCGTCGTGCTCGAGAGCAAAATGATCCGCCGGACCTTCGCCATGCGCGCGGCCCTGAGCAGATTGAGTGCGCCGACCAGATTGATCTCGTGCATTTGACGGCGATCGTGGATCGGCTTCACGCTGAAGGCCAGGTGGATGATCGTGTCGACGCCGAGAGAGGAGAGGAGTTGCGGCAGGAGGGAATTGCGGATGTCGAGTCGAAAGTGGGTGACCTTGTCGTGTGGGTCCGGGTGGGGGTCGCGCACATCGACGCCGATCAAGCGCTCCACGCTGGTGTGATCGTGCAGGCGTCGGATCAGCCTCTCGCCGAAGTAGCCGGCGCTACCGGTAATCGCCACAGTAGACATCGATGCCTCCGTCATGGGTGCTCGGCCCCGGAATCCACCCGAGGATGTCGGTCTTCGCGCCAGAGCGCCAGGGTCAGCGCGATCGCTCCGCAGGTGATCCAAATGTCCGCGACGTTGAAGATCGGCCAATCCATGAATCCCAAATCATAGGGACCAAGGAAGTCGACGACGCCGCGATCCCAACGCACTCGATCGACCAAGTTCCCGGCTGCACCCGCCACAATGAAGGGAAGAGCGACCCCACGGACGCGGGCATCGCGCGGGGTCTGGTGGTGATAGACCAGCAGCCAAATGCACGCCGCGATCGAAAGAAGAATGAAAATGACGCGGGAGTGGTCGCCTGCCCCGAGGCTGAACGCGGCCCCCCGATTGAAGCTCAGGGTGAGGGGCAAGATCGCACCGAGGGGCTCGATCGTCCGCCCCGGCTCCAGGCGCCCGAGGGCCCACTGTTTCGTCAGCAGATCCGCCGCGAGCGCAGCCAGAAAGACCGATCCGAATCGGAGCCATTTTCTCATCATGTCGTCGTTTCGGACCGCGCGCGAATAGAGGTGAGAGCCTGTGGGCGACGTGCACGAGCATACACTGGGGGAGATCGGCCTCCTCGAATGAGGTTGCGTCTCGGGCATTGTGACCCCCCGGGGGGACCGCGCACTGTCGAGCGGGCGGCCGTTGTACCCGGCCAGGCATGCCCAGTGGCTCCGCTCCACTCGAAGCTGCCGGTCCGTGTGCCCGCGAATCGAGCGAAGTGGGGCGTGCCGCGCCGCGAACAGCGCTCCACGGGTAAGAAGTACGTCGGGCGAGGCCCCGATCGAAACTCTGCCCCTCGAATACAGTGACTGAAGTGGCCGGCAGATGTATCGTGCGGGCCAGGTGGTCACTTGATAACTTGCATTGGCGCGCCATGGTCGGCGGCCGCAAGGTGCTCCTCGGGGGAGGACCCGTTGCCCTTTGGGCATCTATGACTGGAGACCCGGGATATGTCCTTTGCTAACAATCTCTTCCTCCGCGGCGTCTTGCCGGCGGCATCTCTCGCCCTGGTCGCGCCTACCGCGTTGGCGGCAGCGGACGATGACGGGAAAGTCACCTTCAAGGTCACCTATCGATACGAGTACGTCGATCACGAGGGCGACGAGGTTGCGAACGCCTCGAACGCCGATCTCCTGGTCGGCTACAAGACCCCCTCCCACGAAGGCGTCTTCGGCTATTTCGAGACCGAAACGGTCGCGCCGATCGGGGACGAGAAGTTCAACTCGACGGTCAACGGCCTAGCGAAGTACCCGGTCGTGCTCGATCCGGAGGGCTCCGAAATCAACCAGATGTACATCGGCTATTCGGGCGACGCGCTGCCGAAGACGAGCATCAAGGTCGGGCGCCAGCGGATCATCCTCGACAATGCCAGGCACATCGGCAACGTCGGCTGGCGTTTGAACGAGATGACCTACGACGCGGCGACGGTCGTCAACTCATCGGTCGAGAATCTGACCCTGATCGGTTCGTATGTCTGGAACGCGAACACCATCAGCGGCGCCAACCTGATCGTCGACATGGGTGCCGTGGTCAACGCCGGATACAGCATCGCCGATATCGGCAAGCTGTCCGGCTACGCCTATCTGTTCGATTACTCCGATGCGTCGGGTCTCCGCGATCAGGCAACATACGGTGCCCGGCTAGCGGGATCGCGCAAGCTGAACGACAATCTGAAAGCGATCTACGAAGCGGAGTTCGCGACCCAATCCGCGTACGCCGACACGGACGAGTTGGGCGTCAGCTACTTCCACATCGTCGCCGGGGCGGGCTTCAGCGATTACTGGCTGAAGGGTGGCTACGAGAGCCAGGGCTCCGAGGCCGGCACCGCGTCGTTCAGGACCTTCACTGGCACCAACCACGCATTCAACGGCTGGGCCGATCGTTTTCTCGCCACGCCGGTTAGCGGGCTCAGCGACCTCTATGTTGGTGCCGGCGGCAAGGTTGCGGCAGTGAACGGACTGGCCTTCGCGGCCTTCTTCCACGACTTCGCGGCGGTGGAAGGAGATGCCCACTACGGCACCGAGATCGACGGTGTGGTCAAGTACAAGCACGATGCTCACCACTCCTTCGGCGCGAAGTGCGCCTCGTTCAGCGCCGACGAATACGCCCCCGACAACAACACCACCAAGTTCTGGGCCTGGGTAACTCACACCTTCTAGCCCGCATATCTCACCAACTTTCTGCTGTGGCGGCGCATCTCCGCACCCTGGCAGCA
>NYZA01000112.1 GCA_002686955.1 Gemmatimonadota bacterium
ATGCTCACCAGCAACGGCGGCCTCATCGAAATGCTCACCAGCAACGGCGGCCTCATCGAAATGCTCACCAGCAACGGCGGCCTCATCGGAATGCTCAACAGCAACGGTGGCCTCATCGGAATGCTCAACAGCAACGGCGGCCTCATCGGAATGCTCAACAACAACGGTGGGTTGCTCGGCACGATGAACAACAACGGGTCGGGACTCAGGCCCCTCCAGTAGGGCGAGGCGGGCGCCCTCCGGCTGGCTTCTCCCTCGCAGCCAGAGGAGCGCCCGCTCCACCTCCTTCGATCCGAGACCACAGCCCCCCTTCCGACGCACTTGCCATACCTGCGCGTCACACTTCTGGGATCGAAGCGATCACCGCTCCGGACCTCTCGGTCCGGGGCGGTGTCTCGTTGCGCACGCCAGTTACGGATTCGCGTCTCCGGGCGTCGCGTACGGCAGCACTACCCAACTCGGGCTTCCGTCGGGCGAGCGTCCCTCGCTTACGTCGCTCACTTGGGGACCGAAGGGAACGATATCGACCGCCGTGTTTTCACGTAGATCCAGATCGAAGATGCCGACCTCCTCTCCCGACTTGCTCAGCTTGAAAGGCGCGTGCGTCCACCCCTGCTCCGTATCGTCGTCGCACCACACGATTCGATAGGCTCCGGGCGGCAACTCCTCGTCCGGCAGTCGCCACTTACGCGGCTCGGCGGCGTCGTCGGAGAGGAACAGACCGTCCAGATGCACCGTGTGGGTCCCGGCGTTGTAGATCTCGACCCAGTCGTCGAAATCGTCTCCCTCGTCGGCGATCGTCGTGTCGTTCGACGCCATGATCTCGTTCACCACCAGATCCGGCGCGCGCGGATCGCGCAAAGCCACGACCGCTTCCACTTCGTGGATCGGCCGCCCCAGCTCGTCCTCGACCGACGCGATCAGCGTCACCACGATCGGGTCGATACCGGTGGGAAGCATGCGGGATATCGGCACCACGACCGTGGCGTCGCCCGCGAGCACGATCGTCCCGCGCCCGAGCTCGATCTCACCCGGGTCACCACGAATCGTCAATGCCATGTCGATCGTGCGAGGGAATGAACGACGGTTCTCGACCGACACCCGGAACGTGACCTGATCCCCCAGGAAATACTCCGGATCCACATCGATTCTCACTTCGACCACCGGTGTACTGTCGTTGCGGGCTCCTGGTGTGCTCTTCGCCGCCAAGTGGACCCGGTGCGCGGCATCTTCGACCCTCGCGGCCGCAAGATCGGGCAGCGATATCGTGTCGAGCCCGAAGCGGTCGACAGCCGCGCCGTCGGTCTGCGACAGAATCAACTCCTCGGTCTCGGTCCCCACGCGAAAACCGGAATGCAGGGGGCCTTCCGCGGGCTCACCGTCGAGCCAGACGAGCAGATGCGATTCGGCTTCGAGTGTCTCCCCCAGGGGTAGTGCCCACTTCATACGATCGGCTGGGTCGTCGGAAAGCCACATCCCGCCCAGATCGATGCTCTCGTTGCCGAAATTGTAGATCTCCAACCATGGCTCGGGCTCGCCGGCTTCGTCCACAATCCCACTCAGATTCCAGAGCAGTGCTTCGTTGATGAAGAGATTGACGCTCGGGTCGGGCGCGAATGTCTCGAGTTGCTCGTAGAGCCTCGCGCCCCGTCTCTCCACGAAAGTCTCCAGCACCTCCTTCTCGTCGTCGAAGGGCCCCATATCCTCCCAACCGAGTTTAGTCTTGTCGCGCTCGACGTCGGGTCGGATCAGAGCGTGGTCGCTGCGGATCATGCCGACCAGCGTCGGACCGTCCACTGGTCCCTCGATCAGTTCCTGAAGACGAACCGCGAGCATCCGCCGGTACTGGGGCACCGTCGTCATGCGATCGTAAAGACGGTTCCAGAAGAAGAGGAGGACCGGATGGTCGCTCGTGGCGATATCGATCGGCTGCCCGACATTCTCCATCTCCCACGACCCGTCGAGGTCCCAGGGAAGGAACTCGAAGAGCCCGGTCGATGCGTCTCGGAAGAGATAGAGATTCCAGCCGGCGATATCCCAACCCGAGAAGACCGCGTTGCCGCCGTAGTAGTCGATGAACTTCGCCACGTCGAGGTGCTTCTTGATCTCGGTCCGGAACTCCTCATCGCTCGTGAGCGCGACGACATCGACGAGATCGGATAGATACTCGAAGTCGCCGTAGCTGCCGACCTCGAGCTTGTAGTCCCCGTAGTAGGAATCGATGTTGTTTCGCCTGATGAAGGTCGCATCGATCCCCTTCCAAACCGAACCGTCGAGCGACCGGTTCTCGAGAAAGTGCTCGTCGACCTGTTCGGCGCTCTGATAGACACCGATAAACTCCCCGTTTCGCTCCAGATGTACGTACTCGGCGATGCTGGAAGTGACCCCCGAGCGCGCCATCACCTGATACGAAAGCGCCTCGCGCATCATCGAGGGATCGAACCAGTGGGCCTGCAGATTCAGCACGTCGTGCCCCGAAGGCAAGGGCGAATCCACTCGGATCTTGTGGTTCTTTTTCACGTTCGACCTCGATGTGTTGCCCCGATAGCGAACCCGCGCATCGGGCCACGAATCATCGAGTGTCCAGAAAAGACCGGGAAGGTAGTCGTCGGACTGGCGATGTGTGTTCAGCCAGATCAGATCTTCCTGCGCCATCTCGAATCCGTACACCACTAAATCGGACTGATCCGAGCTCAGTGGAATGCCCGAGGCCACCGCCGACGGCACACTCGTGTTGCCGGCCGCGTCGACCGCCACCAGGCGATAGGCATAGTCGCGATCCGGCTCCAGCCCTGTATCGACATAACGTGTCGCCACCACGGGGTCGGGCGTGATGACCTCCTCCGGTCCCCCATCGATGCTGCGCAGAACAGCTACACCGAGTTGATCTCGATCGTAGTCGGTCGCCCAGGTGAGCACGTTCTCAGAATAGCCGGGAACCACGGCGACATCCTCGGGAACCGCCGGCGGGATCCCATCGTCGACGACGCTCTCTACATGGACCGCCGCGAGAAGTGGCTCCTCTTCGATCGCCCGGGCGATGATACTGAGCGAACCGTCGTCGACATCGACCACACGCCGCAGATTGAGCGCGTAGAGGCGATCGACCTCGGTGAAGATGTCGAAGCCGTCGAAAAGCACTTCCCCCTCGACCTCGATATCGAAGACCCGAACCCCACTCCAATGCTGTGACCATTCCATGAAGTGAAACGAAACCAGATAGCTGCCCGGCGGGAGATCGAACCGGTACTCCTGCCAGCCGACCCGCCTCGAGGAGACGATGTTGCGGGCCTGAACCCCCGGAACGATCCCTCCGAGAGGGTTCAGTCGGGCAAGCAGATCGGGCTGAACCGCCTCGCCCCCGACATAGCCCGATCCGTTGCTCTGAGTGTAGGCTCGGTCCTTCGTGTAGACCGCCCCATCGCCCATCGTGCGGGTATTCGTTCCTCCGCAGTTGAAGCCCTGCTGGTAGGCGAAGGCGTTGCTTCCACCGGCAAATGCGGCGGCGATGGCCAATCGACGTAACATGGTGGTCTCCGGGGTGCTGGACGGCGGTCCGGTCATAATCCCCGCGCCTTCAATGCCAAGGGTTCGCGCAAGAATAACTTGTAATTTGGCATCCCATCTACGGCACATCTGGACGCCAAGATGACGAGCTATTCTTGCGCGAACCCCATAACCGAATGGTCATGCAAGATCCTCACTCCCCCAAGCGCTGTCTCGGCTCCATCGCCACCCCCGCGGTTGCGGCTCTCCTCCTCGCCCTCACCCTCGTCACGCTCTGGAATCTCCGCGGCATCCGCGGGCGAGAAGCTCCTCTACCCGAGCTGGGTCCGATCCACCAGTTCGAGCTGACCGATCAGCTCGGTCGCGAATCCACTGCCGCGGAGCTGCGAGGCAAGGTCTGGATCGCCAACTTCATCTTTACGCGCTGCCCTACGATCTGTCCCGCTCTGACGCGCCAAATGTGGGAGATCCAAGAGAAGAACCGCGACCTGGGGGACCGACTCCGGCTGGTCTCCTTCAGCGTCGATCCGGACTTCGATACTCCCGAAGTGCTGAGGGAGTACGCCCGCCGCCACCGGGCCGACGAAGCCATCTGGAGCTTTCTGACCGGCCCGCTCGAGGAGATTCGCCGCACCGTCGTGGAGGGGTTCAAGATGGCGATGGGCGGGAAGTCCGAGGATTCCCTGAGCATCTTCCACGGCAGCCACTTCATCCTCGTAGACACCGAGGGACGAATCCGGGCCTACTACGATTCGAGCGAGGAGGCGGTCGTCGACCAGGTCCGGCGCGGGGCACGATCGCTGCTCGCGGAGGAGCGATAGGCGCGCAGCCAATGCACGTAGTGCGCCAGAGCCCAGATATCGCCGCTCTCGAGTGCGCCGTGCATCGCCGGCATCCCGGTTCCTCCGATGCCGGCGGCGATGACCAGGTAGAAATCTCGCGCTTTCGATCCAAAACGCATCGTGCCGTCGATGAGGTCGGGTGAAACCGCCCGGTAGCCGTATGCAGTGTCGGTGAGCTTCGTTTCGTAGAGGTCGTCCGGGAAGCTCGAAGGTGGTTGGCCCCGCATCTCGAGATGAATCTCGGCGATCTCCCGGCGACTCAGGTATGCGGGATGGCAGGAGTGGCATTGCGCGAGGCCGTGGTAGACCTTCTTGCCTCGATCGATCGCCTCGTCCACGCGCCCCGGCCAGGGATCGGGCTCCGCGACGATCGCTTCGCCCGGCTCGAAATCGGTCCAGTCCTCCGAAAACGTCTTGAGGTAACGGATCACGGCGGCGAGATCACGGTCCGAGATCTTGATCGGGAACATCGCCGTTCCGCTCAGACCCTTTCGAATGACGCGGGCGAGGTCGCTGTCGTTCGGCAGCTCGCCGCTCTCCACGGCCGCGAACTTGAACTTTGCGAGGGTGAAATCCCTTGGCGGCGGATCGAGGGCGAAGGCGGCGGGGCCCTTTCCGTCTCCGGCCTCCCCATGACAGGCGCGGCAATAGTGGCGGTAGATATACGGGCCTCGCTCCAGCTCGGTGGAGTGCTCCACTCCCCCGGCGGATGGTGAATCGGCTTCCGGGAACCGGTCGCACGCTGAAAGGACCGGTATGAACGCTGTCGCGATTGTCGGGATGACGGATCGGGTGATCGATTTCATGGGTAGCCGTCGCGCAGGGTATCATGCGGCCATGCAACATCTATGGTTCGAGCTGGAAGATCGGGCGTGGGCCGCCTCGCCCGAGACCCGCCCGAGATGGAAACGTTGGGGCTTCGATGCGGTGCGCACGCTCAGCGTGGCATTCGGAGGGATCGGGGCACATGGCGTGACCGACCGGGCCCATGCCCTGGCGATGGTGACCGCGATCGGGTTGGTGCCGATGCTCGCCACGGTCTTTTCAGTTTCGAAGGCGGTCGGATTGGGCGCGCAGCTCGAGCCGGTCCTCTACCAGGCATTCGGAGTGGTTCCCGAATCGCACGATGGCGCGGCCGAGGGCCCCGCGGTCGTCGACGTAGTCGACAAGATCCTCGGTGTCGTGCAAGAGGCCGATGCGACCCGGCTCGGCGTCGTCGGTGTGTCGCTGACGATCGTCGCCGTCGTGCTGACTCTGGGACGGGTCGAGCGGGCGCTCAACAAAACTTGGGGGATCGATCGCCCACGCACCTTCGCGAGGAAGTTTTCCGACTATCTCAGCGTCACTCTGACCGTTCCGCTCCTTCTCGTCGGTGCGACGACACTTGGAGCAACACACACTCTGAGCGAGATGATGCCGGAAGAGGGGGCGAATTGGATGATGCCTTTGCTCGACCTCACGCCCGATCTGGGACCGGTCGTGCTGGCATTCTTCGCGTTCACCTTTCTATATGTGTTCCTACCGAACACGAGGGTGCCGTTGGCCTCGGCTCTCGTCGGCGGAGCGTTCGCGACAGTTTCGTGGGCACTGCTCCAGAAAGGTTGGCTGACGGTTCAGGTGCATGCGAGCCGAGTCGGTACGATCTACGGCACTTTCGCTGCGATCCCTCTGCTCCTTACTTTCTTGATCATCTTCTGGGGAATCGTACTCTGCGGTGGGGAGCTGGCGCACGGGTTTCAGCGGCGGCGACTCAGGCGGCCGAAGCCGGAGTCCGGGCCACCTTCGGCGTCGGCTCGACTCCGTCTCGAGCTGGCCGCTCTGATCCACGGTTCGGTTCAGCAAGCGCGGGGAGAGGCGCCGCCCACGGTGGAGGAGCTGGCCGACGCGCTCGAAGCGGGAGAGGGGACCGCCGAAGAGACGGTCGCTTCACTGGTGGGGGCGGGCTGGCTGCGAAGGCTGCAAGAGGGGGAGCGCGATGTCTACGTTCCAGCCTGGCCGATCGGAAGCATGCGGCTCGGATCGGTCGTGGCGGGTCTGATTCGGGGGCCGAAGAGGGCCGTCGAGCAGGTCGATGGCCCGCCTTCGGAGCTTCTCCCCCTCGACGCGGCGCAGCGATCGATCGACGAGGCATCGGCCTCCATTCCCGCGCATTTGCGTGGATCGGAGCTCGACGCGGGAAAGCTCGAGACCTGACTCCATGCCCGATCTTCCGCCGGGGGACCTCCGGAGCTTCTTGAATCTGCTGGCCCGCGAGGGGGAGCTCTGCGTCGTGGAGACGCCGGTTGATCCCTACCTCGAGATCGCCGAAATCCACCGCAGGGTGATCGCGGCGGGCGGTCCGACCCTGGCCTTCGTGAAGCCGAAGAGATCGGATCTCACCGTCGTCACCAACCTCTTCGGCACCAAGCGGAGGATCGAGCTCGCTTTCGGAAACCGGCCGGCGTGCTTCGTCCGCGACGCAGCGCGCATGGTGCGCGAGGCGATCCCTCCGACGCTGGAGAGTCTCGCCCCCTTCCGCGGCATGGTTCGAGACGCGCTCAATATCGGCGTTCGGCGCGGTCTGAGGGGACCGGTCACCGAAACGATCGAGCGCCCTCCAAGACTCGGACGCCTGCCCTTCCTCACCTCTTGGATCGGCGACGGCGGCCCCTTCGCCACGCTTCCCCTGGTCTACACCGAGCATCCCGAGGGCGGCGACCACAACCTCGGCATCTACCGAATCCAGCGCTTCGACGACGAGACGGTGGGGGTGCATTGGCAGATCGCCAAGGGGGGCGGATATCACCACGCCGCCGCCGAGGAGCGCGGAATGAGCCTTCCCTTGGTCGTGAACCTCGGTGGCCCACCCGCGCTCACCCTGGCGGCCGTGGCACCGCTTCCGGAAAACGTCGGCGAGCTCCTGCTCGCATCGCTCGTCTTGGGATCGAAGGTCGCCCTCTCGGAGAGCCCCGCCGGTCCTCTTCCGCTGCTCGCCGATGCCGAAATCGCTCTGATCGGCCGGGCCCCCGCCGGCGAACGGCGCATCGAGGGCCCCTTCGGCGACCATTACGGCTACTACTCTCTCGCACACCCTTTCCCATACGCACGAATCGACGCCCTCTGCCGCCGCGAGGACGCGATCTTCCCCGCGACCGTGGTGGGCAAACCACGGCAAGAGGACTTCTATCTCGGCGACCACCTGCAAGAGCTCTTGAGCCCCCTTTTTCCACTGGTCATGCCGGGAGTGATCGACCTGTGGAGCTACGGCGAGACCGGCTACCACTCCCTCTCGGCGGCTGTCGTTCGGGAGCGATACCGTCGCGAGGCTATGGTGTCGGCCTTCCGCATTCTAGGCGAAGGACAGCTCTCGCTCACCAAGTTCCTGCTCATCACAGACAAGCAACAAGATTTGAAGGACTTCCGATCGCTGCTCGAGCACATTCTGGAGCGTGTTCGTTGGGAGACCGATCTTTTTGTGTTTCCGAATCTGTCGCTCGATACCCTCGACTATTCAGGCCCGCGTCTGAACGAGGGTAGCAAGGGAGTGTTGTTGGGACTGGGGGACGCCATTCGGCGGCTGCCCGAGGAGCTCGTCGCCACGCTGCCGGCGGGTGCCCGCGACGCGCGGCTCTTCTGCCGGGGCTGCCTCGTCATCGACGGCCCGTCGAAAAAGGACGAACCAGATTATGCGCGTCGCGCAGCTCGGCACCCCGACTTCGAGGACTGGCCCCTGATCGTGGTAGCCGATCGCGCCGGCCAAGCCGCGGCGAGTGTCACGAACTTCCTTTGGACAACTTTCACCCGCTTCGACCCGGCATCCGATATCGTGGCCGCCGAAGAGCGTGTCGTAGAAAACGCAATCGTGCGCAGTGGCCCGATCGCGATCGACGCACGCCTGAAGCCCGACTTCCCCGATGAGCTTTTCTGCGATGGAGACACCGCCCGGATGGTAACGGCGCGGTGGAAGGAGTACTTCCCTGGGGGAATGGAGATGGGGTCGAGCGATTGGGCTGATTTGGAGCCTTCTCGATAGGCGTGAGGCGGCTCTGCCGCTCGATCTCGGATCTGTTGACAGCTGGACACACGATTCGAACGCCCTTCCCACGGCGGCGGGGCTACAATTGAAGTGTCCCTCGTGGCGGGAGCGACGGCGATTCGCGAGGACACGGAAGAGCCGGAGGATAGGAACATGAACGATCCGAAGCGAACCGGACGGACGGCAGTGTTACGGGTGTGGGGACCAGCGCTCTGCCTTGCGGGTAGTTCCCCCGCCGTAGCGTTCACCCTGGAAGCAACGCGAGCAGCGGACATCGTGGGTGTGGGGAGCGAAGTGATCGTGCTCGGAGCCGATGCCCGGGGCCGACCGGTCGAGCGGGGCGACACGAGCTGCGCGGTGGTCTGCGGGCGTTCGCTCACGACGACGGACTCGCTTTGCTGGCCACGGAGCAAGGCGACACGGTCGTGGTGGTGGATGTCTCCGCGCCGCTTGAGCCGGAGCCTCTGGCGGCCTACGCTCCGGTCCTCGAGAGAGACCGGGTGGTGGACGTGGCGATCGACGAAACGCTCGGGATCGTGCTCACGATGCGGGGGCGCCTGGAGCTGCTCGATCTAACCCTTCCCAGCCTGCCGGGCCTGCTCGGGCGCTGGGAGACCGGCTGGGACTCGGGCGTCTCCGTCGTGGCGGGGGAGGAAGGCGCCATCTACCTCGGGACCGTGGACTCTACGGGAAACAAGTACTGGGGACGCCACGCGCTCCAGGTCGTCGACGCCTCCGACCCTCTGGCACCGATCCTGGTCTCGACCCACGACCTTGGCGATGCCCGACTCGATTCAGAGAAGCGTCACGAACTCGTTCTGAGGGACCGTACGCTCGTCATGCCCTACGCCCGAGGGCTCACCGCGTGGGACCTGACGGACCCTCTGCGCCCCAAGCACCGCTGGACCAGAAGCTCCCTCTTCGTGGACCAGCTCGCGCTGGCTGCCACCGACTCCTTTGCCGTGATGCTCGGGCGCGACAGCTGGGAGGACTCGACGCGGGTTTCCACGTGGCACCTGAGCGACGGGCGGGAGCTTCCCACCGTCGCGCTGGCTCGCGAGGAGTTCGACGGAGATCTGGCGGCCGCCGGCGATCATGTCGCCGCCTTGGAGGAGGGCGAGCCGATGGCGGGGTCCACATGCTCCGAGTACACGAGGACGGATCGATCGAGTGGGAGGACGGGATCTCGGACTGTCGGGACAGAAAATTCGTCGCCGTCGCGCGCCGGGACGGCGGTCCCGTCTACACGGCGGTGCGATACAGCGTATTCGATACCAACTTCAATGAACGCTCCTACCAAGACGGGTGGTCGGGCCGACGGCTCTACGTGGGGTCTCTCATGTCGCTGGGGCGGATCAGCAACGACCTGTGGTGGCGCGCCCCCGACTTCTTCGCCCTCGGAGACGCGCTCGTCAGCACCGGCATCGACGACACATTGCGCGTGAGCGCTCCTCTCCTTCCGCTGCCGCCGAGGTCGCTGGGGCGTTGGTACGAGACCCCGTGATCGCATCCACGCGCACATCTCCATCGAGAATCGGAGGATCGCGCCGACGGTGGGCGGGACGGACGATCGGTTACGATTGGCGCACTCAGCCGGGAGCCTGTCGGCTCCGCGAGCAATGGCCCCAATTGCCGGACCACTCCACCGTCGAGAGGACCCTTGGATCTCATCCTGGACTCCACCATCGCGGCGCCGAGCGCTCCGCCGCGCTTCGCAACGATCAGTGAGCTGCTCGACACCCCCGAGCCCGAGGAGATCGCGACCCGGCCGCTGCTCAGCGGCGAGATCGACGACCTGGACCGATCTTTCGATCTACCGGCCCTGCGAGCCATCGCGGGGCGGACGCGGGTTTGGCTAGCCGAGCACCACCTGGGCCCCGGCGATACCGTTGCCCTCTTGCGCCTACCCGACGCGTCGGAGCTTCCTCTGGCGGCCCTGCTGCTCGGCCTGCTCGCTTGCGGCGTCCGGGTGCTGCTGACCACCGGCTTCGAGATCCCCGACCTCGAGCGACTCCTGCGTCTGGCTCGGGTCCGCCGCGTTCTGATCGCCCCTTGCAGCCGCCCCTCCGAGCAGCAGCGCCGAGCCCGCTCCGCTCTGGCTCGCCTCTGCGCCGCCATCGACACTCCGCTGAGCGCGCCTGCCTCGGAGCTGCTGGACGGCGACGAGGCCGGTCAAGCCGCACCCGGCGCCCGCGCACCGTCCCCCTCCGCCCTTCTCTTCAC
>NYZA01000113.1 GCA_002686955.1 Gemmatimonadota bacterium
GGCAACCAGCCTTCCCGCGGACCCAGCTCCTTGATCTCGAAACGAACTCGAACACTGGGCTCGAAAGCCTATGCGCAACAGGCTCCTAGGCACCCTCCGAGGGCCCACTCCGAACCGAGCTGCCGCGAAGCGGCAGCAAGATTCACAAGCAAAAGACCCCTTGTGAGCACGCGAGGGATTGAGCTGACGCGAAGCGGCCAGCTCCAATCCCGAGTGCATGGGCTGCTCCGCAGCCCATGCCTACTTGAGCATCAACAAACGCGTAGTCTGAACCGTCTCACCCGTCACCAAGCGAGCCGTGTAGACACCCGAAGGAAGCGCCGCACCCTTGTTGTCCCGGCCGTCGAAGCTCACCGAATGATCACCGGCAAGCTCTCGACCGTCCAGCAGAGTGCGCACCAGGCGTCCGCTGACGTCGAAGATCCGCAGCGACACATCCGCCGTCTCCGCCAACGTGAAAGAGACACGCGTCCGCGGGTTGAAGGGATTCGGGCTCGCATCGTGCAGGGCGGCCTTGCCGCCGATCGCAGGCAAGTCACCCTCGATACCGGTCGCATCCTTCGTGTAGAACACCTCGACGTTGTCGACGTACCAATAGAGGTAGTGTTCCGGGCCGGTGCCGGTGCCGGCGCGCAGACGCACCCTCACATCGGACATTCCGATATAGGCATTCAACGAGTAAGAAATCTCCTCCTCGCCCCAGTCGAAGGTCCCGGCTTCGAGACGGTACTCGATCTCCTGCCAACTCGTGCCACCGTCCGTGGAGACATCGAAATACTGATACCCGCCCACGCCGTCGCGCTTGGCCCGCTCCTGCCAGCGGATCGAGGCGGTCTCCATGTCGGGATCGCCGGAAAGATCGATCGGAGGCAGCTCGACGCCGTTGTCGAGGGGGCGCAGCTCGTGATCGTCCGCATAGTAGGTACCGTCGCCCTGGCTGCTCGCTGGATCTCCGATGAAAAGCGCGTTGGGGGCGGAGACATAGACCGGACGCCCGTCGGGCTGGGGGTGCGAGTCATCGACGATGTCCCACCAGTCGCCCGAGGGGGTGACGGGCCCGGCGTGCGGATTCCACTCCGGCTTCAGCGCCCCTTCCATGTCATCTTCGAAGTAGACATCCAAGCTCGTGTTGCCCACGGCGACATCGTCGATGAACCACGCCGAGAGGGCGGGATCGTATATGCCGTCCTCGGGGGATGCGAACTTGTCCGACGCGAAGTCGAAACGGACAATGACCTCACCGCCGACGTAAGGCGTCAGATTGAAGGTGACCTCTTCCCAGTCGGGGGAAGTGAGGCGTCCGGACCACCCGGGAATGTCGTGGGTGCCGTCTTGCAGGAAGAAGGCGTAGATGCTGCTGTAGAGGTAGGTCTGTTGCGGTGTGATCACCGACCAGGTCGTTCCCCCATCGGTCGAGACCCGTACCGTTCCTCCGTCCCACGTGTCGTCGGGAGGCTCCGGATTCGCCCACTCTGCGTCGAAGAACTGCCAGTAGGTCAGGCCGGTGATACCCGTGGCCGAGCTAAGATCGAGTGTGAGATCGAGCTGCTGCCGCCACATGTTGCCATAGCCGGTCCACCCGTCACCCTCGGTGCCGCACCACCAGGCACCGGTTCCGCCGTATGTGTTGAGATCATTGACGTTCCAATAGGTCGGGGCGATCACATCGGTGTAGTCGATCGAGCTCCAACCGCCGGGCAGAGCGCTGCTCGTATCGAAATCCTCGCTGATCAGCCAAGTCGTATCGGTCAACGCGGAAGTGAGCGGGGGTGCTTCGAGCACGACTTCAGGTGTCTTGAGCGAGACGTCGAGAGCGCGTGCCGCGCCGCCGATCGCGACGAGGCCGGTCAGGGCAATGGCAATTCGCATTATTCCGATCTCCAGGGAAAGCGGCGCGCCGGGCATTCGATCCGCACCGGCGAAGGCGACCGCGGGGCAAGCGACTGGACCCTCCGCGGAGGCGAAGGGCGACCGTTTCGCGGGAGGTTAGCACTAACTCCAGAGAGTGGCCGCCCCCTTCTCCGGAGGGAGCACCGGGCGTTATCATCTGTTCGTCGGTCGGCGGCTGGCGGTTGGCGCGTTGGACCTGAAGGAACGACGGAATGAAGATCCTATCGATCGCCCAAAAAGCCCTCGTATCTCCCTTGGGCGTGGCGTTGGCCACCGGGATCCACGTACCGGACGACTACCCCACCATCCAGGAAGCGATCGAGGGCGGCTGGCCGGGCGAGGGCAATGTCGATGCCGACCCCTTGTTTTGGAGCTATCGCGGATTCCCCTTCCCTCCGGACCAAGAGCCCTTGCAGGAATAACTTCCCATTTTGGTATCCGAACGGTGCGCGTAGCGACATGGGAGCGTACGGGGGACCGGGCAACGCGGGTTGGTTGTCGCGACTCTATCTGCTCGGCTCGGCCGAACTCACTCCGAAGGGAGCTTCCCGATGACCCGAAGATCCGCCCATCTCATCATCGCCCTGTTGGTAGCGGCAGGGATAGCACAAGCGACGTACCCCGAGCTCGATTGCCTCCTCGCGACCCCTGAATTCGATCTGATCGGAACAGCCACGCAAGTCGTCGTGCTCGGGAGCGACGAGGAGGGGGCGCCGACCGCTCTCGCGCGGGTTCCGATCTCCGGCGGCGTCTGGGCGATCGCGTTCGAGGACGGGCTCGCGATCGTCGCGACCGGCAGCGACACGGTGCTGAGCGTGGATTTGACCGATCCCGCCTCGCCGGAGAGGATCGGCGGCTATTTGCCCACTCTCGGGGAATCGCATATCAGCTCGGTTGCGCTGGCGCCGGAGAGAGGGTATCTGCGCCTTCGCGACGGAGGCCTGGAGATCCTCGACCTGACCGATCCGGCTTCGCCGACCCTCGCGGGGACCTGGGATTCGCGTACCGATTCCGGCCCCGGCGTCGCGGCCGGTCCCGAGGGAGCGGTCTATCTCGCCTGCGACGATGCCGGAGCACCCGGCTGGTGGCTCGATGTCGTGGATGCATCCGATCCCGAAGCCCCGGTTCGGACCGATTCCCTGGACCTCCCGGATCCCGCGTGGCTCTGGCCGCTTTCGCACACACCGATCGTGAGCACCGGCTCACTCCTGCTCACCCCCTTTTGGGGCGGCCTGACCGCCTGGGATCTGAACGATCCCTTCCATCCATCCCGCAATTGGTCGGCGGCCGTCCCGGGCGAGGCCAGAATGTCCGGTATCGCCGCCACCGCTTCGTTCTCGACAGTGAAGGCGGGCTCGAGAGTGCCGGCAGCTTCTTGCCCGACCTGTTCAGGGCACGTCTCGGGACCACCCGCGGTCTCGGCAGCGACGAGCTGATCGTCGCTCAGAGATGGCCCGGCTCCTCCCGCTCCGAGTTGGAGCTCTACATCACGGGACCGGGCTCCAGCATCCGGTCGCGCGGCCTTCTCATGGCCAAAGAGCAAGAGTGGGGCGGAGCAGAGCTCCAATTGCTCGACGACGCTCTCGTCGTCTGGGGATCGACCGACACACTCCGCACCCTGAACGCCGATCTTCCCGGCCCGCCGGTCGAGCTCGGCGCGTGGGAGGACGGCCTAGTTCATAGTGTTCAACACTCGAATCGGCGCGGTCATCGGTCAATACAGAATTAGGCGACGCTCAAGGGTCGTGGGAGTGCGCGACAAAAGCGCCGGCGAGGTCGTACACCCGCAGATCGATCTCGCTCTCCCGAAGAAGCGACACCTGTACGCGTATGCGCGGATTGAAAGGATTCGGCCCCACACTGAGCACCGGTCGGCCGAGCGGAGGCGCACCGTCGCGTTCCGATTCCAGACCCACCGCGCCCTCTTCGGCAATGCGCAACACCTGGTCCGCGGCCAGATCGATCTCCGTCGCGACGGCGCCGGAGAGCCAGTGAATCCGCAAGGTATCGATCGAAGTGGCTTCGGAGAGACCGAAATGGAGCGTCAAGCCACCCTGCGCCGCGCGCCTCGATTGCGAAGCGACCTCTTGCCATTCAGGGTTCGGATCTGATCGATCACCTGGCTTCCCGCCCCGCCCGGCTTACGCGACCTCCGCCTTTCTTGCGATCGTTGTAGCAACCGGCTCCGGAGCGGAGCTCGAAAGGGGGGATCGCTCCAGATCAGCCAGCGCGGCCGCGAGTGAGCGAAGAGCCCGCGACTTGATTTGACGAGCGTTCTCGCGGGTGAATCCGTGCATCTTCCCGACCGCGTCCAGGGTATGAGGATCTTCACCATTCAGCCCGAAGTAGAGTTCGAGAACCCGGCGGTGGCGTTCCGGCAGCGTGGCGAGCGCCTCGTGGAGGCGATTGGAGCGATGACGTTTGCGGTAGATCCTGTCCGGTCTGGAGTCGGGATCGTCGGCCAGAACATCGAGAAACGACGTGCCGGGCTCGACGAAGATATCGGCGTCGAGGGAGAGCGGCCCCTGCGATTGACGGCGATCTTCCGAGAGGGCCTTGGTCGGGAGCCCCAACTCGGTCGCAACCTCGTCCTCTTCGGCGGGACGGCCCAGCTTCGAAGAGAGTCGCGCCTCCGCTTTCCGAGCCTTGCGGATCCGTTTCACCTTGTACGCGGGCAGGCGAACGGTGCGGCCGTGGTCCATCAGGGCCTGCACGATCGACTGCCGAACCCACCACGAGGCATAGGAGAGGAAGCGGAACCCCCTCTCCGGGTCGAATCGTTCGGTCGCTCGAATCAGACCGAGATTCCCCTCCTGAATCAGGTCGTGGAGCGAGAGTCCCTGATACTGATACCGCTTCGCCACCTGAACGACGAATCGCAGATGAGAGCTGACGAGCCGATTCCTCGCCTCGTTATCGCCCTTCCGCGCGCTACGACACAGCTCGCGCTCCTCATCCGCTCCCAGTAAAGGCAGGGCTCCGATCGAATCGAGGTAGTGATCCAATTCATTCGTGATGGCGACGGCGCTCATGGATCCTCCATGTGAGATCGTGGTCGATCCTCATGAGCAAAAGCCATGCCGCCCTCATGAATCCCCTTGAAGTCGCTCGCCCATATCAGGTTGCCGCGATCGCCGCCGGGATTGGAGTGGCAACGGAAGTGAACGTACCGTTCAATTCACTCCGTGAGAGTAACGATTCGTTCAGGATCGGCGGCGGCGAGCGCCCTCGTCTCGTCTACCTTGACCCAGAGATCGTCCTTCGTGAGGACGCCGTCCAGCAGGTCGATCGTTTCTCCGAGCTGGTGGTCCGCTTCGAGACCGAATCGATAACCCGCCTCCATTCCGTGCAGCTTGGTCGCGATCTGGCGGCTGATGGCGCTGACGATGTACTCCCTGTCCTCTTCGAGCTCAACGTCGTCGAACTCGATCTCGGCCTCTCGAAGGTGCTGGCTGAACTCGTAGAGCATCTCATCGCTCACCCGCGGTCGATCTCCGAGATCGCGATCGGATGAGGTCGCCTCGACAGCGAACTTGAAGAAGAGGTCCTTGCGGAGGATGTCGATGAGAAGCCGTGACGCCTCGGGAGCCTCCACGACGACATCCGGCTTGATTCCACCGCCACCTTCGATCGGCCGTCCGGACTCGGTCTTGAAATGCTCCGGCTCCTCGTCTTCGTCCGAAGCGCTCTTGCCGCTACGATGCTCCGGCCGGTGGATCGAGCGGCCGCTGGGCGTGTAGTACAGCGCCGTCGTCAGCTTCAAGGCGGTGCCCGACGACAGGTTTCGGACCGTTTGGACCGACCCTTTCCCATAGGTGCTCACGCCGAGGACGACTCCGATGTCGTAGTCCTGAATGGCACCGGAGACAATCTCTGAAGCGCTTGCGGTGCCGTCGTTTACCATCACTACAAGCGGGATTTCGCCCAGAATCGACCGGTGCGGTGCCGCCCATTCCCGGCTATCGGAGGGGTGGCGGCCTTTGGTGTAGACGACGAGCTTCCCTTTCTCGACGAAGAGATCGGCCACCGCGACGGCCTGCTCGAGCAGTCCACCGGAGTTGTTCCGTAGATCGAGGATCATCGCCCGGACATCTTGATCGAGCAGATCTTCCATCGCGAGCGCCAGCTCTTCACTGGCCACCTCGGAGAAATTGACCAGGCGTACGTAGCCGATCCGGTCGCCGACCACGCCGGCGAAGGGGATCGATTTGATCGCGATCACATCGCGTGTGATGGTGAAGTCGAAAGGATCGGAGATTCCGGCACGGGCGATCGTGATCGTCACGTCAGTGCCCTTCGGCCCACGCAGCTTCGTGACCGCCTCTTCGGTCGTGATGCCATCGGTGGGCTCGCCCTCGATCGCCACGATCCGATCTCCCGCCTCGATCCCTTTCTGCCAGGCGGGTGTGCCCTCCATCGGAGACATGACCGTGAGGAAGTCGTCCCGAATCGAGATGACGATTCCGAGCCCCCCAAAGCTGCCCTTGGTATCGATCCGCAGCTCACCGTAGGCCGTCTCGTCGAGAAAGACCGAGTGGGCATCGAGATCGCGCATCATGCCCCGAATAGACGAATGAACGAGGTCCTTGGCGTCTATATCGTCGACGTAGTTCCGTTTCACTTCGTCGAGCACCTCGGTGAAGAGATGCACGTAACTGTAGGTGCCGCTGGCCGTGGCCTGCACATACCCGTCGGTCATGAATCCGAGAAAAACGCCACTCACGAGAATCGTGCAAGTGGTCACCAGGATCGATCGCGCATTCCGCATTGAGCGGTCCTCCGATGGCAATGGCTCTGTTCGGATCATCGGGCAGTTTTGCCTTCGAGGCCAGTCGAGCGCCGGGTTCGAGCAGTCCGGCTCCTAGATTCTATCATCCGGCCCACGCAGGACTCGCTACGTTGAAAGGCCTTTTCTGTTCCCACTTTCCAGCCACCGACGCACCTCTTGGGCGATCCTCTCGCCCAGAGCGTCCGGTGAAAGCGTGCCGTCGAGCAGGAGAAAGCTCTCCGGCTCGGCCCGCGCCTGCCGAAGGTAGCCCGCGCGCACACGCTCGTGGAAATCGATCGATTCCCGCTCGATTCGGTCGACCCGCCCGCCGCTGCGTGCCCGTGCCCTCTGAATGCCGATACCGGCTTCCACATCGAGCAGGATCGTGTGATCGGGACGGAGACCTCCGGTCGCGAATTCGTTGAGCCAGACGACCGAGTCCAGCGATACGCCGCGTCCACCCCCTTGGTAGGCCACGCTTGCATGATAGAAGCGATCGCAGACCACCACGGCTCCCCGTGCGAGTGCGGGCCGGATCAGCTGATCGACATGCTGCGCACGACTCGCCTGAAAGAGCAGGAGCTCAGCGCGCGGGCACAGACGCTGCTTCGGATCGAGAAGAAGGGAGCGGATCGCCTCGGAGGCCGGAACGTCGATCCCGCCGGGCTCACGGCTCAGCACCACCTCGTATCCGAGCCTCTCCAACTCGAGCCGCAGAAGCGAGCACTGGGTCGACTTCCCCGAACCCTCGATCCCTTCGAATGTGAGGAACACGCCGGGCGTCTCTTCGTCACTTCGATTCGTAATAGTCGAGCCCGAGGTGGGTGATGAGATCTTCTCCCATCATGTGGCGCAAAGTGTTCTTCAGCTTCGTCTTCTGGATGAAGAGGTCGTGCTCCGGGTAGAGATCGGGGGCGCACATCGGCGACTTGAAGTAGAAAGAGAGCCACTCCTGGATTCCGCCCATCCCCGCACGCTCGGCCAGGTCGAGGAAGATGGCGAGATCGAGAACGATCGGTGCGGCAAGAATCGAATCGCGGCAGAGAAAGTCGATCTTGATCTGCATCGGGTAGCCGAGCCACCCCTTGATGTCGATGTTGTCCCACCCCTCTTTGTTGTCGCCTCGGGGCGGGTAGTAGTTGATCCGGACCTTGTGATAGAGGTCGCCATACAGCTCGGGAAAACGCTCCGGCTCGAGAATCTGCTCGAGAACGCCCAACTTGGAGACCTCTTTCGACTTGAAACTCTCGGGGTCGTCGAGCACTTCTCCGTCGCGGTTGCCGAGGATGTTCGTCGAGAACCAGCCGTCGATCCCGAGCAGGCGGGCCTTGAAGCCGGGAGCGAGCATCGTCTTCATCAGGGTCTGCCCCGTCTTGAAGTCTTTCCCGGCCACCGGCATGCCGGTTTCGGCAACCAGCTCGTGCATCGCCGGAAAGTCGACCGAGAGGTTCGGCGCGCCGTTGGCGAAGGGCACCCTCTCTTTCAAGGCGGCGTAGGCATAGAGCATCGATGGAGCGATCTCGGCGGAGCTCTCGTCGATCCCCCGCTCGAAGCTCGCGAGATCTCGGTGGATGGCGGAGGTCGGGCCCTGATAGACCTCGGTGCTGCCGCACCACACCATGACGCATCGCTCGAGCTCATGCGTGGCCCTGAAACGGCGGATGTCTTCTCTAAGCTCTTCCACCTTCTCGCGCAGACTCCCCTTCTTCACGTTCGGTCCATCGAGGTTCTTGACATGGCGGCGATCGAAGAGCGCGGGCATCGGACGGATCGCCTCGAGCTCTTCGCGCACCGGGTCGAGCATCTCGCTCGCGAGCACACCGGATCGACGGGCGGCGGCGTAGCAATCCTCTTCGAAGATGTCCCAGCCCCCAAAGACGAGGTCGCCGATCTTCGCCAGCGGGGCGAAATCCTGGATCGGAACATGCCGCCGATCGGTCCGCTTGCCAAGGCGCAGGGTGCCCATCTGCGTCAACGATCCAAGGGGTCTGGCCAGACCCCGGCGGATTGCCGCGACGCCGGCGACGAAAGTGGTGCTGACGGCGCCCATGCCGGGCAGAAGCACGCCCAGACGCCCGGACGCCGGTCTGATGGTTGCGGGTGTTTGCATCTTCTGCGAATCCTCTACGAAATGCTCGCGACGCGCCGCCGCGCCTCGTCGATGGTCAAGCCGAATTCGGGGCCGGTGTGTTCGATCATGAGGGACGAGACCGAGGAGCCCCATCGCCCCGCGACGTCGAGTGCGCCGCCTCCCGACTCCAGGAAGGAGTGGACGAAGCCCGCCATGTAGGTGTCTCCCGCGCCGGTCGAGTCGCGGGCAAGGGTCTCGTACGGCGGGATCTCGAGGTAGGTGGAGCCGTCGAAGATCACCGAACCCGCTTCCGCGAGGGTGACGACCGCGATATCGCAGCCCCGGGCGTGAATCTCTCGCACCGATCGCGTTGGGTCGTGCCGGGGATCGGTCCCCGTGATGATCCTGGCCTCGTGCTCGTTCGGCTTGGCGATATGGCTGAGCGAGATTCCCTCGTCCACCGCCGGTCCCGCCACCCGTTGAATCCGCCGTCCATCGAGCACACGCATCAATCCCTGAACATCGAGCACACGCAGAGCGTCGGAGCGTTCGGCGACATCGCGCATGTGCCCGACACCGCACTCGCCCAGAATCGGTCCGAATATCACCGCGTTGCAATCGTCGGGAATCTCCCCGGTCTCGCCGATCGGATCGGCGATGCCGAGAACATCGAGGGTCCGGTCGCCGGTCTCGTCGTAGATCAGCCGAAATCCCCCGCTTTCGGCGCAGCGGCCGACGCGGTGGGTGATGCCGAAGCGCTCCATATCGTCGATGAAGCAGTCGTGGTAGTCGTCGCCGATGTTGCCGACGAGTATGGTCGAGTGACCGAGAGCCGCCAGTGCCAGGCAGGCGTTCGTCGAGCAACCGGAGAGCACTCGCCCTTCGGTGCGGACGTGGGCGGTGACGATGTAGTCGTAGACCGGATTGCCGATGCCGAGAATCACTGCGGCCCCTCCGCGCCCCCGACTCGATCGCGTTCGATGGCGGCGCTCGTCTGCTCTGATGAGTTCAACTGAATCGCGGCGAAACGCAGGCGCTGCATCGCCGTGTACAGGCTCGTGACGGCAGTGATGACAACGCCGAGCTGAAGCGGGCCGAAATCGGGCAAGGCGGTCTTATCGACCAGAATCTGCAAGAGACCGCCGGCCGCGATGATGATCATCTTCTCGGCCCGGCCGACGACGCCGACCTCGCAGCTCTCCAATCCGCCCTTCGACTCCGCCACCGCGCGGGTGTACGACGCCATGAGCATGCCGAAGACCGCCGCGAGCACCCAGTAGTCGGCCACGCGGCCACCGAGCATGATCCCCAGGAGAAAGAGGAACTCGGCGTATCGGTCCGACACCATGTCGAGAACCTGGCCGTAGCGAGTCACGCGCCCGCTGGCCCTGGCGGTGGCCCCGTCGAGCATATCGAGCAGACCCACCAGTCCGAAAAGCACCAACGCGGCGAAGATCCGGTTGATCGCGAAGAAGTAGCACGACCCGACCGCGATCGCCACACTGGTGCCGGTGATCACATTCGGCGTGATCCCTGCGGCGGCGCAGAGGCGTCCCCACGCGAGCGTGAAGCTCTCGTACTCCGCCCGAATCTTGCGGTTCAACATGTTCGAGCCTGCACAGCGGTGGCCCGGCTACCGATGTAGCGCCGGGTCAGGGCAAAGGATGCAACGCTACTTCGGAAAGGGATCGAAGTCAATTCAATCCTCCACCCAGCGCTCCTCCCAATCGGACTCCGGCTCCGGCCGCGCCCCCTCACCGGGATGCTCTTCCAGACGGTCTCTGCGCTGCTCGAGTGTTGCGTACATATCGCGATAGAACACCAGCCGCTCGCGCGCGATCTCACCCGCCTCGACCGCCGCGGCGAGTGCGCATCCCACTTCTCCCGCCCGATGCCCGCAATTGCGCCATTCACACGAGCCGCCGTAGGGCGCGAGGTCCGGCAACCAGCGCACCAGATCCTCCGGATCGACACCCCAAGTATCGAGTATTCCGATGCCGGGTGTGTCGACCAGGCGCGCACCGTTCGGCATCCGCACCAACGATGCCCAGCTCGTGGTGTGACGCCCCGTTCCGGTCTTGCGAGAGATCGCACCCACGCGGAGACCGAGCCCCGGCGCCATCGCATTCGCCAGACTCGACTTTCCAGCCCCCGAGGGGCCCACGAAGGCACAGGTTTTCCCAGCCATCCACGTCCGCAGCTCATCGAGCCCTTCCCCGGTCAGCGCCGAGGTTCCCAACACGAGATAGCCGGTCGGCTTCAATAGTGTCGCCAGCTCTTCCGCGGCTCGCAGCTCCTTGCGCCTCGCCAGGTCGAGCTTGTTGAGCACGAGGATCGGCTCGACGCCACCGGTCTCGGCCGCCAGCAACAGGCGTTGCACGAGCCGCGGATCGGCTCTCGGTCCCCGGTAAGCGAAGATCGCCGCCACGCCGTCGACATTCGCCGCCAAAACCTGCTCCAAAGGCACCTCGCCCGAAGCGGTTCGACTGATCTTGTTCCGCCTCGGCAGAATCTCCTCGATCGTTCCCTGCGATTCCCCTTCTCCGATCTCCTCGACCCGCTTCACCCGAACCCGATCGCCGACGGTCAGAGGGCTTGTCACTGCTTCGTTCAGAAGTCTGTGTCGACCGCGCATGGTACAATCCACGATCGTCTCGTCGCCGAGCTCCACACCGAAGCTGCTCCCATGCGCCCGCACGACAAGGCCATCGAGCATCAAACCACGCCCAGCTTCTTCAGCGTCTCTATTCCAGCGCGATCATGACCCAGCTCTTCGAGAATCGCATCGGTATCGGCACCCAACATCGGCGGCGGCCTGTGCACGAGCTCGGATTGCGCCGACAGCTTGAAAGGTGTCGCGATCGCGGGCACCGAGCCTTCGCTCGGCCGTTCGCAATCAAAAAACAGACCGCGCTCCTTCATATGAGGGTGGCGCGGCACCTCGTCGGGCTCCAGGACCGGAGCGACACACATATCGTCGTGCCCCAGGATTTCCATCCACTCCGCCAGTGTGCGCTCAGCAAACAGTGTCGCCAAATCTCGGCGCATCGTTTCACCCGCCATGTCACGCTCGGTCCATTCGGGCCTGCCGACCGCCCTCGAGAAGTCGATCCAGAATTTCTTCTCGATCATGCCGAGAAAAGCGATCGAGATGTACCGATCGTCCGCGCAGCGATAGAGCCCGTAGGTGGGCAAGGCACCGGTCAGAGGACCTCGGCCGGGCCCATCGCCCGGCGCACCCGCCACGGCCATCGCGTAGCCGATGACCGAGAAGAGAGCGGCGCCGTCGGCCATCGACACATCGACCGCCTGCCCCCTGCCGCTTCGCTCCCTCTGCAAGAGGGCCGCGAGGATCCCCGCGACCGCCGGCCAAGTCCCCCCCCCGATGTCGGCCACCTGAGATCCCGGCACGCCCGGACCGCCCGCCTCCCCCGCGCCCTGACTCACCAAACCGGCCAGCGCCTGATAGTTCAGATCGTGCCCCGCGCGGTCCTTCCAAGGCCCCGTGCCCCCGTAACCGGTGATCGAGCAGGTGATCAGGCGCCGATTCTCTTCGCGCAACCGATCGAGACCGAGCCCGAGACGCCCCAGAACCCCCGGACGAAACCCCTCCACAAGCAGGTCCGCCCTCCGCACGAGCTGCTCGAAGACCTGCTTCCCCCCCGCCGACTTCAGGTCGAGCGTGAGCGAACGCTTGTTCCGATTGAGGAGGCAGAAGATCGCTCCCTGCGATCCGATCAAGGGCGGAATCCAGCGGGTCTTGTCCCCCGTCCCCGGTGGCTCGACCTTGATGATCTCGGCGCCCAGATCGCCCAAGATCTGAGTCGTCAGCACCCCAGGCAAGAGCTGGGTCAGATCCACGACCTGGATTCCTTCGAGCGGGGATGACAAAGCGTTTGGCTCCAATCCGCAGTAAGTCTATCGGAATTCCGCGGGGAAACCCCGGCCCTCGACGAGTGCATCTAGAATCCGCGCCACCCGCTCCGCGCCCCGTTCTCGCGAATGCTCCAGCCGAGCCTCGCCTGATGCGCCCTTCAACTCTCCGGCGCAGAGCCGTCGCAGCGCCTTGTCCAAGGCCAGTGGATCGTTGCCCGGCGCAACCACACCCGCGGCGGCGCGCCGCACGAGCCGGGCCACCTCCCCATCGGCCGGAGCCTGCGCCAGAATCGGCCTGCCCGCGCCGAGGTATTCGAACACCTTCCCAGGAATATGCCCGATGCTCCGCGGATCGTCCCGCACGATCAGCCAGAGCGCGTCGGCCCCTCTCTGCGCGGCCAAGGTCTCGGCATGCGGGCGGAACCCCATGCTCTCAACGACGTCGCCTAGTCCGAGCTCCCCCGCGACCGCGAGCACATAGGGATCGGGCGCACCGTAGAGCCGCACCCGAAAGGCATCGCGGGCCACGATTCCATCGGCGAAGAGCCTGTCCAGCGCATCGAAAAGGGGGCGCGGATCCTGTCGCCGCCCATAAAAGAGGCCGGCGTACATCAGAACGAAGGGATCAGCGGCCGTGGGCGGAGCGCGCCTCGGCTCGGGCTCCGGAAGGCCGGCGAAATCTTCGGGATCGTAGCCGTTCGGCACCACGAAGAAACGCTCGGGCGACACCTGGCCGCGCGCCAGATCGTCGCGCCAGGCTGCGCTCACGGTCGTAACCGCATCGGCGTCCCGCAAGACTCCACCCTCGAGACGCCGGTCGATCGCCAGACGCAAGCGCGAATCGTAGAAAGGGTAGTGGGAGCGGGTCCAGAGGTCGCGATAGTCGGCGATCCAGGGGATCGAGCGTCGGCGCGCGACGGCCCGGGCCGCCAGATGAGCCGTGGCGGGAGAGCTCGTCGAAAAGACGGCGTCGGCGTTCCGGGCCGCATCCATGGCTGCGCGACGGGCGAAGGGGAGCCAGCCGATACAAGGATCGGGGATATACATCCAGGTTCGGATCAGCCGCCGAATCCGGCCGTGCCCCTCGACCGCCGGCGAATCGGCCGGCTCCACCGAACCCTCGGGCAAGACGCCCGGGCGAACCCGCGCCAGAACCGTCCGCAACAGACGCGGCAGCTCTAGAGAGCCGGTCCGGACCACCTCGGTCTCGTCCTCCAGTGAGCGGTCGAGCGCATACGAACCCACGTCGGGAGTCACGACGATCGCCCGCCAACCGAAGCGAGGCAGATGTCGCGCCAGTTTTAGCGAACGCTGCGCACCGATGCCGCCCAGGGGCGGGTAGTAGTAGCTGAGCATCAAGAGGGTGCGGGGCACTTGGGGGTCTCCTACCCGGGCCGAGGGAGTACGAAGCCTGTTTGAGATCCCATTCTACCGAGCAACCGATCTCCGGGAGAAGTCGCGTGGAAGAGGATTGGGGAGGCGATACGCGTCATCGCCACGCCCGATCCTCGATCGACGCCGACTCCAGCGGCCGCACGCAGGTATGGGGCTCGTGTGCGGGGGCTCTTGAACGCGTGTGCGGGAGGCCGAGAGGGCGGGGCGCCTCACAACGGTCCCCACGCTTTCAAGGCTCTTGCGTATAGCTGCTCTTGTCCCACACTTCCTATCGGCGACCGGCCGAAGAAACCCAGGACCTCGGGGCATCCGGGTAGCCGCCGTCGCGATGGCACGGAGAGCGCAGCGGAAGTGCAGGTCACAAGAGAATCGCAAGGCCCCGGTCCCGGAGTTGGAAGTTGGGCCTTCGGAGGCGTTACGCCCGCCCGCGCGCTATGCTTGCGCCGCCAGCGAATCCTCGGTGGCCCTTTCAACACCGGAGCAGCCTCTCTTGGCCCGCGTCGCCCTCTTCTCTTTCAAGCCGATCCTCGATCCCGCGGGGAATCTGGCCGGCCCGGCGATCAGGCCCTTCGAGATGGCACGCGCCCTGGCCGCCCGCGGTCATGAAGTGCGGCTCCTCGAGCCGGAGAGCGCGAGTGCGGCGGCTCCTGAGCTCAGCGCCGGAGCCGGCGTCGATCTGGGCCGGTGGCACCCCGGCCGCTCCCTCTCCCCCTTCGTGCGCGATGCCGACCTCGCTATCCTCCCCCAGGAGCTGGTCGGTCGTTTCACCGATCTCGGTCCCGTCCCCCGGGTGATCGACCTCTTCGACCCGCATTTCGTCTCTTGCCTCTTCAATCAAGCCCCTCACTTCGACGCCGAGCAAGCCTTCTACTACGCCGGCAAGATCCACGACCTGGCACGGGCACTGCGCGAAGGGGATCTCTTTCTCTGCGCCGGCGGGCGGCAGCGCCTCTTCTATCTCGGCATGCTCCAGCTTCTCGGGCGGATCAATCCAGAGACGATTCGCGAGATCGATCGACTGATCCGGATCGTGCCCCTCGCCGCCCCGGAGGGCGAGCCGGCGGCCGGTCCTCCCCTGATTCGGGGCGTTCACTGCTCGGACGACGCGCCGATCGTGCTCTGGTCGAGCGGCATCTACCCCTACCTAGACGCCGAGATCGTGCTCGACGCTTTTCTTCGACTGCGCGCGGAGCTACCCGCCGCGCAGCTCCTCTTCGTCGGCGCCGACAATCCGACCGCCCCCGAAATGCGGGAGGGGTATCGGGCGCTTCGCTCGAGGGTCGAAAACGAGTCGATCCAGGGCATCCACTTCCACCCTTGGCAGCCCTACGAAGAGCGGGGACGGATCTACCACGAAGTCGACGTGGCGGTGGCACTCTCTCCCCCCCACCTCGAGACCGAGCTTTGCTTCCGCCACAGAATCGTCGATCTGCTCTGGGGTGGCGTGCCGGTCGTGGTCGCGGGCGGCAACGACCTGGGGGAATGGACCGCGCGCGAAGGGGCGGCGCGCATTTTGGGCGAGTTCGACGCGGGCGCGCTCGCCCGGCTTCTGAGCGAGATCCTCTCAGACCGCGACAAACGTGATGCGATGTCGCGATCGGCCCGCGCGATGGCGGAAGGCCCGCTCTCTTGGGAGCGGATCGTCGGGCCGGTCGATGAATTCTGTCGCGACCCCCGCCCGGCCCCCGATCTCGCCGCACGCCATCTCGGCGTAAGCCTGCGCTCGGTTCTGCGCATTCCGCTCACCGACTACAGAGGGCTCTTGAATCGGGCCCGGATCTCCTACCACGTTCGCGGCGGTCTCGCGGGGATGCTGCTGCGTCGGGGACGGGGCTAATCCGCGCGGAGCGGCGCCTACTGTCGGAGCGGATCCCGGACCTCGACGAAGGGGAAACGGTGGAAATCGGTGTCTCTCGTGTAGATGGTCCGGATTCCGTGTTCCCGCATGAGCACGGCGGTATGACCGTCGTGCACCAGATTGCCGCGAAGATCGGGAACCTCGTCCAACACGGAGCGCGCGACGACCGGGTGGCGCTCGGTCTCGACCAATACCGAAAAGCTGGGCGAGGCGAGCAACGCATCGACGAACGCCCAAGCCTGGACCGCGGACCACGGAGATCGAAAGACACGCCGATGCGTCGTCACGCGGACGAATTCGTAGAGGATGCCCCAGGTCGAGTACCAGGCCGACGCCTGGCCCAGCCACTGCTCGAGCAGGCCCCGGCAGGGCTCATGCTCCTCGAACGACCTATCCGCGGCGTAGATCAGCAGATTCGTATCGACCACGAACACCGCTAGCGCGCCTCCATCGCCTGATAGAGGGCATCTCGATCGGAAACGTCGACGATGGCCCCTCCCCCATCGAAGGAGGGAAGATCCGGAAGCTCCGCCGTCGTCCGGGGGCGCTGAAGAAAACGCCTGAGCGCCGACTCGACCAGCTCCGACATCGGCCGCCCCTGCTTCGCGGCCTCCTGCCGCAACCGCGCCATCACGCCGTCGTCGATGATCATTGTGGTCTTCATATGGAAAAGCATATGCTGTTTACGGATGGGAATCAAGCTCAGGGGCAAGCCCATCCGCTCCGGCGGAGCTAAAGTCCGTCCATGTCCAACTCACCGACGGAAACGACGACACCAAACAGATGTGCGGCATAGCGGGATTCCTGAGGCTCGATGGCGCCGGCGCCGACGCGCGGGAGCTCGTGCCGATGGTGCGCGCCCTGGCCCATCGCGGGCCGGATGACGATGGGGTTTTCGTTTCCGGTCCGGTCGCTCTGGGCCACCGGCGGCTCTCGATCGTCGATCTCTCGGCGGCCGGGCACCAGCCGATGCTCGACGAGAGCGGTGAGTCGGCGTTGGTCTACAATGGTGAGATCTACAACCATGACGAGCTCCGGCGGGAGCTGGAGAGCGGCGGACGGCGATTCCGATCGCGCACCGACACCGAGGTGCTCCTGCAAGGGCTGGCGGAGTGGGACGAGGAGCGCCTTCTTCACCGCCTGAACGGAATGTTTGCTTTCGCCTGGTGGGACGGCACGCGGCTCTTGTTGGCGCGCGATCGGCTCGGGATCAAGCCACTCTATACCGCCGAAGCGGAAGGGCTCTTCCTCTTCGCGTCGGAGCTGAAGGCGATCGTCGCTCACCCGGCGTTCACGCCAAGCCTCGATCCGGTCGCGCTTCATCACTATCTGGCCTTCTACGTCGTTCCGCAGCCCCACTCGCTTCTGTCCGGAGCTGCGGCGCTGCCCCCGGCCCACACGCGGGCGGTCGATCTCGGTGGCGCGCGAGCGCCGAAACGCTGGTGGAGCCCTCCCGCGGAGATCGAGCCGGAGCGCAGCTTTCGGCAATGGCGCGACCGGGTCCGCTCGTCGCTCGAGGAGAGCGTGCGTCGGAGGAAGATGGGGGACGTCGACGTGGGCGCCTTCCTCTCCGGGGGCACCGACTCATCCGCGGTGGTGGCCCTGATGCGCCGGGCCGTAGAGGGCGACCTGCACACGTTTTCGATCGGCTTCGGCGAGGAGGGGGCCGAGCTCGACGAGCTTCCGCATGCGCGGGCGGTCGCGGAACGTTGGGGCACGCGGCACCGGGAGCGGCGGCTCTCGGGCGAAGATGTGGCGGCC
>NYZA01000114.1 GCA_002686955.1 Gemmatimonadota bacterium
AATGCCCGCGGCCGCGCGACGAAGAGATAACGCATCACACCTAGCTCGTTCGGCTGGCGAAAGATCGCGATCCGTCGCATCGCCTCGGCCTCACTCATCCCCTGCGCGCCCACCAACCGGCGCATCGTCATGCCGAAGAGCTTCAGCATATCGGCCTCGCCATAAGCAACGATCGAGAGCATCCCATCCTCACCCAGATGCCGGAAATACTCATCCACCGCCTCGCTGCTCATCAGATAGTTCTCTACGAGCTGGTATCCCGCGAGATTCGCGCTTCGTTGCGAACGCGGCAGAGAGATAAAAATCAGATCCCACCGCCTGTCGGACGAACCAAGATAGCTACGGGCCTCGCGCACCTCGAGCTCGACCCCGGGCCGACGGTAGATATCCCCAGCATAGTCGGCCTGCTCGTGAACCAGCGACACCATATCCGGATTCACTTCGACCGCCGTTACCTCTTCCACGCCATGGGCCAGCGCCACCAGAACATCTCTTCCACCGCCCGAACCCAACACGAGCACCCGACGAAGCGACATCATTCTAAAGGGGATTGCCCCGACGAAATCATCGAAGCTCGGCATTTCATCCGCATCCCCCGACCAGCTCAACATCGGCGCCGGAGCGGCTCCATCGGTGTAGAGGATCTTCTCGTCATCGATCTCCGCGACCGATACGAGATCGGTGCGAGCAAAGCCACTCCAACGCGACGCCTCGATCGTAGGAGTGTAGTTCAGCCGGGCTTCGGCGAACTCCTTGCCCGAATTCGCGCCGACGCGGGCCTCCGGTAGAATCCAAGGCATGGGGATGGCGATAAGCGCAATCGATACAACGATCAAAGCCACGCAATGATCCAGCCGCTGCGATAGCTTTGCCGCTCCCATCGTGGTCGCAGCCACGGCAAGAGCGGTTACCGCCACCGCGGCCGGAGCTCCAAGAAGCCGAAGAAGCGGAAAGACCACAACGCACCCCAGTGCCGACCCCCCGAGACTTGCCGCGTAGAGCCCCGCGATTCCGTCGCCACCACGTTGAAACACCAACGCCAGATAGGCTCCGGCAGCCACAAAGGCCAGGCCCGCGACGCCGGCGGGGAACAGGGCGGATGGGACGTCCGGAAACGACAGGATCGCGGCCAGCGTGACACAGATGCCCAGACCGAAGAGCCCCGAGAAGCGCGCCTCCGTCCCCCATCTATTCGCCTTCGGGAGCGCAACGAGCGCGCCTCCCAAGCCCAAGCCGCAGAGAGCGACCGATACTCCGAGAAATGTGTAGTGGTATGAGAATACTAGCGAAAAGAGCCTAGTCAACAGGATCTGAAACACCAGCACGGAAGCCGATATCACCAACACATTTATGCGGAGCACCATTGGTTCCTCGGTATCGTGCCTCGGTGTCAAGATCCGAAGACGTCGCGATAAGCCACGGCGATCGCGCAAGCGCTCAGCGGAACCGTCAACAAAAGCCCAACACCTAGCAACATCGCTCCGGCGACATTCATGATCATCAGCAGCATCGCAAGTCCGAAAACGCTGATGAAACCGCGGTTCACGACCTTCATGCTCATGGTCAGAGCAGACCAGAAATCGCCGCGGCCGGTCAAGAGGAGCGGCAGTCCGAAGATCCAGGCTACGTTCAAGTAGATGCCGGGAACGATCAGAAGGAAGTAGCCGACAGTCGTGAGCGCATTCGAGATCAGGCCGAGCAGGAAGATCGGCGTAAACTGCTCATATCCTTTGAAGAAGTCCATGAACTCGTAGCTGCCCCCATCGAGGAACCTGAAGGCGACGAGAAAGAACCCTGCGTAGAGTGGCGTCAACAGGGCTCCGGCGAGGATCGTTCCGAGCACGGGCACGATGGAGAAAGTTAGCCAGGCGACAACGCTGGCGGCGGCGGCAATCAAGGTGAAGACGGAAAAACCGCCGGGGTTCGCCACGAAGACCCGCCATGCCTCCGAGAAGATCCGATTGAGGTCGATCCGGTATCCGTCCCGCAATAGGGTCTCGATACGTGATTCGTCGCCGTCCATGGTCGCTCCGGTGAGGTTGAGTGTGCGCGGATGATAGCGTGCCCGCGTTCGGCGTAGAATGGCGAAGATCGTACCCCACGCCACTGGAGCCTTGATCAGATGCGCACCACCCTGCCGATGCTCGCCCGTCTCTTCAAGCCGGCGCAACGTTTCGTCCGGCCGAACGATCCCGACTATGTAGAGCTGGCGGGATCCGAGCGAATCGTCATCCAGCGCGACGACCGGGGCGTGCGATCGGTGCGGTCGCTGAACGAGGCCGACCTCTTCTTAGGGTTCGGCTATTGCCAGGGCCGTGATCGCTTCTTTCAGATCGATCTCTTCCGGCGTCTGGCCACCGGGCGGATCGCGGAGCTGCTGGGCGACGAACATCTTCCTCCGGCGGCCGGTGTGCTCTCGCGCTTCAACTTCGTGGAGCTCGATGCCTTCATGCGGGCCGTAGGAACCCCCGCGGGGGCGGCGCGGGCCTACGATCGGCTCGACGACGAAAGCCGCGCTCTCATCGACGCCTTCGCCGCCGGCGTGAACCTCGCTCTCGATAGGATGGAGGGCGCGCTGCCTCCTGAGTACGTGCTGCTGCCGGGACCGGAGCCCTGGAATCCGCGCGACTCCCTCGCGATCGGCACCTTTTTCGGACTGAGCGTCGACATGGGAGGGTTGGCGATCGAGCTGGAGCTCGACGATATCGTCTCTGCGATCGGCGCCGAGGCTGCCGCGGATCTCTATCCGAACGGGGGTCTCGAGCATTTCGTGGAGGCACCGGCGGAGCTTTCCGGTCCGAGGGGCGGCACCGAGAAAGTCGATCCCGAACGGGCCATGGTCTCGTCTCCCCGAGGGAGCAACGCGTGGGCGGTCGACGGCCGCTGGACCCGTACCGGCGCACCGATGCTCTGCAACGATCCGCACGTTCCCCTCTCGCCGATCCCTGGTTTCTGGTACCCGATCGTGTTGCGTGCCGAGAGCGGCATTCGGGCCCATGGCTCCTCTTTCGTGGGCTTTCCCGTGATCGCTTTCGGCCACAACGAGCGCACCGCGTGGGGGCTGACCAACGTAATGCGCGACGCCTGGGATGTCGTGCGTTTCGTGCAACATCCCGGCGATCCCGATCTTTACCGCGACGGAGATCGGTGGCGCCCTTTCGACGTGCGGCTGGAGCGGATCGGCAAGCGCTTCGGACCGCCGGCGCAGCTTCGGATTCGCAGCTGCGATCGAGGCGTCTTGCTACCGAACAAGGTCTCGGCCGAAGGCTTGGGGTTGGGATACCGCACCGTAGGATCCGATCCGGGCGCGATGTTCCGGGGATACACGGCGCTGATGCGGGCGGCGAACTGGGAGGAACATCGGGAGGGACTTCGGGGGATTCACGAGGGCTCCGCCGCCTGGAATTCGCTCTATGCCGACGCCGACGGTCGGATCGCGTGGAAGATGGTGGGGCAGATCCCGCTTCGGCGCGAGGTAGCGACCGTGGCCCCGCAGGCGGGCTGGATCGATGCGGGGGACTGGATCGGAACGGTGCCCTTCGAAGAGATGCCCGAGCTCGTCGATCCCGAGGACGGCATTCTGGTCACGGCGAACAACCAACGCAGCGACCCTCCCTTCTACGTCAGCGCCTACTACGAACCGCAGCACCGCGCGCGGCGGATTCGGGAGCTGATAGAACAGGCCGGCGAAGGGGGAATCGACGTCGAAACGATGCGCAGGATCCAGCTCGATGTCGCAGCGCCGGACTTGAGGCCCGAGCTGGATGGGTTGTTGTGCGGCTTGAAAGAGGGAAAGGCGCTTGCCGCGGAGATCGGGGCCGATCCCGACGTGGATGCCGCGATCGATCTCTTGGAGAGTTGGGACCTGCATTTCGATCGCCGATCCGCCGCCGCCGCCATCTTCACGGCGTTTCGAGACGCATGGGCGCGCGAGCTTTTTGCTCCCCTCTTGGGTGGAGGTTTGGCTCGGCGGTGGCGTGAGACACGGCCGGGCATCGAAGCGTTGAACCGCTGCCTCGCCGATCCGACCGATCGGTGGATCGAGCGGGCACGGAGCGCCACCGGGAGGTCAAGGGAGGCGATGATTCGGACCGCGTTCCTCTCCACACTCGCCATCCTGCGGGAAGAGCTCGGCTCCGACCCGAGCTCCTGGGCACTGGGCGACATTTTGAGAGTCGAGCTGCGGCACGGAATGTCGACGATCCCGGGTCTCGGAGCGGCCTTCAATATCGGCGACGTCCCCGCGGGCGGCAGCGATATCACCGTGCACGCCGCGTTCACCTGCCCCGGTGGAGGACGCGTCGATCGCGTCTCGACGGCCGGTCCCTCCAGCCGAATGGTCGTCGATCTGAACGATACCGACGGCGCCTATTTCGCCCACAGCACCGGCACGAGCGGCGATCCTGCCTCGCGCCACTACGCGGATCAGACCCGGCTCTGGCTGGAAGGGCGGCTCTACCGGGAACGGCTGCCGCGCGGTTGAGGTGGCCTTCTCAATACCAGACTAGTATGGTCTTATATCCACTCGGCGCCAGCACCTCTCGAGACGAGGATCCGCTTTGAAGACCGAAACACAGAGACCTGACGCGCTCGACATGGCCACGCTCCCGCTCGCCGATCGCAAGTATCTAGAGAAGGAGGGCTTTTTTTTCTTCTCCGGCATTCAAGCGATCGTGCGGATGATCTTCGACAAGCATCGCCGCGATCTTCGACTGGGGCGGCGGGAAAACGCCACCTACATCAGCGGCTACGAGGGATCTCCGCTCGGCGGCCTCGATATCGAGCTCGCCCGAGCCGCCAGGCTCTTTCCTCGAATCGGCCGAATCGTGCACCAACCCGGCCTGAACGAAAAGCTCGCCATGGCAGCGGTTTACGGCAGCCAGTTCGCCGGGCATGTCGACGGCGTCTGGTACGGAAAGGCGCAGGGCGTGAAGTGGATACCGGACGAAGGTGGTTTAGCTGCGTTCTCCGGCACGGGAGAGGGCAGCGGAGCGGTCATCCTCGCGGGCGACGACCATCAGTCGAAGAGCTCCACTTTCCCCGGCTCGAGCGACCTGATGCTCGAAGACATGTTCTGTCCGATCCTATTCCCCTCGACGATCGACGAGATCATCCAACTCGGCTTGGCCGCCTTCGAGCTCTCACGCTTCTCGGGTCTCTACGTCGGGCTGAAGCTGCTCACTCCGCTCTGCGACGGTGCCGCCAGCATCAAGGTCTATCCGGATCGTGAGCAGATCACGATTCCGCCGCCGATTCACAAAACGGTCTTCAGAAAGGCAGTGCTGGCGAAACAGAGTCTTGCGATTGAGCAGGAGATCGTCGAGGAGCGCCTCGAATCCGCGCTACACTTCGCGCGTCATAATTCCTTCAACTTCATCGTCGACTACAAGGGACCTCAAGAGAAGCGCCTCGGATTCGTCGTCGCGGGCAAGGCCTATACCGATCTCTTGCTGGCACTCTGCGATATCGGTTGTAGCGTCGATCGTGATCCACTGCGGATGCTCAAGCTCGGCATGATCTACCCGGTCGAGCCAACGATCGTGCGGGAGTTCGCTCGGGGACTGACCGACATCGTCGTAATCGAGGAAAAGCGCGACTTCATCGAGAAGCAGATAAAGAGCATTCTCTACGGCAACTCCAACGCCAGAATATGGGGCAAGCAGGATCCGGAGGGGAGAACGCTCCTCCCGGCCCACGGAGAGATCACGCCCGAGGTTCTTGTCGAGAAACTCTATTCCCTCCTGCGAGAGTACCTAGGCCCGGACCGACCTTTCCTCGAATCCCGCAGACGAGAGATCGTCGAGGTTCTGGAGCACGAAGGCGCTCGTGCGACGGCCGCGAGACTGCCGAGTTACTGCTCCGGCTGCCCCCACTCCCGATCACTGAAGCTGCCGGAGGGGAGTCGCGCTGGTGGCGATATCGGCTGCCATACGATGGAGATTATGAAAGAGGAACCCGGACGAGGGATCGAATGGATTTCGTCGATGGGGACCGGTGGCGGAGTCAACAACGGCGTCTTCCCTTTCGCCGACAATAGACATATTTTTCAGAATCTGGGGGACGGAACCTATTTTCATTCGGGGCGACTGGCGATCGCCGCATCGGTCGCGGCTGGCGCCAACATCACATACAAAATCCTCTACAATGGTGTCGTCGCCATGACCGGCGGGCAGTCGCCGCCTGGGCAGCTCCCGATCGATCGGCTCGTCGATGAGCTGATGAGCGTCGGCGTGAAGAGGGCGATCGTGGTGAGCGATCGCCTGAAATCGTCTGGCAGTGTACGGGTCGAACCGCACAGTGCTTATTCTCGGGTTCTCGAAGAGATCCGAGGTGTTGCGGGCACGACGGCGATCATCTTCGATCTGGAGTGCGCCACGGAGCGCAGACGAACGGTATCGAGGAGCGGAGAGCCTCGTACGGAATTCATCGTGATTAACGAAGAAGTCTGCGAAGGCTGCGGAGATTGCGGGCGATCTCTCTGTCCCTCGCTCTACATCTCCGAGACGGAGCTTGGCGACAAGACAAGCGTTCATCGCTCGAGCTGCAACGATGACCTGCACTGCCTGATCGGCGATTGCCCCGCGTTCATGCGGGTGAAGACGCGGGGGGGCGGCGAAGGCCGGGCCGAGGCGCTCGCAGATCTGGTTGATCCCGAATCGATCCCTTTGCCGACTGAAGCGCCGCACTCTGTAGGCAACTACAATATTGTGCTGGCCGGAATCGGCGGCACGGGCATAGTCTCGCTCTCGGCACTGCTGGCGCAGGCAACGATCTTGGAGGGCGGGTTCGTCAACGAGCTGAACATGACCGGTCTCGCGCAAAAGGGAGGACCGGTCGAATCGCAGATCGTCATCAACATGTCGGAGCAGCCGATCATCAATGCGGTGGGTTACCGGCGCGCCGATCTGTATCTAGCCTGCGATTCGGTCCACGGCCTGGCTCCGGAGAACCTCCGTTACATCGCATACGAAACGACGCGGATCGTCGCGAATCTCACGCTGATTCCAACGATCGAGATGATCGTAGACAGGCTGAAGTCAAGACCCGATCGCGAAGGTCTCGAGAACGCCTGGCGGGATCTCGTTGTCGACGGCGCGGCGGTGCTGGTCGATGCGGGCACGATCGTCGAGGGGCTGTTCGCCAACCATATGTTTACGAATATCTTCCTGCTCGGCGTTGCGTTCCAGTCCGGTTCGATCCCCCTCTCCCTGGGGAGCTTGAAGACCGCAATCGTGCAGCATCTGCGACAGCCTGAGAAGAACTTGTCGTCGTTTCACCTGGGCCGGCTGTGGGTCGAAGACGCCGAAGAGGTCGAGATGATTCTTCGGTCCGAACGCGGGGAAGCGAGTCGCTCCATCCTAACCCGCAGCCTGGAACGGCACAGAAGTGCGTTGTCGCGAGGTCTAGGCGACCTGGGCAAGGACCTGACGAGGATTTCGGGCTTCGAAGAGAGAGCTTGCGATCTGATTGACTATCAGGGAATTGCGTATTCACGGCGATACGCGGAGCTCGTTGCGCGCGTAGTCGAGGCCGATGGCGAGCCGGAGAAGCGTCTCTCGGTCGCGGTGGCCCGAAACATGTACAAGCTCATGACATACAAAGACGAGTACGAAGTCGCGCGGCTGCACCTCTTTGGCATGAACGAGGGCTCGTTGGCGCGCGACTTCGGAAAGGCCCACCGGCTTGCGATCTACCTGCTCCCTCCCCTGCTCAGGGAGCTCGGCTTGCAGAGAAAGCTCCAGATTCCGGCGTGGCTCGCACGGCCGGTGTTCCGCTCGCTGGTCGGGCTTCGGCGCCTGCGCGGCACCTCGTTCGATCCTTTCGCTTGGCCCCGTGTGCGGCGCCTGGAGCGAGGACTGATACGCTGGTACGAAGAAGAGATCAACCGTGTTTTGGGTAGTCTTTCCGATGGGGAGTACGAAGAGGCGCTCCGCGTGGCCGAGCTGCCCGATCGGATCAGGGGCTACGAGTCGGTGAAGATCCGCACCGCGTCGCGGCTCGACAATGATGCGCTATCCGGCGTGTTGCACGGGCTCGGGGTCGAGCCTCATCCCGAAAGAGCAGCTAGCAACTTGTCCGGAGTCGTGATCGGGCGGGAACAGGTACGGTCGCGGCAGACATAAACGGTCGGGCGCCCGCGGATCGCTTTCTTCCCCGCCAGGAGGGGAATGCTGACCGGCGGAAACCCCTCCGCGGGAGCGGAGGTGGAGGGTGTTGCTCCATTGACATGAGAGCCCGCGATGACTGCGTTCGGCAGATAGCAACCGTTCACCAACCGCCTTAGGATCTCCGCGTCGGGGTTCTCGAGATGCCCGACCACCGCGATCTCGGTCGCGGGGGCCAGATGGAAATCGAGGGCGGCCAGCATCGTGGCGAAAGCGGTGGGCCGCTCTCGGATCTTCGATCCGTAGCTCCGGATCACGGCGAGACCGAGTCCCTTCAGTTTCTCGTCACCCGTGAGTCGCGCGATCCGCAGGCTCGCCATGAGCGCCTGCGACGCGCCCGATGGCATCGCGGCGTCCTGTCGCTCGCGGGTTCTCGCCACCAGGCGCTCGTGATCGTAGGTCGTGTAGAAAAGGCCTCCGGAGTCGGCATCGGAGAAGCGCTCGTAAACCGATTCGGCCAAAAGAGATGCCCAGCTCAGCCACTCGAGCTCGAACGTTGCCTCGTATAGATCGACCAGCCCATTGGCGAAAAACCCGTAGTCGTCCAGGAATCCGTCGAAACGCGCTTCTCCTTCCCTGTATACCCGCAGGAGAGAACCCTCTCGAACCATATTGTCGCGTATGAAACTCGCGGCCTTCGTCGCCGCTTCGATGTATTCTGGAATGTCGCAAACGAGGCCTGCTCGAGGATGGTTTCAAAGTCTACATCGAAGGCGATGGATCTTCTTGATCGAAGCGGCAGCTCAGCTTGACGGCAA
>NYZA01000115.1 GCA_002686955.1 Gemmatimonadota bacterium
ACCCTGCAGCAGCTTGAAGAGCTCCCGAAAGCCGACCGAAATCGGATAGTCGTTCTGCCGCCGAATCTCGTCCTTCTTCCGAGCCTTCGCTTCGGAAAGACGCGCCTTGTCGAAGGCGGGCTCCATCAGCATCTCCGCCAGCAGCGCCAGCGCCGGCTCGAAGTTCTCTCGGTGCACATTCAGCGATCCGATGCCGGAGTCCTCGTCGATATAGAGCGACAGATTCGCGGCCAGATCGTCGATGCGAGAGTCGACATCCTCGGCCGACATCGATTCGGTCCCCCCGGTGCGGAGCAGATCGCCCGTCAACCCCGCCAGCCCCGTCTTTCCCTCCGGCTCGTACTCCGCCCCCGCGCGGAAGCGGAGCTTCAGATCGATCAGCGGCAGGCGGTCGGAATGGTAGAGATGGAGCACCACGCCGTTCGGAAGCACCACCCGCTCGGTCCCGCGATACTCCACGTCGAGCGGCGCGAAGTCTAGCGAACCGGGATCCGCGTGCGGGCGGAGCGCCGCAACCGGCCTTCCCGTCGAAGCGCAACCGCCGGCCAGAATCGAAAGCAGCATCAACGATCTCAGTGCATGTCGAATCGGATTCACGGGTCATTCTCCCTTCGACGTTGTCGCTTCTGACGGCACCAACGTAGCAACAGTCATATTTCCCGGCACGAAGGTCTCGCGGGCCAGCTCCATGATCTGCTCCGGAGTGACGGCCCGGATCTTCTCGACCCAAGTGATCTGTTCTCTCCAATCTCCCCTTACGGCTTCGACATGCCCCAATCCGATCGCCATCCCCAGATTCGAGCTCAGCCGTCGAATGCTCGATGTCTCCACCTTCGCGACAATTCGATCCAGCTCCTCCCGGCTCACCGGTTCGGTCGCGAGTCGCTCCAGCTCGGCCAGAATCGTTGCCTCTATTGTGTCGCTCGTAAAGGGCGCGATCGGCACCGCCGACGCGACCGCCAAGCAGGGGTAACGCGCCCCCGGCGCATCGGACGTGAAGCTGACGCCGCTCGCCATCTCGGTCCTCACCAGAGCCCGCTGCAGCCGACTGGAACGCCCCCAGTCGAGCACCGCTCCGAGCACATCCCAGGCCGGGGCATTCTCATCTATCGCCGCCCCGCGGTGCCACGCAATCGACAGGCGCGGCTCCGCATCAAACTCCACTTCGATCCGCCGCGTCCCTCTTTGAGCGGGCTCGACCGATCTCACCGGCGGCGGATCAGGCTGCCTTTCGAAATGCCCGAAGTATTTCTCGGCAAACAGCATCACTTCATCAGTGTCGACATCGCCGACGATCGAAAGCACCATGCGATTCGGCGCGTAGTGACGCCTGAAATAGTCCTCGGTCGCCGTCCGCGTCATCGCCTGGATATCGCCCGGCCAACCGATCACCGGCGTTCCGTAGGGGTGCGCTACGAAAGCCGTCGCCAGGAGCTGCTCCCACAGCATCCCCCCCGGACTGTCGTCGGTGCGCATACGCCGCTCCTCCATCACATTCTCGATCTCGGTGTAGAACTCACGGAGCACCGGGCGTTCCAAGCGACCCGACTCCATTAGAAACCAGAGCTCGAGCTTGTTCGCGGGGAGCGAAAGGATGTAGGCGGTAATGTCGTTTGCCGTAAAAGCGTTGACGCCGCGCGCACCTTCGTTCTTGTAGATCCGGTCGAGCTCGTTCGGAACGACCAGAGCCTTCGCCTTCTCGCGAAGCTCGATCCATGCCGCGCGGAGAGAATCGGCCCCTTGCGCATCGCCTCCCTCGTCTTCCAGCAATCGCAGCTGCTGCGCAACTGTCTCGATCCGGTCCAATAGTGGCTCCTCGATAGCCCAATCGGTTGTTCCGATCACATCGGTCCCTTTGAAGAGCATATGCTCGAGAATGTGGGTGATGCCGGTTTCTCCCGTGGCCTCGTCGACCGCTCCGACCTTGAAGACGGTCGCCAGGCCGATCGTCGGAGCCTCGTGGTTCTCGTGCACCAACACCGTGAGCCCGTTCGGCAGCACGTGCTCGGTGATCTCGAGATTCACCCCAGCGACCGAAACCGTTTCGGCCCGCGCGGCGAGGGTGGAAAGGAGGATGAGAATCGGAAAGAGCGTGCGCATGGGCCGGACCTCCGGGGCGGGGAAACGAGGAGTAAGGGCTGCACAGCATAGCGATTGCGAACCTTTGTGGGTGATGAAACGACAAACATCCGGGATGGGGGCGATATGCGCGATTCAAGTCCTCGACCGCGAGAACCACGCCGACTCCCGTGGCTGCCGACCGAAATGGGGCTGGGCCGCCATTGCCTATGAACACGTGAGCCGCCGCGAGTATATACTTGATGCACGAGTCCAAGCCCACCGGAGCCATCTCGATGCGCCATCTCGCCCTCGCAACCGTATGCGGCCTGGGGGGTCTACTTTCCCTCGCCCGCGCCGTGCCGGCCGCCGCCCAATCCTCCAATCCTCATATTCGCGTCGACGCGTTCGGGTATCGACCCTACGCCCAGAAGACGGCGGTGCTGAGAGAGCCGATCACCGGGCACGATGCCCCCGACCCCTATTCTCCGGGCGGGCTCATCGAAGTTCGGCGATCGAGCGACGGAAGTGTCGCTTATTCGGGAACGAGCACCACCTGGAACGGGGGCGAAGAGCACGTCTCATCCGGCGACCACGCCTGGTGGTTCGATTTCTCGAACCTCCGGGAGGAAGGATCGTTCTATCTGTACGATCCGACCGCGGGTATCTCGTCCGAGAGCTTCGAGATCGACGGCGATCCGTACGATGCCTTGTTGGTAGAGACGCTTCGGATGTACTACTATCAGCGTTGCGGAATCGCGAAGGCATCGCCCTACGCGCATCCGAATTGGAGCGATTCGCCCTGTCACTTGGGGCCCGAACAAGACCAGGACTGTCGCTTCGTGCTCGATCCTTCGCCTTCTACGTCGCGCGATCTCTCGGGAGGTTGGCACGACGCGGGTGACTACAACAAATATGTGAACTTCGCCGACGAAGCGGTTCACGGCCTATTGGGTGCGTACGATGCAACACCTTGGGGTTGGGCCGACGACAACATGATTCCTGAGTCGAGCAACGGCCTGGCTGATATTCTCGATGAGCTGGAGTGGGAGCTCGAGTGGCTTCTGCGAATGCAAGAAAGCGACGGTTCAGTGCTGCACAAGGTTTCGGTCACCGACTGGAGCGCGTCTAGCCCGCCGAGCACGGACGGCGGGGCGCGTCGCTACGCTCCCGCGACCGCATCCGCGACGATTTCGGCTTGTGGTGCCTACGCGCACGCCGCCATCGCTTTTCGGAACACGGGCGACCCCGACGCCATGGCCTTCGCCGATCAACTGGAGCTTGCCGCGCTCAGCGCCTGGGCCTGGCTGGAAACGCACGAGTGGCGGATCCCCTCGTACTACGACAACGCCGGATTCGTCAATGCCGCCGCTGAGGATTCCCCTTATTGGCAGGAGCAAAACCGCACGCGCGCCGCCGTCTACCTCTTCGCTCTGACGGGAGAGGCGATATATCAGAGCTTCGTCGACGCCGGCTACTGGACCGCGTACCTCTTCCAGTGGGGCTGGGCTTCGCCCTGGGAGTTCCCCTTCCAGGATGGTCTGCTGTACTACGCGGGGTTCCCCGGTGCGACCGAGAGTGTCGCCGAAGCGATCCGAGACGCCTATGGGGAGCAGCTCTCGGGCCCCGATCATCTGGGTCATATCGTGGGAGGCAGCGACCCTTATCGCGCCTTCCTTTTCGACAACGACCACACCTGGGGCAGCAACGGAACCAAAACGCTCCAGGGTTTGATGTTCATCGCGATGAACCGTTCCGGGCTCGACGTGGCGAACGCGGGGCCCTACCTCGACGCCGCCGAGGACTACCTACACTATCTGCTCGGAGTGAACCCGCCGGGCTGGGTCTACCTCACCAATCTCGGCGAGATCGGCGCCGAGCGGAGCGTGGCCGAGACCTATCACGCCTGGTTCCACGACGGAACGGTTTGGGACGATGCCGACTCGTCCCTCTACGGCCCCGCGCCCGGGTTGGTGACCGGAGGGGTCAATCCCCAGTTCGCTCCCGATCCAGCCTACGGCGGGCCGCCGATCGAGCCCCCTGAGCACCAGCCGATCCTGAAGAGCTACCGCGACTGGAACGCCGACTGGCCCGAAAACTCCTGGCAGGTCACCGAATGCCACATTCCCGTCCAAGCGGCGGTCGTACGTCTCCTGGCCGAGTTCTCAACCGGCGTGCCGGTTCAACTGGGTTTGCGGATCCCCTCGAGCATTCAAGCGAACCAGCCGGCGACCTTCAGCGTGGGTGGGGCGTGGCCCGGGGCCGAGATCGCCATCGCCTGGTCCTTGGATCCGGGCCATTTCAGCTACGCAGTCGAGCCCTGGTGCGTCGATTTGGGGCTGGCCCTGCCGCTGGGCCCGGTCGCCCATAGGGTGTGCTCCGGCACGGCGGACGGTGAAGGGGAGTTTCAGTGCACGCTGGTCGTGCCCCCCTCGGCCCAGGGCCGCACCCTCTATTTCCAGGCCGCCCAACGAGGCACTTGCCCCTATCCGATTCAATCCGCGGTGGTTGGGGAGGTGGTTCAGTAGTCGAGTCGACCATCGATCCGCTCATCGGTGGTCTTGGCATACTTCGGACTTCCTCAGATTTGGAATGCGGGTCGACCCCAAGACCGGAGAAGCAGAAGTGATCCTCTCGAAACGAACGAAGGAGAGACCCGCTCGTCGAATCGTAGAGCTGACACCACCCCTCGATCTGTCTCTACCTCGGCCCGAAGGGCGGTGGACCGGTGCAGGCGACATCGGTGCCGAGTGGATCGGGCCGGGTGTAGCGGATTTCCGCGCCGACGTCATTGGGGAAGATCAGGCGGTCATCCTCGCCGTACATCGGAGGCGTGTAGAGCGAGTGCTCCATTCCCGGTCCGAGTGGAACGAAGGCTTCGCCGTTCCACCACCAGGGGCGCAACCGAAAGAAGTCGTGGCCGGAGGACAGGAGCCCGGGACTCTTGTCCGCGATGTGAAGAATGCCCCTCGTGACTCCGAAACCCCACAGCGATCGTCCGATGGCGTCGTAGTACCAGAAGTCGTGCAGGAGGGTGGTCGCGGGGGGATCGCTCACGTCATACACCCTGACGGGGCCTCCGCCGATGCCGCCGAAGTAGAGCAGATCTCGACTGTCGTCGAATTCGACGAAGTCGATCGGGTAGGGCGTCGGGCCGCCCCATTCTCGTGCGAAGCCTCCTGAAGGTGATACCCGCCAGAGATAGAGGGAATCGGGCCAGCCGTCGCCGAGTCCGTCCGATGTGGAGGCGATGAGCTGGGCGTCGGGAAGTGTCGGATGGGGTCGTGCCTTGATCCGGAAGCTGCTTCGATTCAGCTCGCCGATGAGCGCAGGCCGGAGCGGATCGGCGAGATCGAAGACTTCGTGGTCGGCGATCAGAAACCGGCCGGCGACGATCAGAGCTGCCTGGACCCACCCGTTGACATCGAAGGAATCTACGACGGTGAAGCGGGGTTCGAGGGTGCGCTCGATGATGTGGATCCGGTGGTCGGAGCCGCTGACGGAGGTTCGCGCGTAGATGTAGTCGCCGTAGATGCCCATGCTGTGGGTCCGGGGGATCACGATGCTCTCTCTTGGCACGTAGACACCCGAGGGGTGCAACAGGTTCTCTGAGAGGGCGGCGGTGGATGTTCGGGGCAGGGTCCCGACCGAGAGCGACACATGCCCGAGGGGAACGAAGCCCTCCATTAGCAAGGGCTGCGGGATGTTCTGGACTCTGGCGCGCGAGAGATCGCGCGCCGGCCGCAGTGACATCGTCATGCCGCCGCTGGAGCAGGATCTTCATGTCGGTTGCCGGGGACGCGGGCAACCAGGGCAATGAAATCCTCTTGCGCCTCGGCGCCGCCTCCGCCACCGGCACCATCGCAAAAGGACCGCGCTCCGAAGCGCATTCCGCCCTTCGATCGCCTGGGCGGGGGGGGCTTCACATCGATCCAAGAGCGCCAGCACGTAACGGAACCACTCACCGCCCCATCTCGCCACCAAGACCGAGGAATGAGCTTCGGTCGACAACACAACGGAGAGACCGATGCTACACAGATCTTCACTACGAATTCCCCTGGCTGCTCTGGCGTTCCTCACCGTGCAGTCGTTCGCATCCGCGAATGCAGGCACGCGATGCTGGGAGCTCGACGGCGACATGGCCTTCACGCTCGATTCGGAGTGGAACCACCCGAGCGACAGCTTCGACGGCACCTTCGAGAGCGATGACGGAGAGGATTGGGGCGATATCTCGGGCACCTACACCATTCTCGGTGACGGAAGTGTAGCGATCAACTTCGAGGGAACCAACCGCGGAGCCCCCTTCGACGGCGAGCACGTCTTTGATCGCGACCGCATTCAGCCCGTGGATTGTTGACCCAGGGGTCCGCGACGAGGGGTCGGAGCGGGGCCGCCGTGCCTCGCTCCCGCCCGGCGCATGCAATCACGCCCCAACACACGCACCACCGCATCGGCAACCTGCTCAGGCGGAATCGCCATGCAGTCGACCGGAGCGGCGCGACAGCGATCGAACATATCGTTGTGGCAAGGAGCCCGCTCACAGAGATCGCGACGGTGCAAGGCAAGAACATCGGCTCGATCGAGATCGGTGATGCGCAGGGCGGGATCGGTGGGGCCGAAGATCGCGACGCGCGGGCGCCCGAAGGCCCCGGCCGCGTGCAAGTAGACTGTATCGGTCGTGACGACGGCGGCGGCGGCCGAAATGACCTCACAGATCCGAGTGCACAGCGATCTCCCAACGCGTGATCGGCTGGTAGCTGTCGTCGGCCCACATCAATGGGTCCTCCGTGGTCGTTGCCGAGCAGAGTGATTTGCCGCCTTCAGGTGCTCCATAGTTGATGAACTTGGCGTCGGGCTCGGCGCTGGAGGAGCCGAGCAGTTCTCCGCTCGTGGCGGAATAACGACTCACCCCAGGGTCTGCATCCGTATGACCGATCGCGCATGCACTAGCCCGGATATCTCACGAGATTCCTGCTGCGACCGCACATCTCCCTGCCCTGCCGGCACTTCCCACCTTTTCGCCTTGTGCGACGTAGCACCACTACGCCTCCGCGTCGAACCGGCACGAAGCACCGGCAGGACAAGAACCTGCACGGT
>NYZA01000116.1 GCA_002686955.1 Gemmatimonadota bacterium
CAGACTGCACCGGGTCGTTCGGCGGACCTTGGCCGACCGGCCGATCGGTGCCTCCGCCACTCGACTCGCCCTTTCGAAGATCCCCAATGCCCTCTTGCTCCTGCCGATCGCGTGGCTTCTATTCGTTCAGGTTTTCTTCTTCTTGCGGCCCGATCCCGATCTCTACGAAGTATCCCGGTGGCTGATCGGCTCCAAGGCCGCGGTCCTGGCGGGGACGTATTGGATCGCTGCCGCTCTTCTCGCGGTCGCGGCCGCGCGAGCCATCCCTCGATTGTTGCGCTCCGGCATCGCTTCTCTCTTCACGGCTCTCGGAGTGGTGACGCTTTTCGGCGGGTTGATCTTCGCCTACCTCTCCCCATACACCAACCCGGATCCGCCGGCGGAGCGAGGCGGCGGCGAGGACTCCGCCGTCCGCCCGAACGTGCTCCTGCTCACCCTCGACACGGTGAGAAAGGCCAATGTCTCCATCTACGGTTACGAGCGACAGACGACACCTTTTCTACAGAGCCTCTCCGAAGAGTCGGTCGTCTTCGACCGGGCCTACTGTGTCTCATCGTGGACCCTACCGACCCACGCAGCGCTTTTCACGGGAATGCTCCCGGCCGAGAGCGGCGGAGTCTCCGCGGCGCGAGAGCTGCGCGACGATGCCCCGACGCTTGCCGGCATCCTCCGCGAGCAGGGGTACGCGACAGCCTCGATCACGGCGGGCTATGCGCTGCACCGGGTCTTTGGTGCGTCCAAGGGGTTCGACTGTTACGACGATCGGCTCGAGGCCTATCTAAGTCGCCTGTCATTTGCTCGATTCTCCAAAACCCTCCAAACTCGCTTCCGTCCTCCAACGAGCTGGGATGTGGCCCGCCAGCGAAGTGCGGAGACCGTGACAGGGCTCGGAATCGAGTGGCTAGAGAAACGGGGCTCGCCGGCGTCACCCTTCTTCCTGCATTTGAATTACTTCGACGCACATGTGCCCTACGCTCCCCGCGACGGTTTCCGGCACTTCTCGAGAGACATTCCTCAGCCCCAGGGCCGCAACGAGCCGAGTCGGTTGTGGAGACACACAAAAACCGATGCTGCCCACGAGCGCATGCTCTTCGACGGCCGGCCCGTCGGTCAGGCTCCCTTTCTCAACGATCTCATCGACCTCTACGACGACGAGATCCGCTACATGGACCACTGGATCGAACGCCTCTTCGAGTATCTGCGCGAGGCCGGCATTCTCGACAATACCATTGTCGTCGTCACCAACGACCATGGTGAGAACATGGGCGAGCACGACCTTCTCTCACACGGAAAGGCGCTCTTCGCACCGGCCACCGATGGGATTCTCTTCATCTACGATGGACGGGCCCCCGGCACGTCGCGGCGAATCGACACTGTCGTCAGCCAGGCCGACGTTTTTCCGACGATCATCGAGGTGGTCGATGTGAACGGTGAGCTGGAATCGCATTACCGCGAGAAGAGGAGGTTTCGCGGCAGCAGCCTTCGGCCCCTGCTGAATGGTGCGTCCGGGGCCACGTCCGACGCCGAACACAACGACTGGTGGACCAACCGCGCCGTTTTCGCGCAGATCTTCAAGAACCGTGGTGCAACCGAGACATCGCAAGAAGACCAATGGGCACTCACGTCGCTCGTCCGAGGCCGCTACAAGCTCCTGTGGACCCCGGACGGCAAGAGAAGGCTCTTCGACCTCGTCTCCGATCCGGGTGAGACGATCGATCTCGGCGCGCTCGGCATGGCGGCGCTCGCCGACGAGCTGGCCCTCGATCTCGTGGAGATGGAATCTCACATGGATGTAGCCCGGCAGACCAGCTCGCCCGACGAGGTTGCCGCAAAGATGCGGATTCTGAAGAGTCTCGGCTATGTTCAGTAGGTGGGCGGAAGCCGGGCGCGAGACTCACCACTTCTTCTTGCGTGGACCCTAACCCTCCTCTTTGCTCTTCTCTTCCGACTTCAGGTCGATCATCGTCGTTCCTTCGACATACTCGGTCGACTCGGGTGCGCTGAGGGACGAGACCCGCTCGAGCATGGCGGAGATGTCGATGGCGAGATCCTCGATCGATGCCAGCGCGCCCAGCACGGCCTCGTGTTTGCCCTTCTCCACATCGCGGCGGGCACAGCCGGCGGCGGCGGTGATCCCCATGCCCCGATTGTTCAGCTCGTGCTGCAAGGTGACGAGGGTGTCGTCGATCGCCCGCTTTCGGCTGGCGGCGATCATCTGGTCTCTGGTTTCGACGAGGCGTCGAAGGGTCGAACGAAGTCGGTCGAGGGTCGCCTGTTGGCGAGCGATCAGCTCTTCTCTGTCGAGCCTGAGCTGGCGGACCTCCATCGCCCGCTCGAGGGTCATGAAGAGCTCGGTCGCGTCGAAGGGCTTCTGGATGTAGCAGAAAGCTCCGAGATTCACCGCCTGGATCGCCGTCTCGAGGGTGGCGTGCCCGGTCATCAGAACAACCTCGATCTCGGGGTGGCGTTCCCTCAACAGTTTCAAGAGCTCGATGCCGGTGGCGTTCGGCAGGTGGATGTCGGCCAGGACGACGTCGCAGTCGCCGGTCTCGAGCCACCGGAGCGCAGCCTCGGCGCTCTCGACACCTTCGGAATCGAAGCGCTGGTCCTCCATGTACTCCAGGATGGTCATGCGGAGCACCCGGTCGTCCTCGACGACGAGCAGCCTGCTCTTTCTCGATCCGTTGTTCGGTGTTGGCATGGAGGGCACCCTTCAGTCCACCCACTGCGATTCTAACCTCTTCGTAGCGCGGGCAAGGGCCGAGGCTAGGGTTTCCAGGCGGTCCGGGTCGACCCCTTCGTCCCTGAGGCGCCGCAGCTCGAGCTGGGCTTCTTCGAGTCGGCCCAGAGAGGTCAGGCAGAGGGCCCGCGAGATGCGCGGCGCGGGGTCGGCGGGTTCCAGCTCGGACGAAATCTCGAAGTAGCCGAGCGCTCTCTCGAATTCGGCGCGGCCGGCGAAGGCGGCACCGAGCATGCCGGCCACGCGCGCGGTCAGGGGATTGTGAGCCTCGTGATCGATGAGCAGATCGAGCGCCTCTTGCGCGCGGCCCGCTCTGTGCAAGGTGGTGGCGTACGCGGTCGTGACCTTCTCCATGCGCGGGGCGAGGTCGTGGGCGGCCGCGTAGAGCTCGATCGCACGGGCGAGATCGCCTCGCCGCTCGAAATCGGCGCCGAGGTTTTGAAGAGCACGGGGGTTCGAGGGGAGGGCCTCGACCACCGAGCTCCAGAGTGCGCCTTCGTTCCGCCAGTCGGGAAGTCTGCGGGCGGTGAGCAGGGCGCCCGCCGCGAGGAGGGGAACCAAGATCGCGGGGGCGCTCCAGCGGTGGTGCCGCCGGAGGCGGTCGAGAGCGAGCGCGAGCGCGATGCAGGGGCCGACACTCGGCAGATAGAGGAAGCGCTCCGCATAGGGCTGGGGGATCGGGATCAGGTTCGAGACCGGCAGCAGGGCGATCGCGAACCAGGCGAGGGCGAAGGGGAGCTCGGGCGCCCGGGCCCGGAGCCGCGCGGAGCCGGCGAGGAGAACGAGGAAGAGGAAGGGGACGATGAATGGGAGCGGATGAGGGGGCTCCGGGGCGCCGGCGGGGCCGTAGTCGGCGATCAGGGGCCAGGGGGAGATGAGCATGCGTGCGGCTAGGGTCAGGGAGCGGCCCGCCGCGGAGATTCGCGGGTAGAAGCCGTCCCATCCCAGTCCCGCCCCCGCCGCGGCGAAATCGCCGAAGATCCAGCTTCGCAGCGTCAGGTAGAGCAGGAGAGCGAGCAGGGCGCTGGTCCAGAAGCGCCGGCGCCCGCGGATGACGGGGAGGTCGCGGGTCCACCAGACGAGCGCTATGGCGAGGGGTAGCGTGATCGCCAGCTCTTTCGCGCCCAGGGCGAGCATCCAGAGAAGCACGATGGCCGCCGCCGATCGCCACGAGTCGCGCGCCCGTGAGGCAACGAGCAGCGCGCCGATGAAGGGGAGCGCGGAGAGCAGGTCGGTGAGATCGCTGGCGAACGCGACCGCTTCGGTGTGGATCGGGTGGACAGCGAAGAGCAGGCCGGCGGCGAGGGCGACCGTGGGGGAGGCGTGGAAGAGGGTCGCGGCGAGCAGGACCACGAGCGCCGTGACGCCTGCGTGCAAGAGAAGGCTCTCGGCGTGGTAGACGCGGGGTTCGAGCCCGAAGAGCGACTGGTTGAAGGCGAAGAGGAGCGAGGCGACGGGTCGGTAGTAGCCGGCCCTGGGCGGCTCATGAGAGAGCTCCGTCCAGTACTGGGGGGTCAGCGCGGCGGCCAGATCGCTCGGCCCATCCCATCGGGCCTGGCCGAATTTGTGGGCATCGTCCCAGACGAAACCATGGCCGAGGATCGGCGCGTGCAGCGCGAGAGCCACGAGTGCGGCTGCGAGCGCCGCGAGCATCCTGCCGTTCATTCGCGCACTCTATCATCGGTTCGCGCCGAGGCCGTACAGGCGCGGGCCCCGGCTCCCCCCAGAGGAACCGGGGCCCTTCCCAGGACGTCGCCTCCCCGGTTATTCGGGTGTCAGCATCAGTGGATAACGGCAGTCGACATCGTCCGCCGCGGGGCCGAACTGCATCTTGTCGAACCAGCGCGTGAGGCAGCGATCGAGGCCACCGATCGTTACGTCGATGTCGCCCGAGTTGATCGACACGCGCGTTACCTTGCCCGCCGCACCGATGGTGAACTCGAGCCAAACCCGGCCGCGCAGGGCGGGGTCGAGCTTGAGCGAACGCTCATAGCAGGCCTGAAATGTGCGCGCCCATTTTGCGACGACCTGTCTGATGGCGCCGTCGGTGCGAGCAGCGGGTTGTCCTCCGCTGCCCGAGACAGTGCCCGGTCCGGCCTCGATCTCCACCCGCTCGGCCCCCTCCAGCGATGTGCGCTCGCCCGAGGGACCGCCGGCGTTCGATATCAATCCGGCCGCGCCCTTGGTCTCGCGGAGCGGCTTCGCTTCGAGGCGCCGGTCGCCGGGGCCGGAGCTCTCTGCGATCACATCGGCGTTTCTGGCCGCCTTCAGCCGCCTGCTCTGGGCGACACCCAGCGCACCGGGTCCGGTGCCCGAAGGACCGCGCATCGCGCCGAGCACACCGAGTCGACTCACGTCGCGCGGGGCTGTGGGGGGCGGATCGCCCGGGCCCTCTTCGGCGGCCGTTGGCTCCGGCGCTGGATCACCGGCGTCGGCGAGCTCTTCCGGCTCGGGTTCCGGCTCCGGTTCCGGTTCCGGTTCCGGTTCCGGCTCGGGATCGCCGGGTTGACTGAGAGACGCATCGGCCATCTCGATCTCAGGCTCGGGCTCCGGCGGCGCCATGTAAGCTCGAACCACGATGCTCTCGAGGTACTCGTCCTGGCTGTTCGCCACGGCTGGGGGAGGATCGGCGATCAGGATCGCGGCCGAAACCAGGGCCCACGATAGGACGGCCCCGAGCAGCGTGCGGCGGAAGAAACGATCCGCCTCGGTGGCGTGGAAAACCACCACGGGTCTTTGCGTCTTCCCTTCGATCCGAGGGGACGAACTCATCAGCGTCTCCTAGCGTCCGGCTTCCGTAGCTTTGTCCATCGCCAGAGAGACCTCGGCGAACGACGCCTGTCCGCAGGAGTAGATCACCCGCCGCAGCAGCTCGAAGGGGATGTTCTGGTCACCACTGAGCGTTACCCGTCCCTGCCACGCGATCTCCTCCGTGCCCACGGTGGCCGAGGAGGCCGCCCGCGCCGCCAGTTTCGCGATATGGATCGCGCGATCACGTTGCTGGGCGAGCGCGGCCACGAGCTCAGGGATCTCGGCGGTGCCCTGCTCGTAGACATCGTCGATCCTGGCCACGGTCGCGCCGTCGACCACGATGGCGTTCTGTGTCACCGCGACGGGGACCGAGCTCCTCTTCACTCCACCGGCCTCCTCGGAGTTCGGAAGATCGAGATCGGGAGCCTTGACCGTGTCGTCGCTAGAGAAATTGACCAGTAGGAAAATCAACAGGATCGTGAACATGTCGATCATCGAGGTGATGTTCAGCACGAAGGGTCGCTTCGAGAAGCGAGCGGCTCTGCGCGCCGACATGCTCCCGCCGCTGCACAGGGGCCTCTTGGAAGGGCTGAAGCTCATCGTGGCTCCTCGGGATCGGCTGGACCGATCGAGATCTCGCTGAATCCCGCCGACTTGCAGCGGTCCATGACCGACACCACCGATTGGTAGCGAATGGCGGGGCTGGCGGCCACGATCACCATCTGCTCATCGGGGTGGGCTTCGCGCACTTCGGAGAGCTGGCGTCCCAGTCCCTCGAAGTCGTAGGAGCCGTCATCGAGACGTGGGAGCCTCTCGAGCGCGGCCTCGTTCCCCTCGACCCTCAACCCCGATTCCGTCACCGACACCCGCAGATTCAGATCGACCTTCTCTTCCTCCTCCGTCTCGGGTTCGGACGAGACGGGCAGGTTCAGATCGACCATAGCGGTGTGGGCGAAGGCGGCGGTCAGCAGGAGGAAAGGCACGAGGATCATGAAGACGTTCATGATCGGCGTGATGTTCAGATCCTCCTGGACGCGCACGACGCGAGATCGGCGGGTGGCGGGAAACATCGGCTTCTCCTCTTGGTCGGCTCAGCGAGCGGCGACCGTCTCCTCGATCTCGGCCTTCGCCGCCGCCGCCTCCGACTTCCTCAAGATGAGCAGATTCATGACCCGCACCGAAGCCTCGTCGATCTGCTCGATCAACCGCTCGGTCTTCCGCTGCATCATCGAGTAGGCGACGGTGGTCGGAACGGCCACGATCAGGCCGAGGGCCGTCGTGTTCAGCGCCGTGGAGATCCCAGCGGCGAGAAGCATCGCCCGCTGCTCCGTGGCCGCACTCTGAACGGCGGCGAACGACTGCATCAGACCGACGATCGTTCCCAGGAGCCCCAGCAGTGTGGCGATCTGCGCGATCGTTCCCAGATAGGGGGTGCGATCCTGCAGGGTCGGGATCTCGGCCAGCGCCGCTTCGTCGACGGCGTTCTGCACATCTCGCGAGCCGCCTGTACGCGCCATGATGGCGGCCCTGACGATACGGGCCAGCGGTGTCTTCTTGGCCATCGAAAGCGTGAGCGCCTGGTCGAAATCGCCGGACCTGATATGCCCGCAGATCTTGTTGGTGAAGGCCCGGGCCGACATGCTGCTTCGGACGAAGAGCACGAACCACCGCTCCATCGTCACAGCGGTCGCAACGGCTCCGCTGAGCAGAATGAGATGCATGAACACCCCACCCTGCTGAAGGAAGGCGAGCATTTGCTCGGGTGAGTACATACCCATCAGAGATCCTCCTCGAAAATCGGGCAACTGAACGCCTCGGGCGCCATCATCGAACCGCCTCCTCGAGCTGCCCGAGGAGGGAGCTCCGGCGGAGTTCATCCAAATCGACCGTGCGGGTGGGCGCGAGATTCACCGCTCCCAGTCGCACAACTTCGTCGACGGGGTCGGCCACCGCCGCGATCCCGCCGCTCATTTCAGCGATCTTCTTCGGGATCATGAAGAAAACCTGGGGCTTGCGCACTCGCCCGTGGATCACCAACTCCGACTCGATCTGAAGCACGCCTGGCGACACCGGAGGGCTCATCGGCTCGCCGGTGGAGACAAGGGCAGCAGCAACGAGTGTCGAGATCAGGGCCATGCTTTCGCTCCGTCAGGGTCCTCGTGTCTCAAATCGGATCGTCAGTTCAAAGGAACCGTGAGGAGCATCTTCGCCCCTCCCCGTGAGAGGTCCGGTTTCAGTTCCACCCTTGGACCTTTCAAATCGAGATCGACTTCGGGGTCGCCGGAACTGTAGTTTTTGTTGGATTTAGCGTCTTCCTGTCCATCATCTCTACCGGGAGCCCAGATCGCGATGCCCAAGGCACCGGTGCTCAAGGCACCTAGGGCCACCACCGACCCGGTGTTGGAACCTTGGGCAGCCATGATCGCGGTGGCGATTCCGCCGGCCAGGCCCGTTCCCCAGAGGGTCGTTCGGGTGCCCGAGCCGATCGCGAAGCCGGGCCGCGGCGGGTCGAAACCGGCGGGCGCCCCCTCGGTCTCGCGGGCACTGAGCTCCGGGAGCGCCAGCTCCGCGCTCACGGCCAGCTGAATCGGCGCGCCCAGAGGCCCCTCGCGTTGCGGGAGCGGAAGGTCGATCCCGGGACGGAACGTTTCCGCACGGGCCCTCGCCAGCTCCGCGAAGGGTTCGTCAAGGCCGTTTTCGACCGACATCTCGACCGCCGCCACATACGACTCGATCGCCTGCTCACCGTAGGGTGAGGCGTAGTCCTCGAGCTCCATCAGATAGAGCGCCGCCTCGACCTGGGAGAGATCGGAAGGCGTGGGTGCCCCAATGATCGCCCTGTGAAACTCCTCGAGCACCTCGCCCATGCGCTCCAGGGAGCGGATCGACCACTTCGCCGAGCGATACTCCGAGGCCCTCGAGTACCCGTCGAGCAACGCATTCATCTTCGTCTCTTTGCGTTGGGTCGTCTCCTGAAGGGGCGGCCGAATGGCGTACTCCCGATAGTCCGGCAGATCGAGATCGATCCTCTTCCACTGCGCTTCGGCCAGAATCGCGACCGGCACCTCCGCGCCGGCGGAACGGAATCGCTCCGCCGCGTCGAGAAGCGCGCCGAGTCGGCCGGAAAGCTCGTCGGCGCCGGCGCCAGCTGACTCCGCCAACCGGATCTCGCGAATGCGCGAGTCGAGGTTTCGGCCGTGGTCGGTTTCGTACTCGGAGTGATAGGCGGCGAAGGCGGATCGCGCACGCTCCATCTCACCCGCCTCGTGCCAGTAGAGGGCAGAGTAGTAGGCTGCGTCATCCCCTATCTTGGTTCCGGATGTTCTCGACGCGAGTCGGCCCAAAAGAACCGCCGCTCTGGTGTGCTCACCAGCTTCCTCACGCAGAACCGCGGCCTGGCGAAGCGCATCTTTGGCCAAATCGGAATCGGGATACTCGGCCGGAATCCGCTCGAAATCCCTCGCGGCGAGCTCCGCCTCCCCCGCGCCCAGCCACGCGGTCGCGGCGTCGTAGAGCGCCGCATCGTTGCCCTCGGCCAGAGGATCGATGGCGACCACGCGCAGGAAGTGCGCGGCGGCCTCCGAGGCTTCGCCCGCGTCTCTGAGGGTTTCGGCCTGTCGATATATCGCGGCGGCCCGCAGAGCGGATGAGGATTCGATCGCGGGGTCCATTTTGGCCGCCCACTCTTCCGCCTCGGCGAATCGTCCCACCTCGAAGTAGCTGCGGGCGACCATCTCCGTCGCCCTGACGGCCAGCTCGGAATCGAAGGCATTCCCCGCGCAACGAACGAAATCCTCCGCCGCCTCGGCGTGAAGTTCAGCATCGAAGTGGAGCTCCGCGCGGCGCATCCACAGGCTCGGAATCCGTTCATCGCCCGCGTGTTGCTCGGCAAGTCGATCGATGGTCGTCGACATGCGCTCGAAGTTCGACGTTCCAACCTCCACGCCGGCCGCGTTCAGGGAGTGGATCGCGTTGTAGAGAGCATTGGCGGCGATCGCACTCGATTCCGGCAGCAGATCGGCGATGTCGGCGGCCGCGACGAAATGGTCGGCCGCGGCGCCGGGTTGCTCCAGGTCTAGCCAGGCGTCCGCCCGCTGCATCGCGACCTGTAGCTTCCGATCGCTCTGGGGGTAGCGGTCGAGGAATGAGGCGTACAGATCGACCGCGCGCCGCAACCCCTCGGCATCCGCCGCATCGCGCGCTCGGCCGTGGAGGCCCGCGGCGCTGGAGTAGTGGAACTCCTCGGCCGACCTGCGCACATCGACCGCCTGGTCGTCGGCGACCCATTCGTCGGCCCATGTCGTGCCGGGTCCGAAAAGACTGGAGTACCGCGCCCGCGCGGCGAGAGCCTCTCCTTCCTGCTCTTGCAGCTCGAGCACCTCGACCAGCTCCCGTTGCGCTCTAGGAGCTTCTTTGTGCTCGGGGTAGTTCTCGACGAAGCCGCGGAATGCCCGCTCTGCTGTCTGAAACTCCCCCTCTCCGCGGAAGAGACCACCGAGGCTGAGGAGGAGCTCCGCGCCGTACGATCGATCTCCGATCCGCTGCAGGTAGCTCTGAAGCCCCTCCACTCCGCTGAACTCGGAGAAGCTGATGGCGATGTACGATTTCGCCTCACTCGCCATTCCGCCGAGGGCTTCGCCGGCCTCGGTATCGTCTACCAGATAGGTGAATACGCTGATCGCATCGGCATAGCGGGAGAGCCGGTAGTACGTCCATCCCAGCTTGTAGAGGGCCTCTTCGTAGAGCGGGGAATCGGGCGAAGCGAGGACCGACCGATACGATTCGGCCGCGTGTTCGAGTCGATTCGCGTCGAAGTACTCCTCTCCCATGCGGAGATGCGCTTCCGGCGCATAGGTGGAGTCGGAGAATCGATCCACGAGCTCGGCGTAGCGCTCGAGGGCCTTGTCGTTCGCCCCCTCTTCGCGAAGGCAGTAGGCCAGGCCGTAGAGCGCCCCCGCGGCCTCGGGAGCATCGGGATGGGCCTCGAGAAGAGCCCGGTAGGCGGCCTTCGAGCGGGAGTAGTCCGCGATCGGGGCCTCGCCTTCGAAGGCGTCGAGGTTCTCGAAGCGGACGAGATGCTCGGCGCGCTCGTGCGCGAAAAGAAGTTCCGCTAGCTGGAATCCGAGCGCGGCAGCCTTCGGATCCTCGGGGTAGGCCCGAACGACCCTATCCAGACGAGCGATCGCCCGCTCGTGCCGCGAGTGGAAGCTCTGCTCGAGTTGCTCGATCCTATCCACGCGCTCCCGCGACGCGGAGCGCAGGGTCTCGACCGCTTCCACGGCCTGATCGACCGGAGCCGCCTCCTCCGCGGATGCCAGGGCGCCCAACGCCAACAGGAGCGTCGCTGCTCCCGTCACGCGGCCGCCGCCCGTCGCTTTGCGCATCATTGCTCCTCTCCTGCGTTGGCGCCCGGCTTCGCGCCATTCCGCGATGCGAGCACCAAGGTCGAATCGGGCTCGTCTCCACGGGTCAGATGTTGTAGCTCCATCCGGGCACTCTCCATCCGCATCAGACCGATCTCCGCGAGGCGCATTTCGGCGGCCTTGCGCAGCGAAGGCAGCTCCGATGACGCGCCATCGGCGGATACCGCGATCAGCTCGCGGGATTCGAGGCTCAGGGAGCGCACCACCGGAAGGAGCGCACCGATCTGGTGGGCGGAGGACAGCGAGCCGGCGCGCAACGCGCTGGTCTGGAGCTGTTGGGCTTCGGCCTCGATCCGTTCCAGGCGCGCCGCCTCTCGGCGAAGCGAGGCGAGCTGCTCATCGTGGCGGCGCAGCGAAGCGAAGCGCGGATCGTTGGCGACCTTGCTCACCAGCTCGTCGAGATTCCGTTCCGCGTCGTCGGGTCTACCCGCGACCATTTCGAGCTCCGCCAGAGCCATGAGCGATCGGAGGGCGGGCACGGTTCCTGGGGATGTGTCGCGCAGCTCCTCGAGACGCCGGCGCGCCGCCTTCACATCTCCGACCCCCGCCAAGCTCTGAGCGGCGAGAAGAACCGACTCCGTGGCGACCGGGCTGTCGTTCGGGATCTCTTTCAAGATCTCGACCGTGTCGCTGAAGCGGCCCGCATCGAAAAAAAGCAGCCCCAGAGAAAGAACCGCCCGATCGCGGACCTGATTGGCTCCCCCCCTGTCGGAGATCTCGATGCTGAGGTCGGCGAGCATCGTTCGCGCTAGATCGAGCTCGCCCGTCGCCGCTACAGCCGCCGCGAGAGAGAGGTTCGCCCGTTCGGCGTGGGGCGAATCGGACCCGACGGTCTCGAGGGCAAGGCGCGCCGTGTGCGGATCTCCTAGTGCCAGCGCGGCGATTCCTACGTAGTAGGCGACCTCCGCCTCCGGAACGACCGCCGCGAATTCGCCCGCTCCATCCAAAACACCTTCGTAGTCGCCGAGCTCGAAGCGGAGCGAAAGCGCATCGGTCGCGGCGCGCGCCGCCATCGTGCTTTCGGGATGCTCCCTGACGATCGCGGCGAGCGCGTGTTCGGCGGTCCCAAGGCGCCCGAGGGCGAGTCGCGTCGTGGCGAGATGATCCAATGCGCTAGGCCGCCCCGGCCAGCTCGATTGGGAGCTCGCGAGAGCAGCGAGTCGGCGCTCCGCCGCACGGAATTGAATCTCGCGGGCGATCCCTTCGGCGTGGGCGGCGTTGGTCAGATGATCCAGGCCCCGATCGAAGCTTCTCTCCGCCATCCGAGCGAGTTCGTCCGGCTCCGCCGATTCGATCAACTTGCCATGGGCGGCCGCCACGAAAGTGCCCGCCGCATCGGCCCCGACCTGATAGACCCGCACCCGTTCGAAGGCGATTTCCTCCTCCAGCACGGCCTTCCTATCCCGGAGCACGACTTGGGCCTCCTCCAGCCCGGTCATCGCTTCGGCCATCAGCGACTCTTTGGACTGAACGCTCCAGGAGTAGCCGGGCGATAGGGCATCAACCTCTTCGCGCAGCGCCCCCAGAGCCGCGGCGCCATCCCCGATCTCTCCGTCGAGCGCGCTCTCGGGCAAAGCCGAGAGCATGAGCTCGAGCTCAGCCGCCGCGTCCGATGCGGCGACCGTCTCCGACACGAGCGCCCGCCGCAGGGCGTCCTCCCTGCCCCTCATCCCACGGTTTCCAAACTCCAAGGAATGCAGCGCTCCCCGTTCCAGCAGCTCGTCGAGCACCAGATCCACCTCGTCGATCAGGTAGATCTCGTCGTCGATCGCAGCCTCGAGACGAAAATACTGCGCTTGAAGCAACTCGATCCGAGCGTCGAGCGAGCGCTCGACGGAGGGCATCTCCGTGGGTTGCACGGCCGACACGGCCGCTAGGACCGCACCGAAAAGGGGGAGGCAGTTCATCGGATGGAGCTCCACGGTTCGGTGTGCCTTCAGCGCTCAGGAGCCCAGGTTCCCAACCGGTGTCGCTCGATCGACAGCCAACGAATGGTCGGAACGGGGGCGGCGCTTCTTTGCTCCTCCGGTTTATCGGACGAAGGTGTGGACGCCTTGAGCGCCCGATTCCCTCTCTCCCTATTGAGGGAAGGACCGAGTCGTCACGTTCGAGATCTTGGACGAGAAAGCCTCAAGCCTCCGTGCTGGTTCGCCGATATCCCGAAAGACTCCGGGAACCGACATTGCCCGGAGGAGATCCATCGGGTGCGCTTCCCACGCGGAGCGCGGAGAACCCGTCCAACGCCGTCATGAGACGGGCGTGCGCGTGAGGAGTCAGAGCATGCACAACGTGACACGAGTCACCTGGATCGTCGCCGGCTTGATCGGCGGAGCGGCGGGCCGCGCCGACGCGATCGCCAACTTCCAACCTAGCGACCTCGTCGACATGCCGACGGCCAGAGTATTGCCGCACCGCGTGCCGGTCGTAACGACCTTCATGACCACCTACGCATCGGCGGCACGGCTCCATACGAAGGGATCGCAGACCTTTACGGTCGGAGTCTTCGATTGGGCCGAGGCGGGTCTTTTCGTCGAGAGCGAGCAGAAGATCGCCGGTGCCATCAAGCTGAGGGTCAGCGACGAAGGCCGCTACCTTCCCGCCATCGCGGTCGGCGTGCAGAACATCGGAGGCGACGACCAGATATCCGAGTACGGCAGCGATTTCTTCTACTCCAGCGGGCAGGCCAATTCCTTCTATGTGGTGGGATCGAAGCGATTGACCTGGCTGCCCGAGCTCGACGTCACGCTGCATCTCGGCGTCGGTTCCGGGCGATTCCGCGGCGTCACTACGGCCTCGAACGATGTGCAGGGTGTGTTCGCGGGTCTGGAATTCTGGGTGACCGACTATCTGCGTTTCATGTTCGAAGAGGACGGAGCGGACGGAAATATCGGCGCCACTTTCCGTGTGAACGACAGCTTCTCGGCCCACCTGGCCCTTGCGGAGTTCGAGTCCGCCTTCAACTACAAACGCAGTCCGGCGAGCGTCGACCCCAAGGTGCACCCGAAGGTGAGCTTCGGAATGAACTACGCCTTCGACCTCCTTCGTCCCCCGCTCTCTCGCAAACAGGCGAAGATCAAGCAGATTCGCAGCCAGCAAAGGGAGAACGCCGTGCTCGAAGCGGAGCTCGAACGGCTTCGCGCTCGGCGCCAAGACGCCGAGGAGCGGATCGCGGCTTACAAGGCCGCGCTTGCCAAGGCACCGCCGATCGACCGAGCCGACCAGGGCGACCAGTAGTCGCGCGCCCCGGGCGAAGGCTCGGCGCGGCGGCCCAAGCGGGATGGTAGACGCGTCTCGCTCTTGGAGACGCGAATCGCCAGCAAGCCCCCAGAAGGAGAGCGTAGCTGGGGACCGGGGACGAGATCGATGTGATGCGGTCTCGTCCCTTCCTCATTCGGCCTTTCCGCTCCATCTCCGGCCGGCGGCCGTGCGGCACCACCAACGACGCCCATCGGTCTCGAAGAGCACGGCGCCGTCTCGATCGGTTCGCAGCAGCGGAATGCCACGCGCTTCCAGCTCCGTGATCGTCTCCGGGTGGGGATGTCCGAAGCGGTTCCCGAACCCGGCGCTGGCGATCGCGAGGGAGGGAGACACCGCGTCGAGGAAGGGCTTGCGACTCGATGTGCGGCTTCCGTGATGCCCGAGAACCAAGATGTCGGCGTGTGGAATCGGGCCGGCTTCCGCCAAGGCGCGCTCGCCCGCGGCCTCGAGATCACCCGGCAACATGATGGCAACGCCTCTGGCGCGGACTCCGAGCGCGATCGACCCATCGTTCACCGAAGTGCGATCGCCCGCTAAGGGCCGGCGCGCCCACCATGCGTCCATCTCCACCTCGTCCGACGGCTCGAGACCGATCGCCGGGATTCCTTGGCGCTGGGCGGCCGAAGATGCGCGCAGACTCTCGTGTCTGCCGGTGGGATAAAGAAGCGCCATCGGGCGTCTCGCCTCGGTCGCCCAAGGCACGCCACCATCGTGATCGGCGTGGGCGTGGGAAGTGATCAGGATCTCCTGTCGTGCCGAGCCGACGGCGCGATCGATGGCGCGCATGACCGGTGGCGGACCGCGATAGCCCGGGGGACCCGCGTCGTAGAGCAGGGATCGGCCGTCCGGAAGACCGATCCAGACCGCCAGCCCCTGGCCGACGTCGCCGACGAGGACCGAAAAAGGGGGATCGGCAAGCGCCCTGAAGGTGACGCCGGTCAGACCCAGAGCCGTCAGGAGCAGTGCCGCGCCGAGTGAGAGAGATGACCGTCGGACCAGAGCGCGGATGAGAGCCAGCCCGGCACCGGCGAGCCCGATGGCGGCTGGAAGGGAGAGCCCGGGCGCCTCGAACGAGGAGAGCGGCAGCTCCGCGAAAAAGCGCGCGGTCCATGCCAGACCGGCGGCGCACCAGGCGGCGACCCCCTCGACCCCGCGACCGAGCCCATGCCCCCCCAGAGCGCTGGGAAGTCCGCAGAGCAACGAGGCCAGCAGGGTCCCGGTCAGCGGAATTCCGATCAAGCCGCTCAGCGGCGACCAGATCGGCACCCGACCGAAGTGGTGCGCGACGAGCCCCATGGTGGCGAACTGCGCCGCCAGACCGACGCGCAGGGCGGCTGCGCCCCATCCCGCCAACCCCCTTCCCGAGCGCGCGCCGCAGATCAGAATCGCCGATGTCGCCGCGAACGAGAGCTGGAATCCGGCGGCTGTCGGCGCCTCGGCGTCGAGGATCAGGATGGCCAGCGCCCCGATGCCGACCGCATTCAGAGGGGTGGTCCGCCGCCCCACCGCCGCCGCGAAGGCCCAGGCCCCCACGGCGATGCAGGCCCGGAGAACGGAGGGGGCTCCACCGACGATCAGGGGAAGAAGCGTGACGACGAAGAGCAGGGCGATCGCTCCCCATCGGCGCGGGAATCGGGAAAGGCACGCCGCCGTCACGGTCGCGACGAAGCCGATATGCAAGCCCGAGAGGGCGAGCAGGTGGGCCAAGCCGGCGGCCCGCATAGAATCGACCAGGGTAGGATCGAGCGAGGAACGGTCCGCGAGGAGCAGGGCGCGAAAGAGCCCCGTCTCGTCGGACGAAGCAGCGATCGCCCGCGAGAGCCGGCTCCGTAGGCGCAGACCGATCGGGATCGGGTGTGCCTCCGCGCAGGGTTCGAGCAGCGACCGCGCGATCAGCAGGGCGGGACGCTCGCGTGAGGCGACTCGCCCCGCCGCCCCGACCTGCACCAGGCCGGGGCGAAAATGCCGAATCCGTCCGGCCGGTCGGAGCTCGCCCACGATCCGCGACAGCTCCCCGACCGAAGGAAGCTCGACCGCGGCGCGAGCGACCAACCGAAAGCGTTCTCCGGTATGTGCATCCACCCCTTCCTCCCCGGCCGTGACCCAGATGCAGGCATCTCGCTCTCGTGACGCGCCAGGAGGCAAGGGTCCCGCCGCCGGCGCTGGGGATTGCGCCAAACCGGCCACGAGCGCCGCCGCGACAGGGGCCAGACGCGTGGGCCGGCGGCGTAGGACGCGCTCGCCCAAGGCCAGACCGATGACCAGAAGCCGAGCCACCCACGGCAGAAACAGAGCGGGTGGGACGACCCAGGAGAGCAGGTAGCCCGCATAGACCCAGACTGCGAGACGGAGGGCGGGCAGGGCTTGCACGGTTCAATGCCGAAGGGCAAGGAGCGTGCCGTTTCGAGGCCGCGGCGGGGACCTTGTAGCCACGGCTTTGCCGCGGCGATGCGGGTCGATTTCCGTCAGGCGTGGGTCGGTTGGCGATCCCCGTCGCTCGGCGCCATCGATGGGCGCGGCTTCTCCTCACCCTTCTGCGAAAGAGGAGGAAGTGCCTCCGGCTCCGTCCGCCTGCGCCTTCTTCGCAACGGCACGATCGACGCCCTCGCCATGACCTCCTCCGCCTCTTTGCGCCATGCTTCGATCTCGGGCGCCGCATCCTTCGATGGGCGTCCGGCTGTGGCGAGATCGAGAACGAGCTTGAGAAGCGGTGTCAGCGCCAAGAAGGCGAGGGTGTAGAAGAGAAGATCGATCAAGGGTGCGAAGATCTCTGATTGCTCCATGGCGTTCCTCGGCGGCAAAAACTCCTTTCTCTTGATCGACCGAGCGGGCGTAAGCTCCAGCGATTCGCCTCGAAAACCCGATAGGAGGAAGCGGTGCGCGAAACCCTTCGCCAACTGCTCACGCAGCGCTCGGTCACCCGAGGCAGCTACGTGCTCTCGAGCGGCAAGACCAGCGACTACTACGTCGACTGCCGCAGAACCACTCTCCATCCCGAAGGAGCTTGGCTGATCGGCAAGCTCCTGGAGCCGATCGTCGCCGCGCGGGAGCCGAGAATCGATTCGGTGGGTGGCCTGACTCTGGGCGCCGATCCCCTCTCCCTCGCGATCGCCATAGAGTCGCGCAGGAGCGTCCCTCCGATTCGCTGCTTCACTGTGCGAAAGGCGACCAAGGAGCACGGCCGAGGCAATCGCATCGAGGGCAGCTTCGAGCCCGAAGACCGCGTCTTGGTGCTGGAAGATGTGGTCACCACGGGTGCATCGGCCCTGGCGGCCGTGGAAGCCCTGCGAGAAGCGGGTGCTCGGATCGACGGCGTGCTGGCCTTGGTCGATCGCGACGAGGGCGGCCGCCGGAGAATCGAAGAAGCGGGGCTC
>NYZA01000117.1 GCA_002686955.1 Gemmatimonadota bacterium
CGGCATCGGCGCGGTGGCGATCTTTGCTGCGAAGGAGGCGTCGAAGTAGCGGGTGATCCAGCCGCCGGAAAAGGGCAGCATCGCGGCGCGGCCCTCGATAAACCAGTTGACCTCGTCGCGGTGGGCGGCGGCCAGGGCTTCGGGCGGTACGGCGCCGTGCTGGTAGGCGTCGACCCACTTCTGGAAGATGGCTTTGGCCTCGGGGTGATTGATGCGGGTGCGGGTGTAGCCCTCGTCGAAGAGCGGCCAGAATCCGTCGAGGTGCAAGAGCGCCCAGGGCGGGGCGACGAGCGAGGGGTGCAGGCGCCAGGAGACGCCGTATTTGCCGGTGCGCGCGTGGATTTGCCGTCCCATCTGCAGCATCTCGTCGATGGTCTGCGGGGGGCGATCGGGGTCGAGGCCGCGAGCTGGCGCTACTTCGGCAAGCCCTCCCGCCACCTCTCCCTGGCCGAGGCCGCGCTGATCGCCGGGCTGCCCCAGTCGCCCACGGGCCACAACCCCTTCCGCGACCCCGAGCGCGCCCGGCGACGCCAGGCGGCGGTGCTGGAGCGCATGCTGGCCACCGGCGCCATCGACCGGGTCGCGTACGACCTGGCCCTGGACGAGCCCCTGATCTTCCGCCCCCCCTCGGGCGAGCCCCCCGCCGCGATGCACCAAGGACTCGTCGAATCCCTGATCGACCGGACGCATCGGGTAGCAGTCCCCCAAGTGCCACTTGCCGAACACGCCGGTGGCATAGCCTGCCGACCGAAGCACCTCGGCGATCGTCACCTCCGCAGGCTCCATCATCGCCCTGCCCTTCCAGGTGTCGATCACGCGTGTCCGGTAGTTGTAGCGCCCCGTCAGGAGACTCGCCCGCGTCGGGGCACAGACGGGGCTGACGTAGAAGTTCGTCATCCAGGCGCTGCGACCGGCCATCGCGTCGATGTGCGGCGTCTCGATCACCGGGTTCCCCGTGCAACCCAGATCCCCGTAGCCCTGGTCGTCCGTCATGATGAGGCAGATGTTCGGCGGCCGCCCCGGCTCGGCCGCCGACGCCGGCGGACCGACCGCGACGTGCATCAGGACGCCGACGGCAACGGCCCCGAGCACCGGAGCGTACCCGGCACGTAGACGACGAGCGCCCCGCGCGTTCCGCCATCGCTTCCGTTCACCTCTTCGCGGCATGGCCGTCGCCGTGCGTACCCTTCTCATTCCACTGCCTCCAATCATCAACACCGTCAGTATGATGTCCGCAAGGGCAGCGGTCAACGAATGGCGGCAGGATCGGTGCATGAGCGCCTATGCAGAGAAAGGGTGGCATGGGTCCGCTCGGAACGACCCTTTCGGCGGCCGCGACGCCACGGGGCAACGCGTGACGCCTGCCCCGCGGACAGACGTTTCAGCGGACCCGTGCTTCTCCGACGACGAACGATCCCGCTCGGCGTTGACCCATGCCACCCGATGGGTCGATGACCCTGCCTCCTCGGGCCGCGCAACTGCCGTCACGCACCGCCTAACGCGCCTCTCCTCGACGACGGGCGTGACTCGGGCTATGCTGGCCGGTTCGCAGGGCACGAGCGAGGAGACCGACGCATGTCCGATCTGGTGCGGATGAGTTTGTCGCTGGACAAGCCGTTGTTCCAACGGCTCGAGCGGTTGGTCCGACGACGTGGCGTGCGCAACCGCTCGGAGTTCCTGCGCGACCTCATCCGCCGCCAACTCGTGGAACGCGAATGGGACGCCGACCGCGAGGTGCTGGGCAGCGTCACCCTCGTCTACGAACACCATCGCCGCAAGCTGGCCGAAAAGCTCACCGGGCTGGGCCATCGTCATCACGGGGCGGTGCTCGTCACCACCCACGTCCATCTGAGCGAGCAGCTCTGCGCCGAGGTGATCCTGATCCGCGGCAAGGCCCGCCGGATCGAGAAACTGGCGGACGAAATGCGGCAACAAAAGGGTGTGCTCCACGCGGAACTGTCGATGACCACCACGGGGGCGGATCTGGCGTGACGCGATCGAATGACGGAGGACCACGCGTGCGAGGTTGGTTTGTCACGGGCACCGATACCGAGGTGGGCAAGACGGTGATCGCCGGGGCACTGGCCAAGCTCCTGCGGGAACGGGGCCGGCGGTTGGGCGTCTTCAAGCCGGTGGCTACCGGGTGCCGACGCGACCTGCGGGCAGGCCTCGTCTCCGACGACGCCGACTTCCTCGCCCATTGCGGCGACGTGGACCAGGATCTCGAAACCACCAACCCCGTCCGCTACGGAGGTGACCTCGCCCCGATGGTCGCCGCCGAGCACACCCGCCGACCGATCGACTGGGCCGCGATCGACCGGAGCTGGGAGCGCATCGAACAAGCCGCCGACTGGGTCGTCATCGAAGGCGCGGGCGGTCTGCTCGTACCCATCGACAAAAAGAAAAACATGGCGGATCTGGCCCGCCGGTTCGGGTTGCCGCTGATCATCGTGGCCCGGGCCGGCCTCGGGACGATCAACCACACGCTCCTGACCATCGAAGCGGCCCGGCAACGCAAGCTCGAGGTGGCGGCGGTGGTGATCAACGGCTATCACCCCGCGTCGGCCACCCTCGCCGAGGAGACCAACCCCGTCCTCATCAGCCGACTCGCCCGCATCGACATGCCCCTCATCGTGCCCTTCGACCCCAAAACCGACGTCCGCCAGGGCACCGTCGGCGAATCGGTCCTCTACCCCCTCCGCGCGTTCGTGGAGGCGGCCCTGACCCGCAAGGCCCCCGGACCCCCCACCGCGTAGCCGTCACCCCGCCCCTTTACGGGGTCGCTTTCTCACTTCTCACTTTTCCCTTCTCACTTCTGCGAAGCGGCGAAGCCGCGAGCAGCCTGGACAGTCCGTACCAAAGCCAGGTCCGCGGCACGCGAGGTCGATAGGCCAGCGATCGCCGGAGCAGCGCCCGGGCCTCCCCCACCCGCCGGTGGCTCAGGCAGCTCTTACCCGCCGAGTAATGCACCTTCGCCAGACGCCGGGCGGCGATCTCGGGCGGGATCTTCGCCAACCCCTCCTGATCGCGGTAGAACTGCTCGAGAAACGCCGCCTTGCGGATCAGGGCGTCCGCCAACGACCCGCGGGAGAGCGTCCCCGGGTGACTGCGACGGCGGCAGAGGGGCTCGTCCACGTACCCGAACCGATGCTCGAGCGACAGGCGGAGCCACAGGTCGTAATCCTCGTTGGTGCTCATCGCGGCATTGAACCCGCCCGCCCGGGCAATCACGTCACGGCGGACGAGCACGCTGGGCGTGGTGATGAACGTGCTGGCAAACAGAGGTGAGGTCACGTCGCCCGCGTGCGGCCTTTTGCGATGGCGGCGGAGCAGGCGCCCCTCGCCGTCGATCGTCTGGAACCGGCAAAACGCCAGGCCGATGTCACCGTCCTCCCGCAGCCGGCCCGTCATCGCCTCGAGGAATCGCGGGGCCCACAGATCGTCGGAGTCCAGAAAACCGACAAACGCGCCCCGGGCCCGACGCAATCCGTGGTTGCGAGCGGCGGCCGGACCGGCGTTTTCCTGCCAAAAATAGCGGATGCGCTGGCTACGAGACCGCAAAAAATCTTCAGTGCCGTCCGTGGAGCCATCGTCCACCAAAATAATCTCGAAGTCCTCGAACGTCTGGGCCGCCAGGCTGTCGAGCGACGCCGGGAGGAAGCCCACCCGGTTGTAGGCGGGCATGATCACGCTGACCGCAGGGGCGGCCTCCAGCCCCGCGGCAGGGGCGGCCGGAACAACAGGGTCGCGACTCGGCGCCGAGACCGGGGCTGGCACCTCAAAACCGTCCATTCGTACTTCCGAGTAATGCGGGAGAACGCAGACCGACCCAGCAGCCGATCCGGCCCGACCGAAGATCGTTGGGCCGAACCGCCTCACGCCGATCGCGCCCGTCGGCACGCCGTCAGCTCGGCCAAAGGGGGCATTATGCGCATCGACCGGGCCCAGGCAACCCCCCCGCATCCGCCGTCCCCTGGACCGAGAATCCTTTCTCGGTCCGCCCATCGTGCCGGGTCGGGTGGCATGGGTCATCGCCGAGACGGATGGGTCCGTGGTCGGAGGACTTGACAACCCGCCCGGCCTGTGAATAATCTCCTCCTCTGAACGTGCCGGGGCCCGACGGCGGCCCGCCGGGCAGGACGCGTGGCCTGGGGATAAAGGTCTCGCGCTCCCCGGCTCGCCATGGATGCCGTAGGCCGGCATGCCGGGTTCTAAAACCCTATTGTTTGGGCGCGGACCACCACGGACGGTGAGATCCTCTCACGCGTTGTACGGTGGGCTCCTAGGTCGAAAGGAACGGCAAACCCATGATTGCGGTGCGAAACTTGACCAAGGCCTTCGGGGCCCACCTGGCGGTGGACAACGTCTCGTTCACCGTCCAGGAGGGCGAAATCGTCGGCTTCCTCGGCCCCAACGGGGCGGGCAAGAGCACGACCATGCGGATCCTCACCGGGTTCATGCCCGCCACCGGCGGGACCGCCTCGGTCGCGGGATTCGACGTCTTCAGCCAATCCATCGAGGTGCGACGCCGCATCGGCTACCTCCCCGAGGGCAACCCGCTCTATCCCGAGATGAGGGTCCGCGAATACCTGAATTTCCGCGGCAAACTCCGGGGGATGGGCCGGCCCGAGCGGGCGAAGGGCATCGAGAGCGTCGCCAAACGCTGCTGGCTGGGCGAATTCATCGATCGCCCCATCGGGCAGTTGTCCAAGGGCATGAAACAGCGGGTCGGCCTGGCCGACGCCCTCTTGCACGACCCCGACGTCCTCATCCTCGACGAGCCCACCATCGGGCTCGACCCGACCCAGATCCGCGAGACCCGTCGCCTCATCTCCGACCTCGCCAAGCGGCACACCATCCTGCTCAGCTCGCACATCCTGCCCGAGGTCGAGGCCGTCTGTCAGCGGACGATCATCATCGCCGGCGGCAAGATCAGGGCCAGCGGGTCGATCAGCGAGGTGCGGGATCGCATCAAGGGCAGCTCCGGCCTGATCGCCGAGATCCGCGGACCGCAGGATCAAGTGACCGCGGCGATCCGGCAGCTCGGCGGCGTCCAGAAGGTGGACGTCTCGGGGGCGGACGGCTGGAATCGGCTGCGGATCACCAGCCACGAGGGCAAGGACGTCCGCGAGGAGGTGGCGGCCCTGGCGGCCAAGAGCGGTTGGGCCCTTCGCGAGTTACGGCTCGAGGTGGGCAGTCTCGAGGAATTCTTCGTGCAGATCACGGCCCAGGCCGCAGCGACCAAGACCGCCGCCGCCTAGACCGATCGCGTGGTGCCCGGGCCCCGATTCGGGCCGCGGGCGGAACGACCCTGGACCGGTTGGGATCACGAGCCCAGTAACCTGAGGATTGAACACGATGTCGGCAGAGACACCCGTCAAAACGGCCCCCGTCCCCCAAGGGGTGACGCGGTCCGAACGTGCCGTGCTCGACGACCGCGAATCCGGAGCCTCCGGAACGAAGCCCTTCGCGGCGATCGCAGCCATCACGCAACGCGAACTCCAGTCCACCTTCTACTCCCCCATCGCCTACGTGGTCGGTTGCATTTTCCTGCTCGTCAGCGGGTGGTTCTTCGTCTCCCAGACGCTCACCCCGGGCCACGAGGCGAGCATGAGACCCCTGTTCGAGTTGATGGCCAAGGTTCTCGTCTTCGCCTTGCCGATCCTGACCATGCGGGCCATCGCCGACGAGTTCGCCAGCGGGGCGATCGAGACACTCATGACCGCCCCCGTGAGCGACACCAGCGTCGTGCTCGGCAAGTTCATGGGCGTCCTGGCGTTCTATGTCGCCCTCCTCGCGACCACCGTGCTGCACTGGATCCTCCTCGCCGCCTACACCGACCCCATGGCCAGCGTGGTGATCGTCGGCTACGTGGGGATGCTCCTGCTGGGGGCGTTGTTCATCTCCATCGGGATCTTCGCCAGTTGTTGCACGCGGTATCAGTTGCTGGCCGCGATCATCGCGATGACCCTCCTCGCCGTCCTGACGCTCCTCGCGAATTACGGGGCGGAGTACCTCGAACAGGAATCATTGCGGGCCGTCTGTTCCTACGTCAACGTGTTCGGCCATTTCAGCAATTTCACCAAGGGCATCATTGATTCGGCAAGCCTGATCTTCTTCGTTACCGGTACGGCGTTTTTCTTGTTCCTGGCGGTCAAAGTTCTGGAGTCTCGACGATGGCGGTAGAGAGTCAATCCAAACCGACCGGGGCCGCGGGGCGTCGCTGGTTCTTCGGGGCCAACGTCTCACTGGTCATCCTGCTCGCCGCGGGAATCACGGCCGCAGTCAACTACGCCGGCCAACGCGAAAAGGCCCACTACCGGCGTGACGTGGCCGGCGGCTTCGCCGCTCACCGGATCTCCGAACGCACAAAGAAGATCTGCGAGCAGGTCCGCAAGGACAGCCCCGACGCCAAGATCCGCATCAGCACCGTCTACGCCTCCGAGGAAGTGGGGATGGATCGCAAGGACTATTTCCCGCGATTGCGGGATCTGTGCGAGGAGATCCGGCAATTCGACCGGGCGATCGAGGTCGAGCACCTGCACAGCCCCGAACAGCGACTCGCGCTCCGCGAGCGCGTCCAGGGCAAGTTCGGAACCGCGAGCGAGGCCTACAATCAGGTCATCGCCCAGGCCAAGACAATCTGGTCGGACTTCGACCAAGCCGTCAGCCCGGCGCGACAGGAGATCGTCGGCCTCATCGAGAACGACAAGTGGGTCAGCGGTTTCTCGCCGCTCGCCACCATCGCCAACAACCTGGACAAACACCTCAAGGCCATCGAGGAGACCCGGCGTGAAGTCGACGACCTGATCCACGCCGAGGGCATTCCTCAGTTCGGGGAAGCCAACACCAAGATCAAGGCGCTCAACGACGCGATCACCCAGGATCTCGAAAACGCCCAGGAGGACTTCAAGCAGTGGAACGGCCTGGTGGAGCTGCTGTCCAATCCGGACGCGGCCTTCGCCACCCAAACCAAAGACGCCGCCATCGGTCTGATCGCCCAGGTGGCCCGGCTCCGGCAGATCATCGGCGACCCCAAGGACGAGTCGGTCCCCGACGATCCCAAGAAGGTCATCCAGGACTTTACCAAGGCGGCCCAACAGCTCGCGGCCGACATGATGGACGAGTACGACCGCGTCAACGGGTTCGTCAAGGCCAACCCGGCCCTCGCCCAGCACCCGCTCTGGCAGGTCCGCGTCCAGCAGGGGATCTTCGCGACCCGCGAGAGCCTGCCCTGGTTGTTGGGGAGCACCGCCGGATCGTTGAGCGGCACGACGCAGCGGCTTCGCCAGGTGCTGGCCGGTGATCAGCCCGAGGACATCCTCCAGAACTTCGTCCGCCAGTTGCGCGGCATGGCCGCCGACCAGCTCGGCAACGTCAATCTCTGGGCCGCCAACGTCAACAAAGTCCTCGAGGACGGCGCGAGAATCGACCCCGAGAGCCGGGCATTCATCGCCCGCGGCAGTCAGGGCGAGTTGTTCAAGAGCGTGCTCGATCCGCTCGGGGAGCTCGAGACCAAGATCGGCGATCTGCCCGAATTGGATCTCGACGAGATCGCCCGCGGCTTGCAGCAAGAGAACATCGTCGTGATCGAGAACGACGGGAAGGTCGAAGTGGTGAGCTTCGACGACGTCTGGCCCTACGCCGATCCGACGGCCCCGCAGTTCGGGGACGACAACGAGCGGCGGCGGGTGTTCGACGGAGACAGCGCGATCTCGGGCGGGCTCCTGTCGACCCAAGCGGAAACGCCGTTCGGCACGGTAATCCTCGTCTCCTACGAGACCCGTCCCGCCAACCCGATGATGGGCGGCGGGGGCACCTCCCCGATTCCGCCCTCGCGATTGACCGTGCTGCGGGACAAGCTCGAGCAGGCCAACTTCAAGATCAAGGAATGGAACCTCGGGGGCGAGGGTGAGGCCGCCGCCAAACCCGAGCCGGAGGAGGGCACCAAGCCCATTTACGTGCTCCTCCCGCCGGGCAGGACGCAACAGAACCCGTTCATGCGGCAACAGCAGCCGCCCAAGAACTTCGGGCCGCCCGAACTCCAAAAGATCAACGACGCCCTCGCCGACGGTGGGCGGGCGCTCTTC
>NYZA01000118.1 GCA_002686955.1 Gemmatimonadota bacterium
ATTCCGAAAAGCGACCCAACTCGTCGGTGGCCGCCCCCGATCTGGTTCCTTCGACCACGACGTTCGCGTAGGGGAGGGGCTCTTCGGAATCCGCATCGAGAACACGGCCCGCAATCTTGCCGGTCGTGCCCGCCAATGCGAGACAGGGCAGAAGAAGAACCGTGGCCCAGACGAGAGTGTGGGTCCTCATGGAGCCGCCAAGTAGATCAGCCCGTCCGACGCGGGAACCTGTACCAAGACCCCTCCGTCTTCGGGGGATTCAATCTGCTCGGTGGTGGACCCGGTTGCCGGATCGAAGCGACTCCAAGCGCCTGCGTACGGAAAACCGAGCATGACTTCATGGGCTTCGTGGTCGAAATTCAGCACGATCAGGATCTCCTGACCGGCACCGCCCCGCAGGTACTGCAGTATTCGGTTCGACTCGTCCAATGGGGAGGGCGCGCTCTCGTTCTCCCAGATGAACTCGATTCGGTCGCTGGCCAGCGCCGGTTGGTTGAGCCGGAGACCGATCAGATGCCGGTAGTGCTCCCAGAGGCCGACATCGGCGGACGACCAAGCGATCGGACTGGGTGCTGGATTGGCGCCGATCGGATTGGCTACACCGATCTCCTGACCGTGATAGAGCATCGGTATTCCAACACAGGTCAGCAGGTTGATCGCTCCGAGCTTCGACTTTTGGATCCCTCCGATGCTCTTGGCCGCCGAAGAGCCGGATGCGTCCACCTGCTCCACGACACGGCGCTCGTCGTGGCTCTCCAGATACTTGATGTCACGCCACGGCCCGCGCCCCGGGTTGAATCCGGTGACATCGGCCGTCGCGAGCATCGGCGAATCGTTTGGAGCGAAACTCCCCACGACGCCCTTGTACCGGTTGACATAGCCGGTCTCGGCGAGGTTGGTGTTGAGCCTCTGATGGTAATTATTGACGCTACCACCGTAGCTGGAGGACTGCCCGCCCCATTGGGCATCGAATCCAACGGCAGGATCGAGCGCGCCGCCCAGCGGATCGAAGCTCTCGGCGATGTGCAGCGTTTCCGGGAAACGTTCCTTCAGCGGAAGCACGACCTTGGCCCAATTGCTGTACGCTTCTCCCTCGACAAAGTCGTAGCGGAATCCATCGATCCCCAGATCCTCGATGAAGTGCGCCAGTCCCTCCACGAAGTAGTCGATCACATCCACATTCGTCCAATCGTATTCAGGAAGGCCGAATGGGTTCTCTTGCAGAGGATCGTAGTAGTGAGATCGGTCGGTTAGCCATTCGAGCTCCGAGAGGGGATGATGTCCACCGGAGTGGTTCAGCACGACATCGAGCAGGACGGCGATTCCTCGCTCGTGACAGGCGTCCACGAAATCGCGCAGCCCTCTCGTGCCTCCATAATCGGGATCTACCGACCAATGGGATCCACAGTCGTAGCCCCAGGAGAACCCCCCGGGCGTCGGGTGAACGGGCATGAGCTCGATGGCGTTGATGCCGAGCTCGCTGAGGGGGTAGGCGCCTCCATCCAGAGCGGCGGCGAGACCGGAAAGACGGCCCTCGTCCGAGAAGTCCGACACCATCACCTCATAGATGACCAGTCGCGCCGGATCTATCTCGGAGGGAAGGGGGCGAGGTGGATCTAGTCCACGGTCGACAGTCGTCTGAAAGGGATCGAGGCGGATGTCCGCGCTGATAGTGCCGAATGGATCCTCGATTCTGCCCTCTCTTCCCTCCGAATAGACGGCGAATTGATAAGAGAAGGTCACCGGCATATCGTCGGCTTCAGCCGCGAAGAGGGTGGAGTCGGAGCCCTTGCCCCTGCCCATGCGCCATTTCGGATCGCGCGGCGCCCATTGGTTGAAGGAGCCCTCGACGAATACCGAGTCGGCGCCTGGGGCACGCAGCTCGAAACGGAATGGGCCGCCCATCTTCTCGCCGGGTGAAGCCGGGTCGTGGAAGCAGCCTGAAAGAGGAATGGCCAGCGCGAAGAGCGAGACGAGGACTGAGCGCATGCGCGGTTTCGTATGGGTCGATGAGGGCGACGCAGAAAAGCACAAGCGCACGAATTGGAGCAGATCGAGGGCGCTCGGTCAACGGGCCTCTTGCGACTTTCGGCAACTCGCCCCAAAAAGGTAGGACGAGATCGGTGGGGCACGCTTGCATCTCTGCCTTCGACCGGGCATCCTGCCCCTTCATTTCGATCAACGTTTCGGCCGGGCCGATCCGGCGACCATTGAGTTTCGATTCCCGCCACAGAGCGCGAGAGGATGCATGCACCGAAGCGGTCGCGTCGATCTTCTTGAACACGAGAGCACGGTTCTGCGAGGAAACCCCTTGGGGGATCCGTATCACCGCATCACACCTGTCTACCTTCCGCCTTCCTACGCCGACTCAGCCCAGCGGCGCTACGCCGTCGTCTACGTGCTCGCTGGATTCACGGGCCACGGGCGCATGATGCTGCATGAGTCGGCCTGGGGTGAGAACCTGCCACAGCGACTCGATCGCCTCATCGATCAAGGGCTGATGGCGGAGGCGATCTTCGTAATGCCGGACTGCATGACGCGCTTCGGCGGAAGCCAGTACATCGACTCGTCAGCGACCGGCCCCTACGAAAGCTATCTGCTGAAGGAGCTGATTCCGGCCATCGATTCACGGTATCGAACTGGAGAGAGGCGCGCAGTCGTCGGGAAATCGTCCGGGGGTTTCGGAGCCCTCCGTCTGGCCTTCAAGCGCCCCGATCTCTTCCATGCCTGCGTATCCCATTCCGGCGACGCGGCGTTCGAGTACTGCTATATGCCCGACTTTCCCGCGGCAGCCATCGCCATCGAAGCCGCCGGGGGAGCCACGGCCTGGTTCGATCGCTTCTTGTCCAAGCCGAAACATTCATCATCCGACCACGCGGTCATCAATGTGTTGGGCATGGCGGCCGCGTACTCGCCCAATCCCGAGGAGGAGATCGGCTTCGACCTGCCCTTCGACCCGAAGACCGCTGAGCTTCGGCCGCGGGTCTGGGAACGCTGGCTCGCACACGATCCCGTCCGAATCGTCGAGACTCAGGCATGCCGCGCCGCCGAGCTCGACGGCGTATTCGTCGATTGCGGCACCGCGGATCAATTCCGTCTCTACGCGGGAGCCCGTCAACTGGTCGATCGACTGCGCGCGCGCGGAATCGCCGTTCGATATGAGGAGTTCGCCGATGATCACTTCGGCCTCTCGTATAGATACGATTGCTCATTCCCTTGGTTGGTCGACATTCTGACCGATCGCAGCCGACAAACGACGACCGGATCCCCATGATCTTCAAAGCCCGACTTTCGCTCTCTTGTCTCGGCTCGCTTGTATGTGTCGCTCACGCGGCGGGGGCCGAAACCGGTGCATCGACCGCTACGACCGCGATCTCGCTGGGCGATCTGATTCGCGATCCGGAGGTCGTGGCCGACCTCGCCCAGAGTCGTTTCGAGGCCGATACCGAAGAGCTGCTGCGAGATCTGGTGCGCATCCCCACCGTGGCGGGGGACGCGCCCTCCCGAGCCCGCTTCGGAGACCGGATCGAAAGAGCGGCTACCGATCTGGGACTCACCTTCGAGCGTATCGATGAAGACCATGCTTTCGTAATCTCGATGCCCGGTCCCTCGCTGGTCCCCGATTTCTGGATCCTCGCGCATGGCGATGTGGTTCCCGCCGACGAATCGGCATGGCCGGTTCCCCCTTTCGAGGCGGCGGTGCGAGGCGACACACTTTTCGGTCGCGGAACTCTGGACGACAAGGGCGCTGTGGCCGCGGCCCTCTACGCCATTGCCGCCGTCCGTGAGAGCAACGCGCGTCTCATCCGCAAGCCTTTGCTGGTGGTGGGTATGGCCGAAGAGACCGATTGGCGCGGCGTCCAGGCGGTTTTGGCCGACAAGAAAGCACCGGATTTCGCGGTCGTCGTAGACGGTGACTACCCGCTCACGATAGGAGAACGCGGCTACGTCGATATCGCGGTGACCGCCGCTGGCGGCCCGCGAGACCGCTCTCCGAGGCTCGTCGCCCTGGAAGGCGGCACCGCATCGAACGTAGTTCCCGCGAAAGCAGTGCTGCGCGCGACCGCAAGGAGAGGTCGTGGCGCCCAGCTCGAAACCGATCTCGGCCGTCGAGCCAAGGAGCTCTCCGGCGCCGAATCCGGGCTCTCTTTCACACTGCTTCGAGAGAACGACGGCGTCACATTGACCTTCCACGGCCGCGCGGCGCATGGATCCACCCCCGATGAAGGCCGGAATGCGATCGCGCCGGCGCTACGGATCGCGGCGGAGGCGGGCCTTCTCGCGGGGAGCTGGGCCGAGCTCGTTCCCCTGATGGGGAAGCTAGAGACGGATGGCCGAAACCTCGGGATCGCATCCTCCGTCGACTGTCTCGGCGCGACTACCGTCAATCTCGGGAAAGTGTCGACCGAAGGCGATCGGCTCAGCTTCTGGATCAACATCCGCCCGACCACAGAACAATCGGTCACCGAGATCGTGGCGCAGGTCGAGAAGAGGCTGGCGACCCACGATGAGATCACAATAGAAACCGTATCAGGAGACGGATTGGATGCCTTTCTGGGAGCCGCCAAGGATCCGCTGGCGATGATCCTGCTCGGTTCATACAACGAAGAGACCGATCGCGAGGACCAACCCGTCTGCATCGGCGGAACGACATACGCCAAGGCTTTCTTGGACACGAAAACGCTCGCCGTCGGTTTCGGTCCCGCCGATCCCACTCGGGGAGAGGACGCCCTCTACCACGCGGATCCCGAATACATCCTGCTCTCGGCATTGCGCCGCAATCTGAGGATCTACGCGCGCGCCTTCATGCACGTCGCCACCTCTCCACACGGCGTACTGCCTTCGGTGCCCGGTTCTATTGGACGTACCCCAGAGCATTGAGCTGCTGAGCCAGCGAAGCCGGCACGCGGCTCTTGGATCCCCGGCCCTCCCGGATGCTTTTGCCCGTGAACGTTCTGGCGAGCTCTAGATACTCTTCGGCCACCGCCCTCTCTTTATAGAAAAGATTCTGCTCTTGAGACGGATCGATGTCGATACGAAAGAGCTCGACATTGTGATTGGGAACCATCTCTTTGAGAGGATGGATGAACGACCAGGTCGAATCCGCCATCCCGATCGCGCGATAGTTCTGGCCCTCGAAATAGGCGCGCTTTCGAATCGGCGTTTCGGCTCCTCTGATCAGCGGAAGCATGCTCTTACCGGATGCCGTCGCGAGCGCGGATAGTCCCAAGAGGTCCAGCACGGTCGGTACGATGTCGATGGTCTGGACCAACGCGTCGCAACGGACGCCCGCTGGCACAAGATCGGGAGCGTTGAGGATCATAGGGACGCGCACATCTTCTTCGTAGAGCGCATCGTGGCTGTAGTAGAAATCATGCTCTCCTAGACTCTCTCCGTGATCGGCGGTGAGCACGATCAAGGTGCGGTCGAGAATCCCCATCTCTTTCATGCGGTCGAAGAGCACGCCGAGCTGTGCATCTTGATAGGTGGTTTCGCCCTTGTACATCGCGGGGTAGTACTCGATATCGGTCACGCCAAAGGGACGGGGATGCATCGAGGGTATGTTCATAAAAGACAGATTATCCGGATCATCCGAGCGACCCGAGTAGTACAATGTGTCGTATGGTGCGAGCGGAGCGTAGGGCCGATGCACATCGTAGCTGTGAACCCACGCAAAAAAACGCTGCTCATCCAGGCTCTCCATCCAGTTGGCGGCCCGTCCGAACGCCTCCTCCGAGGGAGTCGACCCTCTTTCGGGCGCCCATGAGGTCTCGATCCCTTGCATGAGACCTGAATACTCGCGATCCAGAATGAAGACACTGGTGAATGCGCCGGTTCGATAGCCGGCGCGGCGCAGGACTTCGGCAAGTGTGATATTTGCTGCCGGTAGCGGATCGCAGAAATTCGACTCCAAACCGTGCTCCTTCATCCAGCGCGAAGTCAAGATCGTGGCATGGGAAGGAATCGTCACATTTGTGGTGGAGTAGGCCCTGTCGAACTGAATCCCGCCTCGGGCCAGGGCATCGATATGTGGCGTCGCTACATCCGCTCCATACGATCCTATATGGTCCGCTCTTTGGGTGTCGAGAGTGATCAACAGAACATTGTAGTCGGCGGAAGCGGCCTCTCGATAGGCCGCCAATGCGAGCGTGGCGGGGCTGTGTCGATTCCTGAGAAAGGCCGACCCCGCCAGAGCGATTGCACATATGGAGACGGCAGCGGCGGCCAAGATCCGCGTCGCGCGCCCGGAGCGCCGGAACCCCGAAATGAGCCCATAAACAGCGCCCCCCACCAGGAGACCAATCCCTAGCGCGCAAATGAGGAGCTGCATTTCCAGGAGCAGGCCTTCGACGCTGCGGGCCCGATCCACGGTGGGGTGGTTCTTCACCCAGAGCTGGCCTCTCAACAGGAGCCAGGTGCTCGATGCGCCGCAGGCGAACCACGCATGCATCGATTCCGGCCTCGTGGTTCCGGTCGCCGATCTCCGCGGCCACCAGAGCAATAGAATCGGCGCGAGCACGAGGGCGGCCGCCGTGGCCATCGCGATCTCCACGCCGCTCCCCGCATGATCGGGAAGGGAGGGCGGCACATAGGTCACCGGCAGCAGGTGGTCGAGTCCGACGATCGATCCGGCCATTACCGCTGTCGCCGTCCACGCGAGTGCGCTCACACGAGCGAGTTGCTTGTTCAAGATCGACTCCCGTGCCCGGGCTCGAATGGGTTTCAAGGGAAAAGAGAATCTTAGCGCGAGGCATTCGGTTTGACACTCCGCGCGGAGTGAGGCGGGATGGAGAATGCGGTCTTTCGAGCAGCTGCGAGACGCGCACTCGAACGGGTCGAGTATCCCACCTCATCAGCTCCGAGCGAACCCTGATTGCCGGCGCAGGAATCGCTTCAAGACATCCGCGCCGGGGAGACCCAGAAGCAGCGGATCGTCGAGCTGGTTCCAGGGATGCTCCGAATCGGGCTCCGGATTGTCCTCGATGAAGGCCCGGTTGGCCTCGGGATGCCACTGGACCGTGGTGATCGGCAGATCCGGCGCCATCAATGCCTGAATCGCGCAGTAATTGGAGGTCGCGATACACGACCAACCGGGGGGAGGCTCCACCACATGGTCGCGGTGGCTGACCAGCACATCGATCGGACCGCTTCGGCCGAGAGCCGCAGCACCCTGTGGCTGAACCCGAACGCGGCGGACACCCCGCGTTTTCACACCGGGAGCAGGGGTCTCGACCCGCCCGCCGAAGGCATCGGCAATGAACTGATGACCGAAGCAGATCCCAAGCGTGGGCACACCGGCTTCGAGCAAAGGGCGAAGCGTCCGGCTCAGGCAGCTAACCCAGTCGAGTCGGTCCCCGACCCCGGCTTCACTGCCCGTGATCAACAGCGCCTCGGGGACCGGACCCGCGCCGATCCTGGCGATCGACTCCGCCGGGGCGTTCGCGACCCGCACGAAACGAGACGTCAATCTCGGGGGAGACAGGCGCGCGATCGCATCGGGGAACACGGCGCCCGAGGCCGGGCTGACGGCGCAATCCACGATCAGAAGAGTGGGTTCGAACATCGGATGAATGGCTGTGGCGAGGCTTGCTATCATGGACTTTTTGCCTCTCCGCGCGCAACCCGAACAACCCCTCATGGCCCGACCCCCAGGCACGCTGACCTATCCTCACCTGCGTTCGTTCATCGACGGGTGTCCCACGCACGTGCGAGTCGATCTCAAATCCGCGATGCGCCGTGTCATCGACTCGTCCGTGGACCGCGAAGGGGTCAGAGGACGGGTACGTTCAGCCCGGGGCCGCCGCGCCGAGACAACGCGCATCGCCCTCGAGGGGAACGAGGTGGTCACGCGATGCACGTGCAGGCCTGGCAGTCGGAGGCCCTGTGATCATGCCGTCGCCTTGGCCATCCGCAGCCTGGAGATGTTTCCGACTCAGGGGGTGCTTCGACCCGCACAGCGGGGACCGAGGCTCGGAAAACCGAGCGCAAACCCGGCCGCGAGGATGACGCCGGCTCCAGCGCCGCAGGCGAGACCGCTCGCCTCCGACCGAGAGGGGTTGCCCAGCAATCTTCCGGGCTGGGTTCGAAACGCCGCGGCCGACCAGCTGGAGCGGGTGAAGATCACCGGGGCGGGAGCCGGCGGCGTGCAGGCGACAATGTCGACCGGGGGCAAACCGATCGATGTCCACCTCCGTCCCGGTGATGGAGCGTGGGCACCCATTTGCTCCTGTCTCGCCCCGGCTGGTGAGTGGTGCGTACACGCCGTGGCGTCCGCACTGGCGCACACCGCCGCGCCGGTTTCCGGCTCGCGCACTTCCACGGCTCCAGCGGTCCGAGAGCCGCGGATCGAGCGCATGATGCGCAGCGGTGAGGCGCCGCACGGCCCGACCTACATCGTTCGATTCGAAGACGGGGGTCGGTTGAGAGTCGAGCTGCGCACGGCAGCGGGGGAAGAGCTGCTGCCGAGCGTGTGGATGGAAGGGGTGCGGACCGGCCTCGGCGATGCGGCGGCGCTCGATGCCGGCCTTTTCGCCCCCGGCGCGAGCGGAGAGATGGCGCCGGTCGATCTTCAGGCACTGGCGTCGCTAATGGCGATGGGCGAGCTTCTCGACGAAGGGGCAATTCGTGTGCCGCTCGAGGCGGCCGGTGGCTGTCTCGGGGCGATGGCCGGAACAGGCCGTGTGAGCGACGCACGCGGGGAGTGCTTGGTGTGGACCTCCCTCCCCGCCCACGTCGAACTGACACTCGGCGAGGACGAGAAGGGCTTCTTCGCGCAGGCCGAGGTGCTGTCGAGTGAGACCGGGGTGTCGGGACGAGCGGTATTCGGAATACCGGCCTGGGCGGTTATCGGAGAGCAGGTTCATCCGATCGCGCCAGCCGCGGCCCGTCTCGCGCTGGCGGCCCGAGAACCGCTTAGGCTCAGCGACGACGATGCGGGTCGATTCCTCTTCGGCGAACCCGCCTTGCCGCCATCGATCGTGGTTCACGGTCCTCGGGGCCAGCGCAGGCCGGCTGCGCTCGCGCCCCGACCGGTCCTTCTGTTGCGAGCCGATCGCGACGGAATCAGTGGCTCGTTGCGGCTCGACTACGATGGGGTCCCGGCCCAGCCCAGGGTCGAAATGCGCGAGGGGGGGGAGAAGGGGGCGGATGCCGGAGCCCGGTGGCAGGCCCATCCGGGATGGGTCGTGCTCCGCCAAGAACCGGAGAACTACTGGATTCCCCGCGACACCGCTGCGGAGCTTCGCCAGGTGCAAGTTGCTTGTGGTCTCGGCCTGAATCCGGACCGACAGGCTTCGTTTCGAGTGGAGAACGACGACGCGGTCGATCTCGTGACCCGAATCGCTGGCGAGCTACGCAATCGCGGATGGCGGGTCGAGGAGCAGGGATGCATCGAACGATGGCGGCTCCTCGAGACCGCTCCGGAGCTCGATGTCGCGGTGACACAGGGAGAGGACTCGGCATGGATCGAGCTGGCCCTTTCCGCCAGGATCGGAGAGTCACCGATCGAGATAGACGCCCTTCGGAGAGCCCGCCGGGATGGGCGCCGTTTCGCGCCGGTAGGCGAAGTGGGACAGATCGACTCGCGCGATCCGGAGATCACCGCTCTGCTCGATTCGCTCGACGAGATCGACCCGATCCCCCTTCCGGTCGATGGAAAGGAAGGATCGCGCTTTCGTGCTCCTCGCACGCGGCTCGGGTTGCTTCCCGATTTCTCCGCTTCCCGAGGGAGCCGGATAATTCTCGACGAAACGCTCGAGCCTCTTGCCGAGGGACTCTCCGGCAGAACATCTCTGCCGCGAATCGCAGCCGGGCGCGGGCTATCCGCGCGGCTGCGCCCCTATCAGCAGCATGGCGTTTCGTGGATGGCTTTCCTGGCCAAGCATGGTCTGGGCGGCGTTCTCGCGGACGACATGGGCCTTGGCAAGACCCTCCAGACGATGGCGCTGGTGCTTCATTTGAAAGAGCGCCGAGGGCCGGCACCCTGTCTGGTGGTCGCGCCGGCCTCGGTGGTCTTGGGTTGGCGCGACCAGTCCCTGACGCTGGCACCCGGGCTGAGGGTCGAGATTCTCTCCGGCAGGAATCGAGGCGAGCTCATCGCACTCGCCAAGGATCACGAGGTCGACCTGCTCGTCTGCAGCTTCGCGACGCTGCGGCTGCATGCCGGCGAACTGTCCGAGATCGGGTGGCGACTCTTCATCGTGGACGAGGCCCAATTCGTCAAGAACGACAGTACGGAGACCGCCAAGCGGGCCCGGGAGATCCGAGCTGAATCGGTCTTCGCTCTCACAGGAACCCCGGTGGAGAATCACCTGGGCGAGCTCAGAGCCATCGTCGATCTCGTCCTACCGGGATTCCTGGGGACGAAGGAATCGTTCAAGCGGCGTTTCGCGGAGCCGATCGCGGCGGGAAGCGCTGATACCGGTGCACGGCTGCAGCGCAGACTGCGGCCATTCCTCTTGCGACGGATCAAGGACGAGGTCGCCTCCGACCTGCCCGAGAAGATCGAAGTGGAGCTCAGGCTGCCCCTGCCCCCGGGACACGAGGTCGCATACCGTCAAGTCGCCGAAGAGGTGAAGCATGGGCTTCGCGAGGAGATGAAAGAGAAGGGCGCGGCGCGGGCCGGCGTTCATATTCTCGCGGCGCTGACACGCCTGCGCCAGGCCGCGTGCCATCCCGGCCTCGCCTCACGTGATCGTCCATTCACGACTCTCCAGACCGCGAAATCGTTGGCTCTCGAAGAGCAACTACCAGAGATCGTCGAAGAGGGACACCGAGCGGTGCTTTTCTCCAGCTTCACCTCGTATCTCGATCGGATCGAGGATCTCCTTCGCAGGCTCGAAATCCCCTTCTTGCGACTCGACGGATCGACTCCAACCGAGGAACGAGGACGGAGGATCGACCTTTTTCAGTCGGACGAGGGTCCGCCACTCTTTCTGGTCAGCCTCAGAGCCGGCGGGACCGGACTCAATCTGACTCGAGCCGACTATGTGTTCCATCTCGATCCTTGGTGGAACCCCGCGGTGGAGAACCAGGCCACCGATCGCGCCCACCGGATCGGTCGCACCGAAAAGGTGATCGCGTACAAGCTGGTGGCCGCGGAGACGATCGAGGAGCGCGTCATCGAGCTCCAGAAGCGGAAGAGCGATCTGATCGATCGCGCGCTCGGGGACTCCGAGACCTTCGGCGCGGAGCTCACTCTCGAGGAGATGGCCGCGCTGGTCTTCGGGGAGTCCGACTCAGGCGGGTGATCTACCCTTGGAAAGGTAGACCCGCGGCACGGCAGGCGTAGCGCCGGTACCCCTCTGGGCAGAGCCGTTCGAGTTCATCGAGATCGAGACCGGTGGAAGAACAGACCTGCTGGATCGTCGGAATCGTGCGGTGCTCCGCGAGCTCCATCGCAGTGGTGAAGGATGGTGTCGAAGCGCGGCCAGCATCCCGCTGATGCCACACTTCTCACCATATCACGTATCTCATGTTGGCTGTATCGGTTTTCTGCGTTCGGGCGCAGCGCCCTTCGACCGCCGATTGAGTCTTACGGGTTTTGAGCGCGCGCGTCGAACAAGGAACGGAATAAGAGCGCGGATCTACCCGCTGTCTTTCGGCCGGGAGAACAGCCGGTTCAGATGTTGAACCAGGGGGTGACCCAGATGTACTTCAGATTCAGCGTGTATCGGAGAAGCATCTTGATCGGCAGCAGCCACATCGTGAGAAAGAGGAAAGCGGTGACCGCATAGCGCGGCAATCCCAGCTCTTTCAGCACGGGGCTCTTTTGGCTCTTCAACTTCCAATAGAGCGCCGCCAAACCGTAATAGATCGCCAGCGGGATGGCTCCGACGATCGATATCGCGATAGGGTTTCTCACACCGAGCATCTCATGCAGGTCGACGTTGGTGAGTGCGACCACCTTGTGTGCGTCCCATTCCTGCCACGGAAGGAAGAAATTCCAGCCGGGGCCCCTCAGAAAGACCCCTTCGATGATCAGCAGGATCCACAGAATCCAGAAACCGACGAGAAAGTTGATCATCGCGAAGGGGCGTTCGCGCCAAGTGTAGTAGCCGTTGCCTCGCGGGTTGATGTCGATGTAGGGGATCGCCATCAATCCGACGATGATGAGCGAAGGCAGCACCACTCCAGCCATCCACGGATCGAAGTAGACGAGCATCTCCTGCAATCCCAAGAAGTACCAGGGCGCCTTCGAAGGGTTGGGGGTCAATGTCGGGTTGGCCGGCTCCTCCAAGGGCGCATCGATCGCCACCGACCAGAGGACCATCACCACCATGATCACCAGGGTGCAGAGGAGCTCCATCCGCAACAGATGGGGCCAAGTGTGCACGCGAGGGATGTCGCGCACTTTGCGCTTGGGTGCGTCGATCTCGGTCTGCGCTCCGCCGTTCTCCGATGCCGGGGCACTCGCGGCGCTGTCGACGGTCTGTTCAGAGGACATTTCTGCTTACTCCACCTTGGCGATCAGCTGCTCGAGCTCTCGGAGCTCCGGATCGGGCTGCCCTCGAGGGCGGCGAGAGAGGTCGGTCCCGAGATTCCACCGTCTTTGCGTATGCGCCAGAAGTGGAGAATCATCAGCACGCTGGCCACGATCGGAATGAAAATGCAGTGCAAGACATAGAAGCGGAGCAAGGCCGGTGGACCCACGAGCGATCCTCCGATCAGGGCGGAGCGCGCGTCGTAGCGGGAGGTGACCCCGACCAACTCCGCGAAGGGGCCCTCGTGGCCGAGCATCGGCGTCGCCCGGGCCATATTGGTGCCGACCGTCACCGCCCACACCGCGAGCTGATCCCAGGGCAAGAGATAGCCGGTGAAAGAGAGGAGCAGTGTGAAGGTGAGCAGCAACACACCGACCACCCAGTTGAATTCTCGGGGCGGTTTGTACGAGCCAGTGAGAAAGACTCGGAACATGTGCAGCCAAACCGAGATGACCATCGCATGGGCCGCCCACCGATGCATATTCCTCATGATCATGCCGAAGGGCACATCGTGCTGCAGATACTTGATGTCGGCGTAGGCGTATTCACCCACGGGGCGGTAATAGAACATCAGCACCACGCCGGTCACGACCGTGATGAGATACATGAGGAAAGTGATTCCACCCATGCACCAGGTGTAGCGAACCCGCACCGCATGCAAAGGGAGTCGCACGGGGTGCAGATGCAGCCATACGTTGCTCAACACACCGAGCGCTCGATTGCGCGAGTTGTCCGCGTAACCGTGCCGGAAGATCGACCGCCACAGCTGCGATTCGACGAACGACTCGGTCAGGCTCTTTTTTGTTTTCGGCGCCAAGGGATGACTCTCCGTTCGTCACGCTTCGGAGTCCCATTAGGTGCGGCTCACCTGGGGCTCAACTGTAGTAGAGATAGGAACCGGGTTTGTCCCACTCGCCTTTCTCGAATCGGAAGCCCACCGACTTGTCGACGAGAATCTCTCCGTCGTCCGCGAGGACGATCTTGAGGCGGTCCAGTGGCCGAGGGGCTGGACCTTCGAAGTTCACTCCGGAGCGCCGGAAACCGCTCCCGTGGCACGGGCATTTGAATTTGTCTTCCGGTCCCAGCCATCGGGGCGTGCACCCGAGGTGCGTGCATTTGGCGAATACGGCATAGAACCCCTTCGCTTCGCGCACGATCCAAACCCTCTGGGCGTCGACCCAACGTGTGTCTACCTCTCCGATCGGGTATTCCGTGGGCAGTCCGGCCTTGAACACCTGCGAAGGCTCGAAGAGCACACGAGGGAACATAAAGCGCCCGAACGCGGCCAGCCCCACGCCGATGCTGCCGAGGACGGCACCCCAGCCGGCGAGATTGAGAAAGTCTCGGCGGCCCCAGAGCGTCGGCTTGGGGGCGCTCTTCGTTCCTGTCGCATTCGTCGATGACATGGGAGTCCTTTCAAAGCCGTACACGGAAGTCAAGTCCGTGGGGAGTGGCCGTGTCAAGCGATTCGCGGCAGCAATCCGCCTTCATCGCCCCCGGGGCGGCCGATTGACACCCGCCACGTGCATTGCTAGAGTGCGTAAAGGCATACCAGAGACCAGCTTTCTGCTCTCGGGCCCATCTGGAGGGCTCGTGCGAGAACCACTGGAATCCGCAGATGCGCGTTCACGATCGCATGACTCCAAATCCTGTATGCGTCGAGCCCGACGCGCTCTGCTCCCACGCGCTCGATCTCATGCATCGAAAACGGTTGCGGCGGCTCCCGGTGATCGAAGCGGATGACCAGCTGATCGGGATCGTGAGCGAGGGTGACCTGCGCTTCCTGGCCAGGGGCCAGGAGGACGAGGCGCGAAAACGGGTCCGCGACGTGATGATGAGAGATGTCGTCTTCGTCTCTCCCCGAGAGACCCTCGAGGACGCCGCGCGCCACCTCTACGTGGACCGCCTGCGGGCTCTTCCGGTCGTCGATCACGGCCGCGTCGTGGGGATCATCACCGAATCGGACATCTTCAAAGTGTTCCTGCAGATGATGGGGATTGCGGAGCATGCCCTGCGCATCAGTGTCGAGCTCGACGACGAGCCGGGCCAGCTGCACAACCTGACCGGGATCATCCGCGCGCATGGCGCGAATATCGTGAGCCTGGTTACGGTTCCCAGTCGCGATCGCGCCGCCAGAATCCTGGTCCTCCGTGTGGAGCCCGCCATCGGAGAGTCGATCGGGGGGCTCGTCGACGAGCTACGGGAACGGGGATACCGGCCGGCGTGCGCAGACGGCAGTATCGCCGAAGCGGAAGGCAGCAACGAGGGAGAGGGCGGATCCGGCCCGGGAGAGGACCTAAGATCGTGAGAACGAACCACCACACCCGAGCTGAGAAACGGATGTACTACACCATCGGTGAAGCGGCCAAGATGGTCGGGGTCAAACCCTCGGTCCTCCGATTCTGGGAGACCGAGTTCCCCTTCCTACGCCCGCGGAAGAACCGTGCGGGCAACCGTGTCTACCAGCCGGCCGATTTGAAGCGGGTGCTCCTGGTCCACCGTCTGCTTCACAAGGAGGGGTTCACCATCGCCGGGGCGCGCCGCCGCCTCGAAGCGATCGGAGAATCGGACGAGGTCGAGATCTGGGCCGAGGCTTTGAGCGCCAAAGCCGTGCTCGATTCGATCCGAGTCGATATCACGGAGTTGGCCCGCCTGTTGGAGAGGGGTCCCGGTGATGGTCGAGGTTGACTCCTCGCGATCACCATCGCTACCGTGACCCCCGTTCGGGGCGTAGCGCAGCCCGGTAGCGCACCCGTCTGGGGGGCGGGTGGTCGCTGGTTCAAATCCAGTCGCCCCGACCATCCTCCACCGCCCGGTGAGCCGATCCGCTCATCGGGCGGTTTTGCGCGCACTGTCATGCCATGCAGCCGCAACGCATCCTGACGATCATCCCCGCCTACCAGGCGGCGCCGACACTGGCCCGGGTCGCGGCCGCATGTCCGGCGCCGGTGCTCGTGGTCGACGATGGATCGACCGACGACACGGGCGCGGTTGCCCGCGCGGCGGGATGCGAGCTCATCTCACACCCTATCAACCGGGGGAAGGGGGCCGCCCTGCGCACCGCCTTCGCGCATGCGATCGCGGTGGGGTTCGACGGGGTAATCACCCTCGACGCGGACGGGCAGCACGATCCGGCCCAGATCCCCCTCTTCCATGATGCAGCTGCGGTGGGCGATTACGATCTGGTCGTCGGCGAACGACCGAGAAAGGGGATGCCGGCGAAGCGGCGCACCAGCAACACCCTCACCTCACTGATTCTGAGCTGGCGCACCGGCCAATGCATCGAGGACAGCCAATGCGGATTCCGTTTCATTCGGGGCGAGATCCTTCGTGCGGTGGAGCTCTCGACGGTCGAGTTCCAGTGCGAGTCGGAGCTGCTGATCCGCGCCGCGCGTGCCGGTTTCAGGATCGGCTCGGTGCCGATCCGAACGATCTATGCGGGGGAGAGGAGCCATATTCGAGATGTTCGCGATACCTGGAATTTCGTTCGACTTGTGACCCAGAGCCTCTTCTGGTAGCCTGCTGAGCTTTGCGATCCTATTGTGGCTCAACGAATTATGCCCCACCACAGAAATGCCGGAATCGAAGGAGCGCCCGGACGCACCGATGGCTGGCAGGGCCGCCGCGACGGCATGGTCTCTCGGCTGAGCGCCGAGGATGCGTGCTCCGAACGCCTGCTCGCTGTTTTCGCCCGCCTTCCGCGGCACCGCTTCGTCGATCCGGGGCTTTCCGAAGCGGCTTACAAGCTCGACTCCCTGCCGATCGGGTCGGGACAGACGATTTCGAGCGCAGCGACACAGGCCCGCATGACCGAGCTGCTCGATCCGCGCTCGCGAAACCGCATCCTCGAGGTCGGCACCGGCTCCGGCTATCAGACCGCGCTTCTGGCCGAGCTCTCGGCGTGGGTCTTCACGATCGAAGTGATCGAAGCGCTCGCTGCGAGAGCCAAGGATCTGCTGGGCACCCTGGGTTACCGCAACGTGCTCTTTCGCACGGGGGACGGCGCGATCGGCTGGCGCGAGGCGGCGCCCTTCGATCGCATTCTGGTCACGGCCGGCGCGCCACGCCTGCCCGATGGGCTTCTCTCTCAATTGGCCGACGGAGGGCGCCTGGTCTGCCCCGTGGGTCAGGCCGATCGGCAGGAGCTGGTCGTCATCGAGCGCTCGGGTGACCGGTTCTCGTCCAAGACGAACGACACCTGCCGATTCGTTCCCCTGATCGGCGCGGAAGGCTGGCCATGTCCGTAGAAACGCAATCGCCCGGAATCGTTCGCCGACTCTACGACTGGGTCCTCCATTGGGCCGATACGCCGTACGGCATCCCGGCCCTGGCCGCGCTCTCCTTCGCCGAGTCCTCGTTTTTTCCGATCCCGCCCGATGTACTGCTCATCGCGCTCGTGCTCGGCGCTCCAAGCGGCTGGCTTCGGATCGCCGCCGTGTGCAGCGTCGAAACGGTGGTGGGGGGTATCTG
>NYZA01000119.1 GCA_002686955.1 Gemmatimonadota bacterium
GCGCCCCGGCGATCACGAAGCCTACCGCCGCCTGGCCCACCACATCGCCGCGGCCGGAGACCCGCAGCGCGCCGCCGGCGTCGTGGAGAGCGCCCCGGGGCCGATCGAAGCAGAGGGCATCGTTGCGCTCGCCTCCCACCTCCTCGCCGCGGCCCAACCCGAACGCGCCAATGCCTTGCTGAACAATGCCGCCTCCGACTTCCCGCTGAGCACCGAGATCGCGTTGGCCCACGCCCGCATCCGCGCGGCTTCCGGAGAGCGGACCGAAGCCGCGCCGCTTTTCAGCCGCGCCGTCTCGCTCGCTCCGGACGACACCGAGCTCGCCCTCGATTGCGCCGAGGGACTCATCGACATCGACAGGCCGAACGAAGCCGCCGGCATCCTGTTGCCGCTCTTGGCGGAGACTTCTGATCTACGCGCGCGGCTCTTGATGGCGCGGGCAAGCGAAGACGATGCGAGCGCCCGGCGAATGCTGATCGAAGCCGCCGCGTCGGCCCGCCCAGAGGAGCTGCGGAGGATCGCCTCGACCGCGCTCTCCTTCGGCAGTCCGAGAATCGCCGCCGAAATCTACGCGAAGGCGCTAGCGGCCGATCCGCGCGATGCGATCTCGCGCGTCGGAGAAGCGATCGCGCGTAGCCGCGCGGGCGATCCCGACGCGAGGGCGATGATGGAGAAGGCATCCGAAGACGCGGCGCTCTCGCCGGCGCCGCGGCTGCGCTTGGCGTCGGAATGGCTGCGGCGGGGAGAGCCGGCGAACTGTCTGCCCCTGGCATTGCACGCGATCGAGGAGATGCCCTCGGCCACCGCGCACCGGGAGGCGGGGCGCGCCCTGCTCGCCCTCGATCGCCCCGACGAAGCGGTCGCTCGGCTTCGCGAGGCGATCGCCTTCGACGCCGGTGACGCCATCGCGCAACTGGCGCTGGCGGAGGCGTTCATCCGCCTGGGCGACACCGAGTCGGCGCGTCCCCACCTGGTCCGGGCGACCCGGCTCGACCCCAGAGAGAGCACCCGAAAACGCGCGATCGAGCTGGCTTCCGGTAATCTCCGCCCATGACGATCCGCGCCTCCGCCCTGGTGGTGGTCCCCACGCTGAACGAGCGAGAGAATATCCGCCCGCTCCTCGGGCGCCTGCGCGCCCTGCCCATCGAGGTCGACGTGTTGGTGGTCGACGACAACTCCCCCGACGGCACCTGGGAGCTGGTTCGCGACCTGGCCCGCGAAGACACACGGCTGCATCTCTTGCACCGGCAGGGCTTGCAAGGCCGCGGTCTCGCCGGCCGCGACGGCTTCATCGAGGCGTTACGGATGGGCGCCCAACGCATCGTCGAAATGGACGCCGATCTCTCCCACGATCCGGTCCACATCCCCGCGATGTTGAACGCTCTCGAGCGCTACGACGTGGTCTTGGGGTCCCGCGGTATCGACGGAGGCAGCGACGCGGACCGCGGAATCGGGCGTAAGACCCTCACGATCGCCGCCAATAGCTTCACGCGGGTCGTGCTCGGCCTTCGTGTGCGCGACTGCAACTCAGGTTTTCGGGCCTACCGGCGCTCCGCGATGGAGGCGATCGATCCGATCTCGCTCAAGAGCTTCGGCCCCGCGATCGTTCAAGAGGTGCTCTACCGCGCACACCGCGCGAAGCTCGATATCGGCGAAATCCCGATCCGCTTCGTCAACAGGCGGGTGGGCACCTCGCATCTGACCTTCGGCAAGCTCCTCACCGGCTACCTGACCGTGCTGCGACTTCGCATCGAAGAGCTCCTACCCAAGCGGAACAAGAGCTGATGGCCAAGCTCTACGTCTTCGCCTGGGACGGCGTCTCTTTCGATCTGCTGAGACCGTGGATGGACGAGGGAAGGCTGCCGAACCTGCGCGCTCTCATCGACGAAGGCGCGTCCGGCCCCCTTCCGACCGTCTTCCCGCCGGTCACGGCGACGAGCTGGTCGTCGTTCGCAACAGGCACCAATCCCGGAAGCCACGGCATCTTCGACATGACCCTGCTCCGGCGCGACGGCGCCCTGCGTGAAGAAGCCGCCTCGGCCCACTCCCTGCACGGGCGTACACTCTGGGATCTGGCTGCGCAGCACGGCTTGCGATCGATCGTCGTGAATCTGCCCCCCACCTGGCCACCAAAACCGATGGAGGGGGCTCTCGTGGCGGATTTCCTGGCGCCGCAAGGGGATCGACGGCTGAGCTGGCCGCCCGAGCTGATCGACGAAATCGAGCAGCGATTCGGCCCTTACCGCCTGCACTTCAAGAAGATCTATCGCAAAGGGGGGATCGGTGAGCTCCTGGACGAGGCGCGCGAGGTCTTTCGTTACAAGTTGGGGGTGGTGGAGCATCTGACCCGGACCCGGGACTGGGACCTGGTGATCCACCACGTCTTCGGGAGCGACCGCCTCCAGCACGAGCTCTGGCACGTGCTCGATCCGAGCCATCCCGCGCACGATCCCGAGGAGGGCGCCGCGTGGGCGCCGAAGATCGCCGACTACTTCGACGAGCTCGACGCGGCGATCCCTCGGATTCGGAAATGGCTGGGGGTGGACGGAACGATCTGTCTCCTCTCCGACCACGGGTTCGGCCCGGTTCACCGATATCTCGTCCTCAACTGTTGGCTCCTGGAGCGCGGCTACCTGGTGCTGCGGAAGGGGGCGCTCTCGCGAATCCGCGCCGCTCTCTTCCGGAGTGGATTCACTCCCGACCTCGCGTACCGAATCGCCGACAAGCTCGGACTCGGCCATCTGAGACATTCCGGCGGGATCGGAACACGCCACAAGCAGCTGGCCTTCGTCTCGAACTTCTTCCTCTCCTTCGCCGACGTGGACTGGAGCCGCACGGTGGCCTACAGCAAGGGGAACTTCGGCCAGATCTACATGAATGTGAGGGGCCGCGAGCCCGAGGGGATCCTCGACCCCGGCGAGGAGTACGAGGCGGCGAGGACCCGCATAATCTCCGACCTCGCCGCGCTGACCGAGCCGGGCGGGCGAGAGCTCCTCTTCGAATCGGTGTGGCGCCGTGAGGAGCTCTACAGGGGCGAGCTCGTAGATCGGGCGCCAGACATCCTATTCCTGCCGAAAGACATGCGGTGGAAAGCGTTGGGCGTTCTCGACTTCATCGCCAACAGCTTCGTCCTGCCGAACTTCGGCCAGAGTGGGGATCATCGAATGGACGGGATGTTCACCATCGCCGGTCCATCGATCCGGCGCGGCCACCGGATCACCGAGGCGCACATGCTCGATGTCGCGCCCACTCTGCTCCACCTGCTCGGGGCGCCCGTATCCGACCGGATGGAGGGGCGGGTGCTCCGCGAGGCGTTGACGGAGGAGCACGCGCGGGCGAATCCCGTCCTCACCGAAGACTACGGCCCGGGTGAAGGCTCCGCGGAGGCTCCGAGCGACGACGAGCTCCAGCAGGTTAGAGATCAGCTCAAGGGGTTGGGCTACATTGGCTGACACAAGGCACCGGGGGACGGCGGGGGCACTCCTGCTGCTGGCGGGATTCGCCCTCTTTCTGCTGCGAGAGCCACTCGTCGGTGACAAGACCTTCGCCGTCAACGATATGCGGCTCTTCGCCCCCTGGAATACGCCGGCGGAGCTCACGGAGCAAAACAACGCCGGAACCGACGGCACCCTGACCTTCTATCCCCGCCGCCTCTTCGCTCGCTCCGAGCTGCTCGCCGGACGCGTGCCTCTCTGGAACCCCTGGAACTTCGCCGGGCTCCCTTTCCAGGCCGATCCCCATACCGCGCTCTTCTACCCGCCGAACCTGCTTTATCTGCTGATCGAACCTCACGAGGCGATGGCGTGGCTCGCCTGGCTGCAGCTCTTTCTGGCCGGAGCGTTCACCTACGCCTTCTGCCGCGAGCTCAATCTGCGCCCAGGCGCGGCCCTGATCGGCGGCTTGATCTTCCAGAGCAATCCCTTCCTCCTCACCCATCTGGTCAACCCCACCAACGCCGATTCGGGGATCTGGCTCCCGGCGAGCCTGCTCTTCATCGAGCGGATCCACCGAGGGCATCGCCCGCACGCGGCAGCCGCCTGTCTCGCGGCCACGGTCGCCCTATCGATCCTGGGGGGATTCCCGCCGATCGCCGTCTACGCATTCTACGCCGTGGTGGCGTACGGCCTGGCGAAGATGGCGGCGGAATGGCGCGAGACGCGCGATCTTCGCCCGGGTCTCTTGATCGGCGCGGCGTTGGCGCTCGGCCTCGTGCTGGCCGCGGTGCAGCTCCTTCCGGTTCTGGAGCTCAGCCAAATCAGCGGGAGGAAGGCGGTCGCCTACGAGGATTTCCGAGCGATCTTCCTCCCCTTCGAGGCGCTCGTGAGCTACCTGGTGCCAGGCTTTTTCGGCGACCCCTTGCATTCCTGGCTGGGTGCGTTCTGCTCGGCCACGCGCGACCAGGCCTATGAATCGTACTTCTGGCGGAACAGCTATCTCGAGAACTCCGGCTACGCCGGCATCTTCCCCCTAGTGCTCGCCGCAGCGGCCATCGCCCGCCGACGCCGCCCGAAGCTCGCCCTCTTCTTTCTGGGGATGTCGCTCATCTCGCTGACACTCACGCTCGGCTGGCCCACCTTCCGCTTGGCGCACACCTTCCTTCCCGGATTCAAGTTCAGCCGCATCTGCCGAATCACCTATCTCTACGGGACCGGCGTCGCGGTTCTCGGAGCTCTCGGGGTCGACGCACTGCTCGCGCGACGGCCCGGGCGAACCGGGCGCTGGATCGCGCTCCAGGTGGGCCTGGCGGCCGTGCTCCTGACGCTCGTGGTGCCGCCGAGCCGCGAGATCGACGAGCGGCTGGAGGCGCTGGGTGACCGAGGTAGATCGGTTCGGCACTCGGCCGACTGGATCGAGAACCGATCGGGGGCGTGGGATCTTGCGCGGCGCCGGATTTACTGGAACTACGATACCTGGCTCAGGGGGATCATCGTTCTGCTCGGCCTCTCGACCGGGGCGGTAGTGATCCTCGTTCTCTACGGCCAGCGGATCATCGGGCCGCGTGCCTTCGTCGCCTGTTCCGCCTACCTGATCTCGGTCGACATCGCCATGGAGGCGGACCGCTACTTCACCTTCCAGGACGAGTTCTACCCATCTCATATGCCCGAGTCGATCGGGTTCCTTTCGAACGCCGCCGAGGGATCGAGAATCACCCGCTACGGCGACTTCAGAGAAGTGCTGCCCCCAAACTCCGGCCAGGTGTTTGGAATCGCCGACATTCAGGGATCGAATGCGCTGCTCCCCAGGCCGTACGGAGAGCTCGTCGCACAAGTCCACCCGGACATGTTCGTCGGCTTCAAGAAAGTGATCGCCATCCCCGATGCCGAGGCACTGGCGAGTCCGATCCTCGACCTGCTAGGCGTTCGCTATGCGATGTCTTCGCGTTTCATACCGACGGGAGACCTTGCGTCGAGCGGCTCCCCGCTGCTGCACTGGAGGCTCGTCTACAACAAAGAGATCAAGATCTACGAAAACCGGCGCGCGCTTCCACGTGCATTCCTGGTCGAGGAAGCCCTGCACGCCCCCAGCGGCGGGCTCACTCTGAGGCTTCTCGACGATCCCGAGTTTCATCCCCGCCGGATCGTAGTCGTGCCGCCCGATGCTCCAACGCTCGAGCAGGTCTCCGCTTCCTCGGCCGAGCTCGCCGCCGGGCCGAGCTGGGTCGAGATCGACCACCGGCCTGGACGAATCGCGATCGACGCACGGGTGGATAAACCCGCGTGGCTCGTCGTTACCGAAGCGGCCGCACCGGGCTGGCGGGCACGGCTCGACGGTGAGCGGGCTCAAGCCTGGCGCGCGAACCATATCTTCCAGGCGATTCCCCTCGCACCCGGCGAGCACGAGGTCGAGCTGGAGTATCGGCCCCAAGCCATCCGCGTCGGTGCGTGGACCACCTTCGTCGCCGCAATCCTCGCGATCGGCCAGTGGCTCGGCCTGATCCACCCTCGCGCTCTGCCCGAGAGAAGCTCCGCATGAAGATCCTGGGAATCAACTGCTACCACAATTTCGCTTCCGCCAGCCTCGTCGACGAGGAGCGCATCGTCGCCAGCGTCGAAGAGGAACGGCTGAGCAGAATCCGTTACGACGGATCGTTCCCCGAGCGGTCGATCGCCGCCTGTCTGGAGATCGGCGGCGCCGAAATCGGCGACATCGATCATGTCGCGTTCTACTACAACCCCTGGCTCGGCTTGGGCAAACGTGCCGTCGAGCTGCTAAAGGGCTTTCCCGGATCGCTCGGGGGAGCGGTCGGCGACTACGGATCGGAGTGGTTCAAGATCGCTCGCGTGGAAAAAGAGATTCGGCGCCGCTTCCGGGGGAAGGGTCGCAAGCCTCGCTTCCGTTTCCATTGGGTCGATCACTATGTCGCCCACGCGGCGAGCTGCTTCCTGCTCTCCCCTTTCGAGCGCGCGGCGATCCTCTGCATCGACGGCAACGGCGAGCAGTCGACCACCTGGCTCGGCGTGGGCGACGGCGTTCATATGACCCCGCTCGCCGAAGTCCCCTTCCCCCACTCCCTCGGTCTGCTCTACGCAACCGTGACGGAGTACCTCGGCTACCTCAACAACGCGCACGAGGGGAAAGTGATGGGACTCGCCCCCTACGGGAAGCCGGTCCATATCGACGCATTTCGCGAGATCGTCCGTTGGATCGACGGGGGACAGTTTCGGCTCGATCTCTCCTACTTCCTCTTCCACCGTGACACGCGGCGGTGGTTTTCCCCCCTCTTCGAGCAGCGCTTCGGTCCGGCCCGCGGCCGCGACGACGAGCTCGAAGACCGACACGCCGACATCGCCGCCACCGCGCAGCTCAGAACCGAAGAGATCGGGCTGGCGCTGGCGCGCGAGCTCTACGATCAAGCCGGCACGCCGAATCTCTGCCTCGCCGGCGGTGTGGTGCTCAACAGCGTGATGAACGGCAGAATTCAGCGCGAAACCCGATTCGAGAACCTTTTCATTCAGCCCGCGGCGAACGACGCCGGCACCTCGCTCGGAGCGGCCCTCCATGTCCGCGCCCGCCTCTTGCCCGATCGAATCCCGATGGACACGGTCTACCTCGGGCCGGGGGTGCGGGACGGAACGATCGATGAGGCCGCCAAGGAGTGGAAGCTGCCTGAGCTCACCGGCGTCGACCCGATCGACGAAGCCGCGCGCCTTCTGGACGAGGGGGCCGTCGTGGGCTGGTTCCACGGCAGAATGGAGATCGGTCCTCGGGCCCTCGGCAACCGATCGATCCTGGCCGATCCCCGCCGGGCCGACATGAAAGACCGGATCAACCACAAGATCAAGAAGCGGGAATCGTATCGCCCCTTCGCTCCGGTCGTTCTCGAAGAGAAGAGGGGGGACTGGTTCGAGAGCGACGCGCCCTCCCCCTACATGCTCCAGGTCGTCTCGGTTCGCCCCGCTCGGCGGGAGCAGATCCCCGCGGTCACCCATGTCGACGGAACCGCTCGGCTCCAGACCGTCGGCCGGCGGGAAAACCCGGCGTACTATGGAATCGTCGAGGCGTTCGAGAAGCGCACCGGCGTGCCGGTCCTCCTCAACACTTCGTTCAACTGGGCCGGACAGCCGATGGTCCACACCCCGTCAGAGGCCGCCCGCACCTTCGTCGAGTCGGGGATGGACTGGCTGGTGATGGAGGGGCGCCTCTTCGGACGTCCCGATGAACAACCGGGCGACTGATCGTGTCCGAGCGCCAACGCTTCATCGTCGCGGGAACCGCGGGTCATATCGACCACGGAAAGACCGAGCTCGTCCGTGCTTTGACCGGCGTCGATACCGATCGCCTGAAGGAAGAGCGGGAGCGCGGCATCTCGATCGATCTCGGATTCGCCGAGCTGCGCCTCGACGACGATACGAGGGTGGGTCTCGTCGACGTTCCCGGTCACGAGCGTTTCGTGCGCAACATGCTGGCGGGGGTCGGGGGGATCGACCTGGTCGCGCTGGTGATCGCGGCGGACGAAGGGGTGATGCCGCAGACCCGCGAGCACCTCGACATCATCGATCTGCTCGGAGTCGAGGCGGGGATCGTGGCGCTGACCAAACGCGACCTGGTCGATGATCCGGAGTGGCTCGAGCTGGTTCGCCTCGATGTCGAGGAGCTGCTGATCGGCACCGCGCTCGAAGGGGCGCCGGTGGTGCCGGTGAGCAGCATCACCGGGGAGGGGATGGACGATCTGCTGAGTCGCCTGGCGGAGAGGGTCGCCCGGGTTCCGGCGCGCGAGGGCACCGGGGACTTCAGGATGCCGGTGGATCGGGTCTTCTCGGTGCGCGGATTCGGAACAGTGGTCACCGGCACCGTTTGGACTGGCGGGGTGGCGGTCGGTGAAAAGGTCGCGGTGGAACCGGGGGGGAAGCTGGCGCGGATCCGAAACGTGCAGGTGCACGGGAACGACGCGAAGCGAGCACGGGCGGGCCAACGGACGGCGCTTGCGTTGGTGGGAGTCGAGCGGGCGGAGGTGCCGCGGGGCACGACGGTCGCCACTCCCGGCCTGCTCTCCCCAGCCTACATGGCCGACGCCCGAATCCGGGTGTTGAGCGGCGAGGAGAAGGCGCTGCTGCACCGGCAGAGAGTCCATTTTCACCACGGAACGGCCGAATGCCTGGCTCGGGTGGTCCCGCTCGAGGGGGAATCGATCGCCCCGGGCGCGACCGGTCTCGCCCAGCTTCGCCTGGAAGCACCCCTGCCCCTCCTACCGGGAGACCGTTTCGTGCTGCGTCGCTATTCGCCGGTCACGACGATCGCCGGGGGGATCGTGCTCGACCCCTGGGCTCGCAAGCACCGGCGGCGCAGACCCGATGTGCTGCGCGGGCTCGGCATTCGAGAAGGGGGGACGGAAGAGGAGCTGGCCGCCGAAGTGGTTCGCCAGGCCGGGGTTGCGGGGATCGACGCAAACGATCCACGCCTGAGCGCCGCCCTGCCGAATGACCAAGGGGAAGCGCTGGTGAGCGCGCAGCGAGAAGGCTTTGTGACAATGCTGCCGGGCGGGAAGATCGTCGCGACCGAGCATGTCGATCGCGCTCTTGCCTTCGTCGAGAATCTCGCGTCGACCTATCACGAGAAGAACCCGCTCCAGGCGGGGATCTCCGGTCGGGAAGCCGCGAGCCGGCTCGAAAAGGCCGACGCCGGAATCCCCGGAGACGATCTGGTCGAGCTGGCGGTCGCGCGCGGCATCGTGAGGCGCGAGCGAGACCGCATCGCGCTGCCCGGCTTCCGCGTGGAGCTCAGCGAAGCCGATCTCGCGCTTCGCGATTCGTGGCTGAAGAGGCTCGGTGGCGAAAGCCGCTTTTCGCCGCCCTCTCCGAAAGAGGTCATCGAATCCGCGGGGACGGCAGAGGCGGCCCGAGCGGTCTTCCACGCGATGATCGAAGGTGGCGAGCTCGTTCAGCTCACCCGCGACCTCGCCTTGACGAAGGAGGCCCTTGCGGAGATCGAAGACTGGGTGGTTGAGAAGCTGTCCGAGGGAGGATCGCTCGCTGTAGGCGATCTTCGGGAACACTTCGGTTGCACGCGCAAGTACCTGATCCCGCTCCTCGAGCATCTCGACCGGAAGGGGATCACGCGCCGCGAGGGGGATCGAAGGGTGGCGGGCGGTGCGCTCGACCGGTAGCGAGAGGATCTACTTTTCCCGCCGAATCTCCGCCCCCACCGACCGCAGCTTCTTCTCGATCGCCTCGTAGCCCCGGTCGATGTGGTAGACGCGACGCAGAATCGTCTCCCCCTCGGCGACCAGCCCAGCCAGCACCATCGCGGCGCTCGCCCTGAGATCGGTGGCCATGACCGGCGCACCCGCGAGGCGCTCCACCCCCTCGACCACCGCCACATTGCCGTGCAGCTCGATCCGCGCTCCCATCCGGCGCAGCTCCGGCACGTGTGAAAAGCGGTCGGGGTAGATCGCTTCGGTAATCACGCTGGTGCCGCTGCCCAGGGCGAGCATCGCCATGAGCTGTGCCTGCATGTCGGTCGGGAATCCGGGGTGGGGAGCCGTGGTGACCGACACCGCGCTCAATGGCCCTCGCCGCCGAATCCGCACCGTCTCCACTGCTTCGTCCCTATCCACCCTTTCGAGCGACACACCGGAATCGCCCAGCAGCGCCATCATTGGCCGACAGTCCTCCATCGGGAAATCGCGCAAGAGCAGGTCGCCGCCGGTCACCGCCGACGCGATCGCCATCGTTCCCGCCTCGATGTAATCTGGACGGACCGAATGCTCGGCGGGAGAGAGGCGCGCCACGCCCTCGATGGTGACGACATCGGTCCCCAGGCCCTGAATCTGGGCTCCCATCTCAACCAAGAACGAGCCCAGTGCGGAGATATGTGGCTCTCTGGCCGCGTTCACGATCGAGGTAGTGCCTTCCGCCAGGCAGGCCGCCATCATCAGATTCGCCGTCGCGCCGACGCTGACGACATCTAGCACGATTCGCTTGCCCAACAACGAGGTCGCCCGGGCATCGATGTAGCCGTGATCGAGCTCGATCGCGGCGCCCAGAGTCCTCATGCCCTCGATATGCAGATCGACCGGTCGTGGTCCCCAGGCGCACCCGCCCGGAAGAGATACCCGCGCCCGTCCGAAGCGGGCGAGGAGCGGCCCCAACACGTAGATCGAAGCCCGCATTTTGCGAACGAACTCGTAGGGAGCCTCGGCCGTCGCGAGGGGGGCGGGATCGATGGTCACCGTGGTGCCCGAGCGGGTCACCCGAGCGCCCATGGAGCCCAGGAGCTCGATCATCGAGTCGACATCGCGCAGCGCGGGCACGTTGTGCAAAACGCTCTCGCCATCGGCCAGGAGCGCCGCCGCCAACATCGGCAAGGCGGCATTCTTGGAGCCACTCACGCGAAGCTCTCCGCGAAGGGGCCGGCCGCCTTCGATCACGAATCGGTCCATCATTCAAATCCCTTTCCGTCTTGCGAGGATCACCCGCTCGATCCCCGCCAGATCACGATGCACCCGCGGACCATCAAAAGCGGCCTCGCAAAGCCCCGCGGTTGAGCGCGCCTGCCCCGCGCCGACCTCGATCCCCAACCAACCTCCCGGCTTCAGCGCTCTCGCCGCCTCGGGAATCAGCGCGCGGATCAGATCGAGACCGTCGTCTCCGCCGTCGAGCGCCTCCCGCGGCTCGAATCCCCTGATATCCCGAGGAAGAGTCGCGATTTCCGCGCTCGCGACATAGGGGGGATTGCTCACGACCAGGTCGACCGATCGGTCCGGCACGGGCAACCCTCCAAGGTCCGCCGCGAGGCAACGAACCCGCTCTAGCGATTGCCTTCGGGCGTTCTCCGCGGTGCAATCGAGGGCGCGCGGCGATCGGTCCGTCGCCAAGACCTCTGCGCGAGGCCAGCGCTTCCCGAAGAAGATTGCTAGCGCCCCGCTGCCACAACCGGCATCGACGATGCGTTGCCGCGGTCGCTCTTCGACCACCTGAACGATCTCCGACGCCAAAGTCTCGGTCTCCGGCCGCGGAATCAGCACACCGGGACCCACCCTTATCTCAATCCCCAGAAACTCCGTGTGCCCCACGATGTACTGCAAAGGTTCCCCACCGGTCCTTCTTTTGATCAGCGCCTTGAAGGGCCCTCTTTCCTCTGGCGCTAGGGGGCGATCGTGTTCCAGATAGAGATCGATCCGTTTGCACTCCAGCACGTGGGCCAGCAGCAGCTCCGCATTCCCCCGAGGATTCTCCACGCCCCGGCGCTCGAAATACTCGGTCGCGGAGCACAGCACCCCGATGACCGTCCACACCTTCTCCCGTCCCGCGCTCACTCCGCGCTCAAGGCATCCAGGCGTGCAACACGATCCGCCTCGGTCAGGGGCTCGATCAGCACGTCGATGTCGCCCGCCATCACTTCGGGCAGCTTGTAGAGCGTGAGGCCGATTCGGTGATCGGTCACCCGTCCCTGAGGGAAGTTGTAGGTTCGAATCCGCTGACTTCGATCACCGGAGCCCACCATCTCTTTTCTGGCCGCCGCGATCTCCTGTTGCTGCTCTTGCTCCAGCTTGCTCTTGAGCCGGGCCCTGAGCACCTTCATCGCCTTGTCTCGGTTCTTGTGCTGCGACTTCTCGTCCTGGCAGGTAACGACCAGGCCGGTGGGAAGATGGGTAATCCGGACCGCCGAATCGGTCGTGTTCACGCTCTGGCCGCCTGGTCCGCTCGATCGGTACACGTCGATCCTCAGATCGTTGGCGGCGATGTCGATCTCGACCGATTCCGCCTCCGGGAGCACCGCCACGGTCGCGGCCGAAGTATGGATCCGCCCACTCGCCTCGGTAACCGGAACGCGTTGAACGCGATGGGTACCGCTCTCGAATTTCAGGCGGCGAAACACCTCGCCCCCCTCGACGCCGATCACCACTTCGCGGAATCCACCCTTGTCGGTCGGCGTGGAGCCGAGCAGCTCGATCTTCCAGCCCCGCCCCTCGGCGTACCTCGTGTACATGCGGTAGAGATCCGCCGCGAAAAGCGATGCTTCCTCGCCCCCGGTTCCCGCACGGATCTCGACGATCGTGTTCTTGTCGTCGTTCGGGTCGGGAGGGAGCAGCAGAAGTTGAAGCCGGGCTTCCGCCGCTTCGATCGCGGGCTGGACTTCGTCCCGCTCCGCGCGCGCCAGCTCGAGAATCTCCGGGTCGTTCTCTTCGGCGAGCAGGCTATTCGCCTCTTCGAGGTCCCGGCGCAGCTTGGCGTAGAGCCTGCTCTCCTCGACGATCTCGCGCACACGCGCGAACTCCTTGCTCAGTGAACGGAAGAGGTCGAGATCCTTGACGGTTTCGGGGTCGCCGAGCCGTTCCCCCAGCTCCTCGTACCGAGCCTCGAAAGCACCGAGCTTCTCGATCAAGCTCCCGGCCATCTCGGCACCCGCCAGGTAGAGGGTTACTCGCTCGACTTGCCGTACTTGCGCTCGAAACGCTCGATCCGCCCCGCGGTATCGACCAGCTTCTGCTTACCCGTGAAGAAAGGGTGGCACTGCGCGCAGATTTCCACGTGGATCTTGTCGATGACCGAACCGGTCACGAAGGTATTGCCGCATGCGCAGGTCACTTGCACCGGCTTGTACTTGGGGTGAATGCCTTGCTTCACGTCGCCGCTCCATAGCAGGTGGAAACCATGAATGCTAGATCCGATGTGGTGGGCGAGTCAAGAATTGCCGCGCCCTTCCCATCTAAACGCTCATCGATTTCAAGAAGGTCTGATTGTCGGGGCTCTTGGAGAGGCGGTCGATCAGAAAATCCATCGCCTCGATCGCATTCAGATCGGCCAGGTACTTTCGCAAGATCCAGACCCTGTTCAGCGCGGCCTCATCCAGCAACAGATCTTCCTTGCGGGTTCCGGTCTTGTGCACGTTGATCGCGGGGAAGATGCGCCGATCGGAGAGATCGCGATCGAGGACCATCTCCATATTGCCCGTGCCCTTGAACTCCTCGAAGATCACGTCGTCCATTCGGCTGCCGGTTTCGATCAGACAGGTCGCGATGATCGTGAGACTGCCCCCCTCTTCCACGTTTCGCGCCGCGCCGAAAAAGCGCCTCGGCTTCTGCATCGCGGAAGCGTCCACGCCGCCCGAAAGAATCCGACCGCTCTTGGGAGCGAGCGTGTTGTAGGCGCGGGCCAGGCGGGTCAGCGAGTCGAGCAGAATCACCACATCGTGTCCCTGCTCCACGAGCCGCTTCCCCTTCTCCATCACCATATCGCTGACCACCGCGTGGCGCTGCGCCTTTTCATCGAAGGTCGAGCTGATCACATCGCCGTCGACCCATCGCTTCATATCGGTGACTTCCTCGGGCCGCTCGTCGACGAGCAGGACCATCAGAACCACCTCGGGATGATTGGCGGCGATCGCGGCCGCGATCGATTTCAATATGATCGTCTTGCCGGCCTTTGGAGGCGCAACGATGAGGCCCCGCTGCCCCTTGCCCACCGGCGCCATCAGATCGATGATCCGTGTCGTGCAATCCGCGGGGTTGCTCTCCATCCGGAGCTGCTCATTCGGGTACAGAGGAGTCAGTCGGTCGAACGCGGTTCGACTGACGGCGGCTTCCGGTTCCTCGTAGTTGATCCCCTCGACTTTCGAGAGCGCGAAGAAGCGCTCTCCGTTTCGTGGCGCTCGAACTTGCCCAACGACCGAATCCCCCCTCTGCAAGTGGAGCTCCTTTATCTGCGTGGGAGACACATAGATGTCGTCGGGACCGGCGAGGTAGTTGTAGGTCGTCGACCGCAGGAAACCGTGGCCATCCGGCGCAATGTCGAGCACGCCCTCGGCGAGCATCTCCTCGTCGTGGGTGGCCGTCGTCTGCAGGATTCGGTAGATCAGCGACTGCTTGCCCAACCCATTGAAAGAGGCGAGCTCCATCTCTTGGGCGAGACCGTACAGGTCCACGATCGACTTGGACTGAAGTTCAGCAATGTCCATCAGAGTTTCCACACCTCCTCCATCCAAGTGATCACGAGTGGACTGCTCTCTTAGCGGAGGAGAATCGTAGCGCTGTCGAGCGCCATTTCGTAACGTCGTCGAAGGCCCCAGAGGGCGGCGCTCCATTAGACAGAGGTGCGACGGTCGCCACACCCACGCGTGTACCATAACACAAAATGGCCCGCGCCAGGCGTTCCCAGCGCGGGCCAATTGAGTATCCCGGCGGCGTCCTACTCTCCCACACGGTCGCCCGAGCAGTACCATCGGCGCTGGAGGGCTTAACTTCCGTGTTCGAGATGGGAACGGGTGTGGCCCCTCCGCTATTGCCACCGGAGAA
>NYZA01000120.1 GCA_002686955.1 Gemmatimonadota bacterium
CTCGGCCGGGGGGATCGGTTGGGCGTCACGCGCTCACTCTAGTAGGCCGCGCGACGCCGAAGGACGGCCGGAATCGTGGCGGCCAAGATTCGCAGGTCGGTTCCGAGGTCGCGAATGGCGATGTAGCGCAGATCGTGTGCAACTCGGGCATCGAATCCCTCTTCGCGCGCGCGAGCTATCTGCCACGCCCCGGTCACCCCGGGCGGAACCCGCAGCCGCGCTCGTTGCCACGGCGCGTAACTGCTGGCGGGGAATGAGGTGGGTCGCGGACCGACCACTTTCATGTCGCCCATCAGCACATTGACGAAGTTTGGGATCTCATCGATCGCGAAGCGCCGTAGGATCCGCCCGACGCCGGTGATGCGCGGATCGTCCGGCACCTTGAAGTCGGGCCAGGCCACGAGGCTCAGATGGGCGAGCGCGGGTTTCGTCCTTTCCGCCTCGGGAACCATCGTTCTGAATTTCCACAACTTGAAGCGCCGGCCACCGAGGCCGGTCCGCCATTGCCGGAAGAGGATCGGCGCTCTAGGGGCCTCCGCCTTGATCGCCAACGCGATGGCAAGCAAAAGGGGCGCAGTGGAGATCAGGACCGTCACGGCGAAAACCCGATCCAGCCAGAATGAGCGGCGGTCCAGGTCTTCGGCTCGAGGGCTCCAATCCTTCGCAGCCGACACCACCTGCAGAACGTCGCCGATCTTCCGCGCAGAGTCTTGTCGCGTTTCGTCCGAGGGCAGAACCGAAAACTGCATGCCCAATCCTAACTAGGTCTGAGGCTATCCATGCTTGCGCTCGAATTCTTGCATGAACGCGACCAAGGTCTCGACCCCAGAACGCGGCATCGCATTGTAGATCGAGGCGCGAATTCCTCCTACCGATCGATGTCCTTTGAGGTTCGTCATTCCTTCGGCTGATGCTTCGGCAACGAACCGCCGCTCCAGTTCCTCGGTCGGCAGGCGGAAAGGAATGTTCATCAGAGAGCGACTCTCCCTCCGCGCGGTTCCTCGATAGAAAGCCTCTTGGTCGAGAATGTCGTAAATGAACCCGGCCTTCTCCTCATTGGCCCTCTGCATCGAATCGAGTCCACCTTGGCCTTCCACCCAGCGGGCGACGAGTCCCACGATATAGATCGCCCAGCAGGCCGGAGTATTGTACAGGGAGCCCTTTTCGGCATGGGTTCGATACCGGAGCATCGAGCCGATCGTCTTGGGGGCTCTGTCCTGCACGTCCTTCCTTATGACCACAAGCGATACTCCCGCCGGTCCCAAGTTCTTCTGCGCACCAGCGTAGATCAGTCCGAATCTGGTCATGTCAATCGGCTTCGACATGATATCGGACGAGACATCGGCGACCAACGGAACAGAGCCGGTCTCCGGAATGTAGTCCCATTCCGTTCCGTAAATAGTGTTGTTCGTGGTGATATGTATGTAGTCGGCTGAGGGATCGAGATCGAGCTCGTTCTGGCGAGGAATTCGAGTATAGGATTCCTCTCGGGAGCTGCCCGCGATACGAACCTCCCCGACCTTACCGGCCTCCGCGATTGCCTTGGCCGACCAGGCGCCGGTGTCGACATAGTCCGCCCGTCGAGCCTGGAACATCAGATTCATCGGCACCATCGAGAATTGTAGGCTCGCACCTCCTTGTAAGAAGAGAATGTCGTGCTCGTCCTCTGCTTGGAGCAAGCGCCGAAGTGTCGCTACAGCTCCCAGGTGAATCTCGTCGTATGCTGGTGAGCGGTGGCTCATTTCCATGACACTCATTCCGGTGCCCTGGTAGTCCACGAGATCTCGCCGGGCCTCCTCGAGAACAGATAGAGGCAGAATCGCGGGGCCGGCGCTGAAATTGATGGCGCGCTTTGTCATTGCTTGTTTCTCCAGTCACTCAGTTATCGAGTGCGTGCACTTCGACCGCGAGCACATGCTCACTCGCGCGGATCTCCTTCAAGGTTTCGGTCTCGGGATCGCGATCGAGCTCGATGCGCGCTACCGCCGCCTCGCCGCCCAAGAAGACGACGTTTTCCATCTGCTGAACGTTGATCCGCGCGGCACGGAGCCGATCGAGCACATTTGCCAGAACACCGACTCGATCACGGTGACGAATCACGATCACATGTGAAGCCGCTGTTCGGCTGGCGAGATTCACGCAGTTGGGTACATCGCTCTCTTCGATCATAGTCTTCACGATTCGCACCGTTTCGGCAGCGACGGCATCCTGGGCCTGGATGGTGGAGGCCCCAATGTGGTGACTCCCCTGCACGCCGGGAAGACGAAAGAGAGAGGAGTCGATTTCGCCGGTCTTGGCGGACGGCTCACCCGTGAAAACATCGAGCGCGGCCCGCAGGCGCCCAGATCGCAGATGGCGCTCCAGTGAGGGTTGATCCAGAAGCTCTGCACGTGCCGTGTTGATAACGAGGGCGCCGTGCGGGAGCGCGCCGAGAACCCTGTCGTCGATCAGGCCGCGCGTCTCATCGTTCAATGCGAGATGGATGCTCATGATATCGCATTGTCCAGCAACCTCTTCGGGCGAGCTCGCTCTCATCACACCGCACCTCTCGGCCTCCTCCGACGTCAGGGACCGGCTCCATGCTACGACGTTCATTTCGAAAGCCTTGGCGCGGGGGATCATCTCGCTCCCGATATTGCCGAGCCCGACGAGACCCAAGGTTTTGCCTTTGATCCCCGCTGCCTTCGCGAACTCCTTCTTGTTCCAGCGCCCTTTGCGGAGCTCGAGCGCACCATCAACCAATCGTCGATCGGTCGACAACAGGTGGGCGAAGGCTAGCTCGGCGACCGCGACCGCATTCCTCCCCGGGCAGTTCGCCACATAGATTCCTCGGGCGGAGGCCGCCGAGACATCGATGTTGTTGAAGCCCGCACCGGCCCGGATGATCAGGCCAAGTTTCGGCGCGCAGTCCAAATGGGCTTCCTCCACGCGCGTGCTGCGCACGATGAGCACCTCGGGATTCTCGCCCGCCAGCGCTTCTTTGAGAGGTTCGCCGTTGAGCTCCGGATCACAGGTCAGGTCGCAGCCGAGCGCGCGCATTGCTTCGAGCCCGGTCTCGGGAAACTTGTCCGCCAAGAGGATTCTCATGCTCGTCCTTTCAGGCCGTCTCGGCCCGACTCATGTCTTTTCTTTCAAAACAGGTGGATGACCAATCCCGATCGGAGCTTGGGTTCGAACCACGTCGATTTCGGGGGAAGGACCCTGCCCGCGTCGGCGACCGCCATCAGTTGGTCGACGCTGAGTGGATGGAGCGAGAATGCAATCCCCGACCCACGGCGGTCCACCCTTCTCTGAAGCTCGGTCGTTCCCCGAATCCCTCCGACGAATTCGATCCGTTTCGATGTGCGAGGGTCGGAGATGCCCAGCAGAGGCCCCAGTACGGTGGATTGGAGGATCGCGGCATCGAGCGAGGCGACAGGGTCGGGGTCGGCCAATGCGGACCTTGGCGCGCGCAGACCGTACCAACGGCCCCCCAAATAGGCGGAGAAGTGTCCGCGTCGGGGTGGGATCGACGCCGCGTCTTCGACGATCTCGAACACTGCGTCCAGATTCGAAAGCAGTTCGTCGGTGGTGTGCTCGGCCAGGTCGTGAACGATTCGATTGTAGGCCAGGATTCGCAGCTGATCCGCCGGGAAGAGAACGGCAAGAAAGCGATCGTACTCGCCGCCCTTTCCGCCGGCCTCCTGGACATCACGAAGCACAGCTCTCGCGCGGCTCGCCGAGGCCGCACGATGGTGGCCATCCGCCACGTACAGAGAGGGGACCAGCTCGAACGCCCGCTCGAATGGACTGGAGTCGACGACCCGCCAGACCGCATGGGCGATGCCGTCGGGGGCCATGAAATCGTAGACCGGCTCGGTGGACTCGATCACTTCTCTCACCATTCGGTCGACCGTGGGCTCACCGCGGTAGGTGAGGAATACCGGCCCCGCATGCGCGCGTAGCGAGAGTAGGTGCTTGGTGCGATCGTTTTCTTTCTCGGGTCGCGTCGTCTCATGCTTCTTGATCGTATCGGCGTCGTACTCGTCCACCGAGCAGCAGCCGACCACACCGACCTGGGTGTGCGCGCCCATCTTCTGGCGATAGAGGTAGAGCGCCGGTTCATCGTCCTGGACGAGTACTCGCGAGGCGATCAATCGATCCAGGTTCGTGCGCCCTTGTTGGTAGACGGACTCGTCGTACGGATCGGTTCCTTCCTCGAGGTCTATTTCGGGGCGAACGACGCGGAGGAAGCTCCGATCGTTCCCCGCGGCCAGGGCGCGAGCCTCTTCTGTGTCAACGACATCGTAGGGAACGCTCGCCACGCTCGCCGCTTGCGCGGGATCGGGGCGGACGGCTGCGAAGGGGCGAAGGATGGCCATGGGCGAATACTCCTGTCGTCGCGACGATCTGGGTTGGAGGAGCCTTCTCGGGGATCGTATCCCCAGGGAACTCGAATCGACCGTACACAACAAAGAGCCCGCGAAGAAACAACTTCGCGGACCCTCGGCTCGGTCTTCCTCGCGAGCTTTATGGCTCGACGTGGTACGGCATGCCCCATGCGGCAGCGGAGTACGGGGACGTTTCGTCCGTGATCGCTTCGTGGTCGAAGAGATCGACATAGGTGAAATAGCGCCCTGCTTCGTCGGGCGCGTTGTAGACGTTTCGGAGCTCGGTCGCATTGACCGGATCGAGCAGTCTTTGCGAGAGCGGTGTCACATCTGCGGTGAGCTGGTGGATCACTCCGACTACGTCGGAATCGTTGGCCTCGACCGTGACCGTGATCTCCTCGCCGGGGGCGAAAGTAAGGACCCCGACATCATGGAGCGCATCCAGATCGTCGAAGACCACAGTGTGGTCGCCCCACATGACCGTCACCCGAACGATCTCGGTCTCCCCATCTTCCGATCGCCCCTCGTAGATCGAAACTTGATCCAGGTTCCACTTGCCGCCGGCGTTTTCTCTGGCGACGACATTGCGCGACGCGACGTCGTTCGAAATCGATTTGTTGTAGGTCGATCCATCATCGAGGACGACCTCGAGCTCGCCCGAGGCGGTCCTGAGCACCTCGGCATCGGCGCGATCCCCCTCCCTTTGAATGGAATAGTCCGTATCGACATCATCGTAGTTTCGCCCGAAAGACGCGATGCCCTCGGTTGAAATTGCGAGGTCCGGGCTCTGCTCCGCGTCCCAGCTCAGCGCGACACCGGACCCACCGTCGTCGTTGATGCCGTTGCGAACCAGGTCGTCGATCGAATCGCCCAGCAGGCCCTCCCCGCAGCCCGCGAGAATCAGGCCCGCGGCCAAGGTTGTGCTCGTTGCTCCGGTAGCTCGTCTCATGTTCTTCCTCGATTCAGTCATGCGTTTCGCGCCACCGTCGATCGCCGGCTGATGGGCGGTGGCGAGAACTGCGCGTTGATGTTAAGCCGACTTGGGCCGACCGAGGGTCCACCTTGTGCAGGGAATGTGCCAACATGCTACTCGTTGATAGACAACGGCTAAAGGTCTGCAACCCGGCGTGCCTGCCCTCTCTGAAGGACGCCGGTGCTCTGTTTTCGGTCGCTGTTTTCCGGATCAACCGGATGGCGATCAAGGAAAGGGTTGACTTGGGTAGAGGCCCTGCTTATGATGCTGGTCATTGATTCGCATCATTGATCATCATCAATCCTATCGGCTCGCCGGTGCTCACTGACGGCTCGTGACGAGCCTCCAGGAAGGTCAGATGCTCGACTTCTTGCCTGAGAACATCTCCAGCTTTGGTGGAGAGATCGATGGAGTGATCACCTACATCTGGCGGATCATCCTCGCCTGGCTCGTCGCCACCGAGGCGGTCTTGGTCTACCTGCTCGTCCGGTATCGTCGGCGAGAGGGGAGGCGCGCCGCATGGCTGCCGGCGACCACCTGGCGAGCCAAAGCATGGATATTGGTTCCCGCCGTGTTCGTGACGATCTGTGACATCGGGATCGAGGCGCGGAGTGCTCCAGTGTGGGATGAAGTGAAGCTGGAGCTGCCGGAACCAGATCTGCTCATTCGCGTCACTGGTCGCCAGTTCGTCTGGACCTTCACCTACGCCGGTCCTGATGGAGAGCTCGATACGGCCGACGACTTCGAAGCGATCACCGATCTCTATGTTCCGCGCGACCGAGTCGTTCGGTTTCAACTCGAGTCGGCCGATGTATTGCACTCCTTCTGGGTACCGGTCTTGCGTCTGAAGCAAGATGCAGTGCCGGGGCGCAGCATACCGGGCTGGTTCGAGGCGACCGCCGACGGTCGATACGAGATCGCTTGCGCCGAGCTTTGCGGAGCATCTCATACGGCGATGCGGGGACGACTCACGGTTCAACCGCCTGAAATCTTCGATGCATGGTCTTCGACGATGGCCGAGCAACAGTCCCTTTAGGAGACGCGAGACGATGAGCCACGGCGAACCCGAGAGCTTCGTTCGAAAATACATATTCAGCGTCGATCACAAGGTGATCGCAAAGCAGTATATGATCACGGGGCTGTTCATGGCACTGCTCGGCGGCTTTCTGGCATATGCGCTTCGAAGCCAGCTCGCCTGGCCGGGGGACTCGATCGTTGGGCTGGGAGTGATCGCCCCCCATGCGTACAATTCAGTAGTCACCTTGCACGGCACCATCATGGTCTTTTGGGTGGCGATGCCGATTCTTGTCGCCGGGTTCGGAAATCTCTTGGTGCCCTTGATGGTGGGTGCGGAAGATATGGCCTTCCCCCGCCTCAACATGCTCTCCTACTGGGTCTTTTTTCTCAGCACAATTGTAATCATCGCGTCGTTCTTCGTGCCTGGGGGCGCCGCAGGCGGAGGTTGGACCGCCTATCCGCCTCTGAGCGGAACGGTACACGCATCAGGCGTCAACTGGGGCATGAACCTGTGGATTCTCGCGGTCGCGCTCGAATTCGTCGCTTTTCTCATCGGCGGAATCAACATCATTACCACCGGGATCAACATGCGGGTGCCCGGCATGTCGATGTGGGACCTGCCGCTCTTTGTATGGGAAGAGCTCATAGCAAGCATCGTTTTTTTGCTGGCGGTGGGACCGTTGATCGCAGGTGCGGTTATGTTGTTGCTGGATCGATCCTTCGGCACAGGCTTCTACGCGCCCTCGGCAGGCGGAGATCCGCTGCTATTCCAGCACCTATTCTGGTTCTTTGGACATCCCGAAGTTTACGTACTGCTGCTTCCCGCGCTCGGCATAATGGGTGAGGTGCTGTGTGCATTCTCGCGAAAAACGATCTTCGGCTATCGCACGATCGTATGGTCGGTGATCAGTGCGGGCCTGCTCAGCTTCGTCGTATGGGCGCATCACCAGTTCGTCAGCGGTCTCGATCCACGTCTAGCGTTCCCTTTCAGTGTGACGACGATTCTGATCTCTGTGCCCTTTGCTGTTCACCTCTTCGCTTTCATAGCAACACTGTACAAGGCATCCATCCGGTTTACCGTCGCGATGGCGTTCACGCTGGCGATGATTGCACTGTTCATGATCGGCGGCGTGACCGGAGTCATCAATGGATCCGCCGCCGCGGATATCTTCATTCACGACACATATTTCGTCGTCGCTCATTTCCACTACACCCTGGTGCCGATCGTCTTTTTCGCGACCTTCTCCGGCATCTACTTCTGGTATCCGAAGCTCTTTGGGCGACTCATGAACGAGGGATTGGGCTGGGTCCATTTTGCCGGCACCTTCTTCTTTTTCAATTTGACCTTCATTCCGCAATTCGCGCTCGGCTTGATGGGGCATCACAGGAGGATCGCCAATCCACAGATCTTCGAGTTCCTGCGGGACGGGCAAGGGCTGCAAGTTCTCTCGACCATTGGAGTGATCGGCTTGCTGGCTGCACAGGTGCCCTTTGTCTACAATTTCTTCGCCAGCATGGTTCGGGGGAAACCGGCCGGCCGGAATCCCTGGGAGGCGACTACCCTGGAGTGGGCAACCGCGTCTCCGCCGCCGCATGGGAATTTTGACGAGCCGCAAACCGCATACCGCGGGCCCTACGTCTACAGTCCGCCAGGCGAGGGGCCTGATTGGATTCCGCAATTCGAGCCACCGGCCGAAGCGCTCGAGCCCGACACCGCAATCTCCGAAACCGCGAGCTGAACCGTGACCAATTCAGCGATCATCGAGCAGCCGATGGAAACCGCTACGGAATTGCCGAATTCGCGCATGGCGATCTGGTGGTTTCTCGCCTCGGAAGTCGCCATCTTTGGTGGACTCATCGTGGCCTATGTTCTCGTGCGCTTGCACCACCCGGAGTGGGGGGAGTACGCGTCGCACACGATCAACGCGGCGGGCGCGATCAATACGATGGTCTTGCTCACGAGCAGCCTGGCCGTCGTGCTCGCCCACCAAGCCGTGGAAGAGGGGAAATTGGAGAAGGCGTCGAAGCTGCTCCTGACAACCGTTGCTTTCGGTTTGGTGTTTCTGGCAATCAAGGCCTACGAGTACACCCACGAGCTTCATGCGGGCTTCACCCCGGTGACCAACCTCTTCTGGTCGTTCTACTACTTGATGACCGGATTGCACGGCTTGCATGTCGTCGGAGGGATGATTGCCATGATCGCCGTATCTCGGAGTGTGCGGCGAGGAGAGCATAGTGCGCGGGTCGAATGCGTCGGCATGTATTGGCATCTGGTCGACATCGTCTGGATCTTCCTCTTTCCACTCCTCTATCTGGCCTCGTGAGGACACATGAGTGAGACTACCGAACATCGCTCGAACTACTTCATGGTCTTTGGCATTCTGGTCGCTGCATTGGCGATCTCCTTGGCGCTGGCTGCAGTCTCGACTGGACCGATCGTGGTCGCGGCGATCTTCGCCATCGCTACAGTGAAAGCCTACTTGGTGCTCACTCACTTCATCCACCTCAATGTCGAACCCCGTTTCATCAAGGTGTTGGTCATTGGGCTTCTGGCTGTTCTCACGGTGCTCTACATTGGGCTCGTCCCTGACATAGTATGGGTCTTCGGGCGAATGGAAGGGGCGTGATGTCCGCGATGGCTCAGGCAGAGATTTGCTCATCGAGCCGACGGATCGTTTCCAGCGCCGTGCTGGGCACCGTTGTCTTCTTGATATCCGAAGTGATGCTATTCTGCGCGTTGATCAGCGCCTATATCGTCCTCCGTGGGCAAAGCGGGATCTGGCCTCCGCTCGATCAGCCACGATTGCCGGCGGTAGCCACTGGGGCCAATACCTGTGTATTGATTGCGAGCGGCCTCTTCATGTGGAGGAGTCTTGCCGCAATCGAGAACGCGGACCGCATTCGCTTTCGTCGCGAACTCGTGACCGCGTTCGTGTTGGGCGCCCTCTTTCTGGTGGGGCAAGGAACCGAGTGGATCTTTCTCGTGCGCTACGGGCTCACAACCACTTCTAGTGTATACGGCGCCTTGTTTTACACAATCGTCGGCTGCCACGGACTTCATGTCGCCGCTGCGCTGGCCGTACTGGGATTCGTTTTGATCAGGGCAGTCCAAGGGTACTATGAATATGGGCGCCGTGATGGATTGAGGGCCCTGCGACTCTATTGGACCTTTGTCGTCGGCATCTGGCCACCGCTCTATGGATTGGTGTACTTGTGGTGAGATACGCATTCCTTTCGTTGATGCTGGCTCTAGTGACTTTTCCTGCGCGGGCTTGTCCGAGCTGCGCGGGAGCGAGCACCGACAATGGTGCCGCCTATCTCATGGCGACCGGCCTGCTGCTCCTCATGCCGCCGGCGTTGATTGCGGGTCTGGCGGCGTGGTTGCTGCGGGCGGGGCGCAACTCCAAGAGAAGCACTGAACACTGCCTCACCGTGGTGTCGCTGATCGCCTTTTCGGGAGTTCACGGATGGATATGACGGTTGCCTTAACGAGAATGTTGGTCCTGCTGACTCCGCTCGCGGTTTTCGGCGTTGGATGCGCCTATGAGGCGCCGGAGCCCTTCGTTCAATCGCAGTGGTTGGGGGGGCGCGAGGTAGATGCGGCGACCTTGAACGCTGGGCGGGAGGCCTACAGCTTCTACTGCTATCCTTGTCATGGAGAAAAGGGAGACGGCCGGGGGCCATCGGCGACTGGCCTGCGCACTCCCCCGCGCGATCTCCGCGCGGCGACCTTCAAGTTCGCGGGCGTGATCGACGGATTGCCGCACGACGAGGATCTGGCGAGAATCGTCAAGAACGGGCTCTCAGGAACCGCCATGCTTCCCTGGCCTGTTCCGGAGGAGGAGCTGAACGACATCATCCAGTACATCAAGACCTTTTCGCCTGAGGGCGAGGGATGGCGCGACGAGGATTTCGAACTTGGTGAGCAGGTGCTCCCCGGTGCCGATCCATGGCAGGGGAAGAGCGAAGAAGCAGCCGTCGAGCAGGGACGGACGCTCTATCACAGTATGGTGATGTGTTACCAGTGTCACCCGGCGTACGAGACGCCGGCGCGAATCAACGAGTATCGAGCGGAGCTAGGCATGGCTCCGGTGGCCGGCTTCAGGGAATCCCTCTGGCGTCCCGCTCCGAAAGCGAGCGCGACTTTTACGCGGCCGATGCCGGGAGACCCTCCATGCTCGGAAGACGACGAGTGCGGGGGGGATGACCAAATCTGTCGTTTCGGGCGATGTGAACAGGCCATGATGGTCTTACCCCCTGATTTCACTTTCAATGAGCTACGAGACGGTACCTCTCTTCCCGACCTGTACCGAACCATCGCTGTCGGCATTCCTGGAACGGCCATGCCCTCGTGGATCGACGGACTATCCGAAGAGGACATCTGGTCGTTGGCGCACTATGTTCAATACCTCACCGGGCTGCGCGGGTCAGCCGAGCGCGAGAGAATAGCGGAGAGGCTCCAAATCGATACCATCTCTATCGCCATGCGTGACAAGACGGGCGACGAGGCTCGTTCTTCCCCATGAGCGCGCGCGATCCGAACCTTGCCGCGGGCGTCGACGAAGCGACAGGCAGTTGCCTCACATGCGCCAAGAGAACCCATCTCTTTCTCGGACCCTTGGGTGAGAGTCGATTGCGGGATCTGGACGGCAAACGAGAGAGTCGCTTGCGCAGCGCCGGTACTTGTCTCTTCAGGCAGGGTGAGGAGGTCTCGAATGTGCACTGCATAGACAGTGCCGTGCTCAAGTTCTCGCGAAGATCTCCCGGTGGACGAGACACGATCGTCGATACCGCCGGGCAGGGCCGACTCGCCGGGCTCGTGTCGATCTTCGGCAGAGGAGATCACGCCTACTCCGCGGAAGTCGTGAGAGCGGGCAATGTCTGCACCTTCGACCGGGCCACAATCGAGGTACTTGCGCTCGAATGCTCTCAATTCGCACGGGCGCTCTACAGAGAGCTTGCGCTGGAGCTGCACAGGGCCGCGAGCCGAATTGGACTGCTGTCCTGTTCCAAGCTGGAACCGAAGCTCGCGCTCCTTCTGCTCGATTTGGCCGAGACCAGGGATCCGTCGGAGCCGGTCATAGAAGACTTCTCTCGGCGCGACTTGGCGCAGATGTGTGGAGTCTCCACCGAGGCTCTGGTGCGTTGCCTCAGCCGGTGGAAATCCGCGGGAGTGATCGACACCGATTCCGGCGCCATCATGATCAGAGACGGCGATCATCTCAAGGAGCTCGGACGCCAAGTCTGAGCGGATATGTCGATGAACGAACGCACGATCGGCCCAACCGACACAATCGCCGACTTTGGGACGGAGCCAACTCTACATCGGTACGCCTGGGTTTGCGTAATCACGACCTTCTGCCTTCTGGTGTGGGGTGGCCTGGTACACGCGACAGGCTCGTCGCTCGCCTGCCCGGATTGGCCCCTCTGCTACGGCCAGGTTTTCCCCGAGATGCAGGGAGGAGTAGCAATCGAGCACGGCCACCGTCTGCTGGCCTCTCTCGTCGGCGTCTTGAGCATCGGTCTTCTCGTGCTGGTCCGGAGATCCCGTCGAGTGAAGACGATGGCCGCGACGGCAGTCTTGCTTGTGGTGGTTCAGGGCGCCCTTGGCGGGCTTACGGTGATCTTCCGCCTGCCACCGCTGGTCTCGACCGCCCATCTGGCCCTGGGGAGTGCTTTCTTCTGCCTCCTGATTGCAATCGCTCTGCGAATCCAAGACGGGAATCGGTCGCAAACGAGGCAAAGTCCGTCCCGGGGCATTGTCCGGTTGGCGTCGATCGGGACCATTCTCGTGTACGTTCAGCTGGTTGTCGGAGCGCTCGTGCGGCATACCAGCGCGGGGCTTGCGTGCAACAACCAGGTTGTTCTCTGCAACGGAGCATGGTGGCCGACGGAACCGGGCAGCGGGCCGGCGATGTTGCACATGGGACACCGTGCGCTCGGACTTCTGGTCGCTCTGTATGTGACTTGGTCGGCGGTGCGTGCGATTCGAAGTGCCAGGAGCGCCGGAAGAATCGATCTCGCGCGTCACGCCGTGGCTGGTCCGTTCCTGGTGATCGCCCAGATCGCATTGGGCATGTGGACGGTCCATTCGTTTATTGATGCTTCATTCGTAACCGCGCATCTGGCCGGCGCCGAGCTTCTTCTCGCGCAGCAGTGGACCCTGAAACTTTTGGCTCAGCGGCCGCCGCGGATTCGCGAACGGCACTCCGAGCGAGCTCATCCGGGACTCGGCGCGCCACTGGAGTCATGCGGATGACTGTCACGGCTACTGGAACATCGAGAATCGATCTCGGGCGAGATATCGCGGGGCTGGGAAAGCCGAGGATCACGGTTTTCGTGCTGATCACGACCGCGATCGGGATCTTCGTCGCTCCTCAATCGATGCCCTGGATCGCCGGCATGCTCTCGATCTGCGCTACGGGGCTCCTCGTTGCGGCCGCGAATACTCTGAATTGCTATATCGAGCGAGATACCGACGCCCGCATGGAGAGAACGCGCAAGCGCCCACTTCCCGATGGTCGAATCCCCGCGAATTGGGCTTTGGGCGTGGGCCTCATGTCGGCAGCGATCGCCGTGCCGACACTCGTTCTGGCCGCCAATCGCCTGACGGCGACCTTGGGACTGGCCGCGTTGCTGATCTATGTGCTCGCCTACACACCACTCAAGCGTGTTGGTCCTTTTGCTCTTCAGGTGGGGGCGTTCGCGGGTGCGATGCCGCCCTTGATGGGATGGGCTGCCGCCACCGGAAGGATCGGCGGCCTAGGTGCGGTTCTCTTCGCCATCCTCTTCCTCTGGCAAATGCCCCACTTCTTGGCCCTCTCTTTGCTCTACGAAGAGGATTACCGGCGAGGGGGCATAGCAACGCTCTCGGTTCGCCGCGGACCGGAGGTCGCACGGCGGAGACTCCCGATTTGGGCGGGAGCTCTCACCATCACGAGCCTTCTTGCCCTTCCCGTCGGAGCCGCGGGACTTCTCTACGCAGTTCCCGCGTCCCTCGCGGGACTGGGGTTCGTGGCGGTCGCGTGGGCCGCTGGACGGGAATCGAGTGCTTCCCTTTGGGCGCGGCGAGCGTTTCTGTACTCATTGGCATACTTGCCGATCGTGCTCGGCGCCCTGCTCCTGGATGCCCGGTGATGGCGCAGGCCCCGAGTCTCCTATCTCAGGCCGAGGCCTTCTGGAACGCCGCTGCGCTCTGCCAGGTCGTCGGCGCCCTCTACGCGATCAACCAAGGAAAGCAGCGCCTGCATCGGGGACTCATGATGGGAGCGATCGCCGCTTCATTCCTCTTCCTCGTCTTCTATGTGATCCGACACTACGTGGAAGGTACCGTGCATTTCACCGGACCCGATGCGATTCGGCCCTTCTATCTCTTCATCCTCTCGACTCACACCGTTCTGGCGGCAGTGGCGCTGCCGATTGTGTTGCGAACCGCCTATCTGGGTGTGAAGGGGAATCACCCCAAGCACCGCCGCATCGCCCGCATCACGGTTCCTGTATGGCTATACACCTCGATCACGGGAATAGCGATATTCGGGATGATCTACGGGCTCGATTAGACCCTTTCCCTTCCGGCCGCCACCACCCCCCTCGTGAAGCGCTATACTGAGCCGCTTCATTCTGATAGTGCCGAACCGACAGCAAGACCGAACTCGCCCGTGGGTCGGCAATCGGGCCGCAGGTCTGCAGGAGCATCCGCATGAGCGCCGTCATGGCCGATATCTTCGGCCGAGCCCGCGAAGCTGGTAGGAGCTGTCTTTTCGAGCACGAGGTGTACGCTCTCCTCGCCGATCAGGGAATCGACACACCTGCTCACGTCTTCGTCCCGATCGGATCCAGCCCCTCATCCGAGGCGATCGAGTCGATTCCTTCGCCCGATGTCGTCCTGAAGATTGTCTCTCCCGTTCTCACCCACAAGAGCGATGTCGGTGGGGTGCGCTTCGTCGAGCGCGATTCGGTTGCGGTGATGTGGGCTCTAGAGGAAATGCTCGCCGATGTCGCGGAGAGAGCTCCCGACGCAGAGATTGCCGGCACTCTGATAGCGCAACGGATTGGCTTCGACGCCGATCTTCCCGGTGCGGAGTATCTGCTGAGCTGTCGTCGTGACGAGGCATTCGGCCCAGTGGTCGTATTTGGGATCGGCGGCTTGCTCACGGAGTGGTACGGACGGGTAACCCGTGGTGAGTCGAAGACGATTCTCGCGGCCACGGATGAGGCGGTGCTCCAAGCGGTGAGCGACATCGAGCGAACGCCGATCGGCGAAGTGGCGCTGCGGCCAGGCCGTCTGCATAGTGAGACCCCCGTATCGGCAGAAAACCTGTCGGCGGCTCTATCCGGTTTGGCCACACTTGCCCGACGTGAGATCGATGGCATCTGTCTGCTCGAATTAGAGATCAATCCGATGGCCGCCGTCGATGGTCGCCTTGTGGCCTTGGACGGATTCGCACGCATCGGCGAGCCGGCCCAACCCGATCGTCCCCCTAGACCGATTGCTACGGTGCGGGACCTCCTGCACCCGAGAAGCGCCGCGGTGATCGGCGCCTCGACGCGCGGCCAGAATGCCGGGCGGATCATTCTGCAGAATCTCAAGAGATCGGACGGGATCGAATATGGTCACCTCTTCGCCGTTCACGAAAAGGCACGTCGGATCGACGGAATCCACTGCTTCAAGTGCGTGGCGGATCTGCCGGAAAGAGTGGATTTGGCCGTTGTGGCACTTCCGGCCGAGGTGGCCGTCAGGGCGATCGCGGAGCTCGTCGATCTGGATAGAGCGCGCTCGATCATTCTGATTACCGGCGGGTTCGCAGAAACGGGAGACACTCGCCGCGCCAACGAGATCCGAGAGGGGATGAAGGCGGCCAGGATGCGAGATGATGGCGGGCCTGTCTTGGTGGGCGGCAATTGTCTGGGAATTGTCAGCAAGCGAGAATACAACACCTTTTTTCTCCCCTCGTACAAATTGCCTCTGAGTGACGCGCCGGGAAGCAATCTCGTCGCGATCAGCCAATCCGGCGCCTATCTCGTGTCGTTTACCAGCAACCTCGACGGGATCATTCATCCCAGGGCATCGGTGAGCTACGGCAACGAGATGGACCTTACAGCGAGCGATTTTCTAGAGTACTACCTGGAAAATGAACCCGATGTGACGGTCTTCGGTTTCTACATCGAGGGCTTTCCGCCGGGAGAGGGAGAGCGATTCGTTCGGCTGACCCGGCGAGCGACGAGGGCTGGAAAAGCAGTTGTCATCTACAAGGCCGGGCGCACGGAATACGGTGCGCGTGCCGCCGCAAGCCACACTGCCTCGATGGTGGGAAGTTACGAGGTCGCCCAAGCACTTCTCACCGATGCAGGCGCCATCGTGACGCCGACACTGAATCGCTTCGAGGATTACACCAAGGCTCTCACGATGCTCGATGGCCGCGCGCCCAAAGGAAAACGGGTCGCGGTCGTCACCAACGCCGGATTCGAGGCGGGCGCCGTCGGCGACCATCTATACGGTCTCGAGCTCGCGGAGTTCGAAGACGAGACGCGACGGCGGCTTTCCGAAGTGTTGCCCACCATAGCCCATTCCGGCAACCCGGTGGACACAACGCCGATGGCCGATAGTGAGGCTTTCTCATCGAGCGTGGAGATCGTCGCGAGCGATCCGGGTGTCGACATGATTATCGTCTCGGCGATTCCGGCAACGCCGACTCTCGATATTCTTGCGCCGGATCTCAGCGGGGCGCATCGCGAAAATGTGTTTGCGATGGAATCAGTCCCCGCCCGCATCATTCGTACTTTTCAATCGATCGACAAACCGATGGTCGGGGCGGTCGATTCCGGACGCCTCTATGACCCGAGTGTGCTCATGCTTCAGCGTAACGGGATTCCCGTCTATCGAAAAATCGACCGGGCCAGCAGAGCATTGGCCGCTGTTTGGTGGGTTCGAGGGTCGCGAGATGTGGCGTCGGACAACTGAGGACGCCGTTCGACGGCAGAAACAATCTTCCGAAAGCCCGCCAGAACATAGCCGTCTGGATCGGGCTCGACGTCGGTAACCGTGCCGCTCACGTCGAATAGAAACTGTTGCACGCTCGAGCTGTCCACGATGGTCGTGAATATGTCTGGAGCCCCCGCTCGATCGAGGCGCAGGGTGATCGGCATGCGGTAGGGATTGAACCCGGTCTGGGTTTGCGTGATCACCAATTCCACCCGCGTCGAATCGCCCGGCAGTGCCGTCAGATCGATTGCGTAGTCGTAGCGGGGTCTACCCGCCTCGTAAAGCCACGGATCGAAGAACCAATCCAGATCCTCACCTACGACGGCAGCCGCCAGCTCAGTGAACTGGGAGGTAACCGCGGAAGCGTGGGCGTAGGTCTCGCCCCACGTTCTCAGGATCTCGATGGTTCTTTCTCGTCCCACGATCCCCCGAAGCATATGGAGCACCCACGCGCCCTTGTCATAGACCGTGCTGTTGAAAGTGTAGTTAGGCGCATAGATCGGGCCGGAGAACGAGGGCCGAGCCGTCGCTTGCATGTAATCCAGATAGGCGGCTTCTCCCAGTAGGCCCTCGATCCAAATCGCCTCACCCCAGGTCGCGAAACCCTCGTTGAGCCAGATGTCGTCCCATGTGCCGCAAGTGACAAGATCCCCCCACCACTGGTGCGCGAGCTCATGGGCGGCGATCCAGTCGTAGTAGTGAGTTCCGGTGTAGAGGCCGGATCCGTAACTCGTCAGCGTGGCGTGCTCCATGGCGCCACCCCATGGGAACTCGATCTGACCGTACTTCTCCTCCGCGTAAGGGTAGTCGCCCCATTCGGTCTCGAAGATCGCCAACATTCCCGGAATCGCGCTCACATCCTCTGTTGCCTCGGTGACCGTTTCCGGCCAAGTGTAGTAGGCCAGCGGCAGGGTTCCGCCGGACAGGAGCTCGTACGAGTCCTCGATGAGCACGAAATCGGTGGCCGTGATCGCTACGAGATAAGGTGGGATCGGGTAGCCGATCGACCAGTTGTGTGTGGCGGTTCCGTTCTCGTTGTCGACGACTGATTGAAGCAGGCCGTTCGATCCAACCGTGAAGAGTGTGTCCATAGTGACCGAGATGTCGGCGGTTGCCTTGTCGTCGGGGCGGTCCTTGCACGGCCACCACGCCCGCGCCTCTTCCGGCTCCGAGAGCGTCCAGACCACCGGGGGGTTGCGATCCCAATAGATGCCGAATCCCCCGAAGCCGTCCGGGATCGGCGTTCCGTGATAGTCGACCGCGATGGTGGCGATCTGACCGGCGTGAAGGGGTGGATCGAGGGCGATCGCAAGCTGGTCCCCCACATGATCGAAAGGCTGAGTCCCAGCGCCGTTTCTGTCCACCCCGTCCACGTTCATATTGGCGGCGAGGTCGAGCTCGATTTCGTATACCGTGGGGCCGACCGGCTCGAAGACCACTTCGATCGTGCCGGCGACGACGCGATCGGCATCCCAGGGATCGATGTCGAGATCCAGGGCGTAGTGCAGCACATCGAAGCTTTCCTGCGAAGGGCTGGGCGGAGGACTCAGAATCGGAAGTTCGGGACGAGGAGTGAGCGGGGCGGATGCGGAACGATGCGCGTGCGCGGCGCGGACAACCCGATGATTGTGACGGATGCGGCGCGCCCAGTCAGAGTCTGCCGGGCGGCGCGGGGTGCTTTGGGCCAGGTTGCGTGCACCGGGAAAGGCGAGAGTCGCGGGGCCGAGCATGAACGCCAGGAAGCGGTAGAATCGCACGGGATGACTCCGGGTCGGTGTGGATCAGAGCTGACCACCCCCAGGTCAGACCCTTCCATAGTAGTCTCAAGAACTCGAGAGGGATCCCTCGACGCCGCAGGACCCCTTTTGACAACCCCCCCGGGCGCTGCTATATGTACCACCATAAGGGTGGATCGACAGAGCCGCGGAGGGGGGATCGAAGGCCGAGATTCGACCGGAACGAAATGGGATCCAAGAGAACACCAGAGGGGAGCCACCCCTGACCCAGGACTACTTCTGTGGGTAGGAATCAGAACGCGCCGGAGCTGCAAGACGCCGCCGATTCGACGCCGCGAATCGCCCGCATACGACTGGACACCGTGCCGCCGATCGAGCTGCTCGGCAGTCGTGATATCTACCTGAAGCAGATCGATGCGGAGTTCGAGGCTCATATCTCCGCACGGGGTAACGAGATACTGGTTCAGGGCGAAGATGACGAGGTGGCGGAGGTCCATGCCGTCGTCGAACACCTCGTCGAGCTGATTTCGGCCGGGACCCCCCTTTCCCGCCAACGAGTGCGCTATGCCATCGAGATGATTCGCGATCGCAGGGCGCCCGAGCTTTCGCGGCTAGTAGACCGCTCGGAACCTCTGCGTCCCACCGCGGGCACACGCACCGTCGTTCCCAAGACGGTGACGCAGCAGGCCTACGTCGAGGCGATCCGCTCCCATGACGTCTCTCTCGGCATCGGTCCCGCCGGCACCGGAAAGACATATTTGGCAGTGGCTTGCGCGGTCGAGGCGTTGACCCGTGGGGAAGTGGAGAGGATCATTTTGACGCGCCCGGCGGTCGAGGCCGGAGAGTCGCTGGGCTATTTGCCGGGTGATCTTCGGGACAAGGTCGACCCCTATTTGCGCCCCCTTTACGATGCGCTGGGCGATATGATGCAGACCGATCGGGTCAATCGCCTGATGGAGAACGGAACGATCGAGGTGGTTCCCTTGGCCTACATGAGGGGGCGCACGCTCAATCGCTGCTTTATCATCCTGGACGAGGGGCAAAACGCCACGCGCTTGCAGATCAAGATGTTCCTCACGCGCCTGGGCAACCGAGCGAAGGCCGTGCTCACGGGCGACGTGACTCAGGTCGATCTCGACGATCGCAGCAAATCGGGCCTGGTTCACGCGCGCAAGATCCTCTCCGATATCCCTGGTATCGCCGTTGTCGAGTTCGGCGAAGCCGATGTTGTTCGTCATGCTCTGGTGCGCAAGATCCTCGGGGCGTACGATCGTGACGGACAAGGCGAGAACGCCGAGCTCTCGGGACTGACCGAGTTCGATGTTTGATAGATCCGGACCGGGCATGAGATACCCCGCATGACAAGCCGCTCGAAGCCGCCAAAACCCGGGCGGCGGGCGAGAGGTGCCGCGCGCGCCGAGTCGACCGTCGCGACGCGGACTGTCTGGGCGTCTTTTGGAATCGCCCTCGTGGTCGTTGCCCTCTTGGTGGCGGCGCATCCCCACAGCGGGGCCGTTCAGATACACCCGCTCTTCGCCGCGGGTGAGGTCGCCGATAGAGAGGTGATCGCGACCCTGGACTTCGTTGTCGAGCGAGACGCTCAGACCATGGCCGCGGAGCGACGGGCAGCGAGATCCGCCGCGCCGATCGTTCTCGCGCACCGCGAGAGCGTTGAAATTGAACGTCGAGCCGTTCTCGACGCTTTCTACGATGATCTGGACGGCGGGCAATCCGACGCCTCGGAGTTGTCCCGTAGGTGGAGCTTCGGGCTTTCCGGCGAGGAGCTCGTGAGATTCTCCGGTCCCTCGTCCGGCGCCAAACGTCTTCGCCGCTACGTTGATCGACTCGTCGAGAGACTCTTCGATCACGGCGTTGCCGATGCGAATTTCGATAGGGCGGATCGTCCGGTGGTGGTCCAGCGCGCCGGCAGAGAGATGGCGGTCGATGGAGCCGAGGTCGTACGAGCGGATCGCTGGGTCGAAGAGGTCGCGAATCGGGTCGCCCAGTTGACATCCGATCCCGATGAGAGGCACCTGGTCGCCACGCTGGTCGGCGCGATCGTCGAGCCTAATCTGATACTGGATGAGGAAGAATCGGGCCGGAGGGCTCGCGCGGCGGAAGCAGAGGTATCGAGAACCATCGCAAGAGTGCGGCGAGGCGAGCGGATCGTCCGGGCCCACGAAGTCGTGACACCTTTGCAGGCGAGGAAACTGATCGCGTTTCGAAACGCGACAACGGGACCCTCCGCATCCGCGGCGCTGCTGGAACGCCTGCACGGAGTTTTGATCCATGCCGGTGTCTTCGCACTGCTCATCTCATGTGTCGGAGCGTACCTCTGGCGCTACCGGCCCGATATCGCGGGAGATCCCAAGAAAGAGATCCTGGTTGGCGTCTTGATACTCATAGCGGCGCTGCCGTCCGCCCCGGTGGTCGCCGCGGGATTCCTCGAGGACGTAGCTGCACCGGTGATGATCGGTGCGGTATTAGCGACCATTCTCCTGGATGCCCATGTCGCGATCGTGTTGGCCGTCGTCACTGTCTTTGTCGTGGCGTCCTACAGCGCCGGCTCAGCGCTATTCTCTCTCACGGCACTCATCGTTTCTCTTACTACGGTGTTCGCTCTCGAAAACATCCGAAAGCGCTCCTCTTACTATCGATCGATCCTCGCCGTGATCGGTGTTGGTATCGTGACAGTCTTTTTTGCGGATCAGGTCTACGGCGTGGCTCTCGAGCGGACCTTGGAGCGTGTCATTGGTCAGAGCGGCGCGGTTCTGATCTCCTTCATGGTCGCGCTTTTTCTGCTTCCCGCTTTCGAACGTTTCTCCGGTCTGACCACCGATTTGACGCTGAACGAGTACTCCGATCTCAATCACCCCCTCTTGAGACAGCTCGCCGTTCGCGCCCCCGGCTCGTTCCACCACTCGATGATGATGGCCAATCTGGCGGAGGCCGCCGCAACGAGCATCGACGCGAACCCTCTTCTAGCGCGGGTCGGTGCCTACTATCACGATGTCGGCAAGATGTCGAAATCGGAGTACTTCATCGAGAATCAGTTCGGTTCGACAAACAAGCACGATCAACTCGCCCCCTCGATGTCGGTTCTAGTGATACAGAATCACATCAAAGAAGGGATCGAGATGGCCAGGCAGAATCGGCTACCCCAGGCGATCATCGACTTCATTCCGGAACACCACGGAACAAGTGTGATTTCATATTTCTACAACAAAGCGGTTTCCGCGACATCTCTGGGTGAGGTTCGAATGGATGACTATCGCTACCCTGGACCCAAGCCTCACAGTCGGGAAACCGCGATCGTGATGATTGCGGATACCGTTGAAGCAGCCTCCCGCTCTCTCGATGATCCGACCCCACTGAAGTTGGAGCAGATGGTTCAGAAGAGCATTCGCGACAAATTCCTGAATGGGCAGCTCGACAACTCCGGACTGACACTAGACGACCTTCGCAGGATCGGCGAGGCATTCTCACCGATCCTCAATGGCGCATTCCACCAGCGGGTCGCCTATCCCGAAACGGATGAGGAGAAGATGAAAGAGCCGAGCCGCGGGCCTTCGAAGCGTACCCAGGACCGCCGCGGGAGCGAGTATGACTCCAAAACGACGGAGCGAGGGGCGTCCTGATGGCGATCCACCTGGCGTCAGATGCAGGTGTTTCCGACTATGAGATCAACACGAGCGATGTTGAGCGAGCGCTGAATCTCGTGCTGGAGGGAGAGAGACGGGATTCAGAGCCCACGATCGACGTCGTTCTGGGAAGCGACGATCTGCTGGCCAGGCTTAACGAAACCTATCGAGGAAAAGCCGGCTCGACGGACGTTCTCTCATTTCCACTGATGGATGGAGTGAAGGCACCCAATGATCTCTTGCTCGGCGAAATATATATATCGCTGCAGATGGCGTCCGAGCAGGCACGAGATACCGACACTTCGCTCGAAGTGGAACTCGCACGATTGGTAATCCACGGTGCGTTGCATCTCTTCGGCTATGATCATGTTAGTGACGAAGACGCTCAGATCATGGAGCCGCTCGGGGACCGATACCATACCGCTTGGAGGAACGGAGCGCCGTGACGGAGATGACCTCAATTCTGTTCGGCGCAGGCTCCGTTGTCGTTCTGCTCGGACTGAGCGCGGTCTTCAGCGGCTCCGAAACGGCGATCATCTCATTGTCGTCAAACGACGTGGATCGCCTTCCCGACGAAGAGGGGGCGAGTGGGAAGGCGATCGCCGAGCTGCGAGAGGATCCTACACGTTTCTTGGTGGGGGTGCTTTTGGGCAACACACTCGTAAACGTTGCGGCCTCGTCGGCGGCTGTTGGGCTTGCGCTGGCCGCCTGTGAGCTGGGAAACCTGCCTCCTTGGACCGGCGTCGTGGGCACGGTCGTGGTGATGCCACTTGTGCTGCTGGTGTTCGGTGAAGTGACTCCGAAGTCGATGGCGTTTTCGAATGCGCGCCGATTTGCTCTAAAGACCGCGGTCCCCGTTCATATATTCTTCCGCCTCTGTTCGCCACTGATCGGCGCTCTCCACCGACTTACGCGCCTCGGAAGACTCGTGGGGGGCCCAGGCGCGATCTCGTCGCCGGAAGAGATTCGCACTCTCTTGAGGGTCAGCGATGAAGAGGGGCTCATCGATTCCGACGAGCGTGAGTTGATCGACTCGGCGGTCGAGCTATCCGAGACACTCACGCGGGAGATCATGGTGCCTCGGCCCGATATGAAGGCAATCGAAGTGACCGCTTCCCACGCCGAGGCGCTCGACATGATCGATTCCTCTCGCCTTTCGCGCTTGCCGGTTTACCGGGAGAGCGTCGATCAGATCATCGGCGTACTGCATGCCAAAGACCTGCTTCAATTCATCAACCGAGAAGACGAGTTCGTGCTGGAGGGAACGATTCGTCGCGCCCATTTCGTGCCGGAAGCGATGAGCATCATCGATTTGCTGCAAGCCATGAAGGGCTGGAGCTCCCAGATGGCGGTTGTCGTGGACGAATACGGCGGCACATCGGGGCTGGTGACGCTCGAAGATGTACTTGAGGAGCTCGTCGGCGAGATATGGGATGAACATGACGAGGAAGAGGTTCTCCACGAATTGTTGGGCGATGGATCGATCGTGGCCGATGGGCGGATGAGCGTGGACGATCTCTCGGAGTTGGTCGGCGTCGACCTCGAGGGGGAAGGGTACGACACTGTCGGCGGGTTGATTCTCGATCGGATCGGAGATATTCCGAAAGCTGGGCGGATTCTGAACGAGCGAGGCGTCACATTTCTAGTTGAAAAGGTAGTGCGAAACAGAATCAGGCGAGTGCGCGTCACATTGCCTGAAGCCGACGCGGTCGTTGATTCGGAGAAGGGCGAAAGGGGGGCGCCGTGATTGTAGGGGCATTGATCGCTTGGGCCTTCGCCTGCTCGTTCTTCTTTGCGGGCACGGAGACGGCATTCACGACGCTAAATCGCCTGCGGATCCGTACCTGGTCAGAGGGAGAAGGGAACCGCGCAGAGGCAGCCCGATCGGTCGAGGGGTTCACGGCGGAGCCCGATCGATTCCTCACTACGACATTGGTCGGCAACAATATCGCGATAGTCGCGGTGACCGCTCTCGTGGGCTTCTTGTTGGAGCGAAAGCTCGCGGATGGAGATCTCGCGGGAGCGATCGACGCGCTAAATGTGTTGTTGGTGACACCGGCGCTGCTCGTTTTCGGCGAGATCATCCCGAAGTCGCTGGCTCGGCGCTACCCGAACCGGACAGCGCTGATCTCGATCCGACCTCTACGAGCCGCCCATTGGGTGTTGCGACCGATCGCGTGGCTCGTGGGGCGTATTGCCGGGCGCGTTCAAGCCACATTTCGTCTCCCGAGTGGTACGGCGCGCTTCGCGTTGCGTCGCGAAGATGTACTCGATCTCTTGAGAGGACAGGAAGAGGATGGGGCACCGGACGAAGAGGACAAGATCATCTCGGGGATCCTCGATTTTGGCAGTACGACGGTGCGCGAAGCCTGGACGCCGCGAACGCGCATGGTCTGTCTCGACGTCGATGCGGGGGAGGAAGAGATACTAGAGGTAATCTCAGACGGTCGCTTCTCGCGCTTGCCGGTCTTCAAAGAGGATGTCGACCATATTGTCGGGGTCGTGCATGCGCGCGATCTCCTGCTCGCTTCGAGAAAAGGCCCGATTCGGCTGGAATCCCATCTTCGTTCCGTTCTCTATGTTCCGGAGCAGAAGAAGGCGGATGAGCTGCTCGAAGCGCTCAAAGGGCGAAAAGAGCATCTCGCCGTCGTGCTCGACGAGCACGGAGGCACCGAGGGTATCGTGACGCTGGAAGATCTGCTGGAGCTTATCGTCGGCGATATTCGAGACGAGCACGATGCGCCGGACGACCTTCTGCGCCCAATCGACGATCGGGCGTGGACCGCAAGCGGGCAGATCGAGCTCGATGATCTGGAAGAACGAGTGGGGTTGGAGCTGCCGGAAGGGCAGTACGAGACCCTCGGCGGCTACGTCATCGACACGATGGGCCGCATCCCTCGCAAGGGAGAGGTGGCGTTGGCTCCGGGAGCGCGCATCACCGTGCTGAAGGCTTCCGATCGAGCGGTTCAGCTCTTGAGGGTCGATCTGCTGGACTGATCGCCTGTCGGCCGAGGAACCTGTTGCGCTAGCCCGGATATCTCACGAGATTCCGTAGCGAGACCGTGCAGGTTCTTGTCCTGCCGGTGCTTCGCACCGTTTCGCGCGGAGGCGTGCTGGTTGCACGTCGCACAAAGCGAAACGGTGGGGGAAGCGCCGCCAGGGTGCGGAGATGCGTCGCCACAGCAGAAAGTTGGTGAGATATGTGGGCTAGGCTCATGGGCGTCATTCCGGTCGAGATCCGGCGTAAGCTCTCACCCATGGACGGCCGCACCCCCGATCTGCCTTCGCGCGACGAAATCATCGACCTCCTCAATCTGGGTGCCAAACCAGCGCTGAGAGAGGCGATTGCGCCGCTGCACGCCGAAGACGTGGCCGAGCTGGTGGAATCGCTCGGACCCGAAGTTGGGTCCCGACTTTTGGCGGCTCTGGAGAGTGAGGCCGCCGGAGAAGCGCTGGCCGAAATGCCGGACCAGGCCCGCGAGCACGTGCTCGAGGAGATGAGCTACGAAGCGATCGCCGACGCGGTCGACACACTTCCCGCCGACGACGCGGCCGACGTCATCGGAGATCTCCACGGCGATCAGCGCATGCAGGTTCTGGGCGATCTCGACGTCCAGGAACCGAAGATGGTCGCCGAGCTCCTCTCCTACCCCGAGGATTCAGCCGGCGGGATCATGACGCCGGAAGTGCTGGCCGTGCCCTACGACAGCTCGGCGGCGGACGTGATCGAGCGCTTGCGCGGGGCGCCGACCGCCCACGACGACGTGTTCACGGTCTATGTCGTGGATGCGGACGGGCGGCTCGCGGGCCGGCTGCCGCTCCAGAATCTCGTGACCGCCGCTCTCGCGACACCCGTCGAGGCGATGATGGAAAGACCGCTCGTCTCCTGCCGGGTCGACGAGGATCAGGAGCAGGTCGCCCAGATCATGGCCAAGTACAATCTGGTCACGATCCCGATCGTCGACGATTCCGAGCGTTTGGTGGGCAGGGTCACCTTCGATGATGTCATCGATGTCATTGCCGAAGAGGCGACCGAGGACATCTTGCGGATGGCCGGCTCGAACGAACGCGAAGTCGCGGAGCGTTCGTCGATTCGGATCGCACGCGTTCGCCTACCATGGGTCGTGGTTGGACTCCTCGGGGGACTCTTCTCGGGAGTGCTGATGTCTCGTTTCGAGTCGGTCCTTCAACAGGTGCTCGGCCTCGCCTTTTTCGTCCCAGCCGTCGCGGCATTGGGCGGCAACGTGGGGATTCAATCGTCGACGATCGTGATACGCGGCATGACCGTCGGGGACTACACCTTCACGGGTGTTTGGACCCCGATCCTGCGCGAGATCAGGGTGGGGCTGGCGATCGGTGCCGTTTGTGGCGTTGTCGCGGCGGTCTTTGCGCAGTCGTGGCTCGGTGACCCGGGAATCGGGCTGATCGTGGGACTGGCGATGTGGGGGACGGCGCTTTGCGCGGCGATCGTGGGAGCCGGGCTCCCCTTCCTTCTCTCGCGTTTCGACGTCGACCCCGCCGTGGCGACCGGTCCTTTCATCACCACGGCGAACGATGTGTTGGGCGTCTTGCTCTACTTCTTGCTGGCAGCCGCGCTCTTCGGGCTGATCGGGCAGCCGTGAGCTCATATCTGGTCGAATTGGAAGGGATCGTCTGTGGCGGCCGACCCACAGGCGAGACGAGTCTTCTGATCACCATCTTGACCGAGAACCGCGGCAAGCTCACCGTCTACGCTCGTGGTGCACTTCGCGACCACCGTCGGATCGGCGGCGCCCTCGACACCTGTTCGCGGAGTGCGTGGAGTCTTCTCCCGCGTGGCGGCGGCGAGGACCGAATCCCCCTCGTCGACCAAGCCGATCTGATCGATGCGCACCCTTCGCTACGCCGCGACCTGGGTCGGTTGTTGCGGGCACTTTTCATGATCGAAACCGTGAGGCTCCACTACGGAGGAGGCGGGGCCCTCTACGATCACCTGGCGGCGGGGTTGGCCGCCGTCGATCGGCGTCCACACACCGGCAGGGGATTTCTCTGGTGGTTCGTCTCGAGACTTCTGGAGCTCTCGGGCCATGCGCCGGAGCTCGCGCGCTGCGTCGTCTGCGCGAAGGGAGAGACGATCGTGGGCCTCGACCCTTCTGCGGGAGGAGCGATCTGTGGGGCGTGTGCTCCAGGCCGCGCCCGGACCATGGCTCTCGGGCCACAGGGTCTGAGGGTTCTGCGGGGCTTGGCCTCCGCGGGCGGCGTCGATCCGAGCGCAACGCGGGATCTGTCCCCCAAAACGTCCCGTGAAATAGGCTCGATACTGAGGGCATGGATCGAATGGCCGGTCGGGGGCGACGTGCCTTTGCCCGCCCTTGACGCCCTTCAGCTGTTGGGATCGACCTCCAGATGATGGCTCCCCTTCTCATCGCGTCGATCGTGGCCGTGCAGCCGATCGCGCGCCACGGCGGCGCGGTGCATCCCAGCGAGACCGACTGCACCCCCTGCGACGCACGTTGGGATGTCGACCTATTCGGCACCACTCTCAGGAGTGGATCCGACCCCGGCGGCAGCCCCGTCGACAGTGTTCAGTGGGCGCTAGACCCGCTTCACGATGACGCGGTGGTCCGGCGCCTGGCCCTCGGCTTCGAGATGCCCTTCTACTACGATCGCTACGACAGCATCGCCGTTGGAGTGAACGGATTCCTGAGCTTTCTCGGCAACGATCTACCTTCGATCGCGGGCGATCGGCCGGCCCCGCTCCCCTGCCCCGTGCAGCCTCACGCGAGCATTGCGCCCTTCTGGGCCGATCTCGCGCTCGGGAGTGTCGGCGCCCTCTTCTTCCGCACTACACCGGACTCGGCGCTCGTGGAGTGGCGGGGGCTCGAAGATGATTCGGGGGCGGGACCGTACACCTTCCAAACCCGCATTTTCCCCAGCGGAGAGATTCGCTTGATCTGGATGGAGCTTCCGGCGCAGCTCACGGAGCATGTCGTTGGTGCAACGGACGCCCGCGGCGTCGACGGACTGAGCGTCTCCGCAACGCCGGTCGCGGGCACCGCACTCACGATGACGCGTCCCGGCGATTTCGACGGGCTGGCGCTGCTCGAAATTGTGTTGCCGAAGCATTCCATTCCAGCCGGCACCATCGATCGCCCGACCATCCTCGTGGCGAACCCAGGGGATGACGCGATCGAGGGAGATCTTCTGGTTACGGTGACACGCGTCGAGGATTCCCAGCTGGTCGCCACGCTTGCTCCCGATCCCGCGGTCCTTTCCTTCCCCGCCCGCTCGCAGACCGAAGTTCGCATGGAGTCGTGGACCCCGGGTCCTCCGGGGCGATATCGCTTCGACGCGGCGGTGACACCGGGGCTCGCGATGTACGAATTGCGGGACGAGGTGCTGGCGGCGGCCACCCGCGACACGAGCGCGGTCCTCGGCGGATTCAAAGCGAGCGAGCTATCCGACGCGTACGCACTCCGCGATCCCGGCGAGTGGGCGATTCGCTTCCTGGCCGACTCCTTGGCGGGAGCCGAGGCATCACTCGTTCGGGTGTCGTTTTGGGAGGGGTGGCCCGACACCGAGGCGCAGGAATTCGAGATCGAGATCTTCGGAACGGGACCGGGTGGCGGTCCCTCCGACGAGGGGCTGCACTCCCCGGTCAGTGCGTCAGGTTCGGCCGGCTTCGTCGACGTCCCCCTCCCGCTCGGAGTAGCAATCAGCGACACTTTTTTCGTGATCATCCGCCAACCCCTTCCCTTTCCTGATTGCGACGCAGTTTCATCCGACGCGAGCCAAGATGTCACGCTCTATCCGCGTCATTGGGCGCGCAGCTGTGGCACGGACAACTGGGAGAAGCTCGAGTCTCCGGGCCTTGGCGGTGATCTCTTCGTGGAGCTCTATCTCAGCAGCCCCGTGGGTGTCGCGGGGGGAGCACCACCGGCCCCGCATTGGAAGATGGTCGAGGGGCGTCGAATACAGATCGATTGGGAGTATATCGAGGGAGCCCGGTCGTACCGTCTCTTGCGTGCCATGCCACCATCGGCGGACTGGACCGTCGTGGCGGAGCTGGGACCCCACGAGACTTCGTATGCCGATCGTCCGCCGCGCTCGCGCGGTGTTGTTCGCTATGCCGTCGCCGCCATCGACAAGAAGGGGCTTGCCCTGATCTCCGAATCGATCGACGTCCCGATCGGGCGTGGTCGTCTGCTTGCTCCGGCTCCGGTGCCGGCCAATCCGCGCGTCGAGATCGGGGTCGAGCTGCCGGAGGGCGCCGCCGGCGTGTCGGTCCGAGTGTACGATGTCGCGGGCGCTCTCGTGCGAACGCTGCACGAGGGTGCGCTTCGCCCCGGCGTGCATAGATTCGTGTGGCAAGGCGAGAACGAGCGAGGCGGGGCCGCCCCCTCGGGTGTCTACCTCTTGCAACTCGATGCCGGTGGGGAGATCGACACCAGGCGGATCGTCCTTCTGCGCTGAAACGGATCCGCGCCGGACCGACGGGTCAATCGTCGCCGAGCATCGACTCGATCAGCTCGATCGCCTCCACGGCCTGCCCCTGGAAATGGTTGTTGGCATAGACAAAAACGTCTTCCGCTTCTTGTAGCATGCGACGGATTCGTGGCACCCACTCCTTGAGCTCGTCGGATCGATAGCGGTAATCGTAGCGCTGCCAGGCATTGTCGTGCTCCCACCAACGTTCGGTGTTCCGTCCGTGCAGGCGCAGATATCCGGGATTCGCGGTCACGATGGCCTCACGCGGCGGCAAGCCGGGGAGCGCGGGCAGATCCACACTCGCTAGAGCAACGCCGCGCCGACTCAGGCCCTCGGTGACAGAAGCGCGCACCCACGAGTCGTGACGCACTTCGACGACAGCAGCGCGCGTGTCAAAGGCCTCGAGCGATCGAGAGAGGTATCGCCGGTTGGTCGCCGTGTAGTGAAACGAGAATGGGAATTGAAGCAGGACCGGCCCACGCCCGAGCGGGGCGATCGCGTTGAAGAACTCGCTCAGGATCGGCACGGGATCTTCCCGCCGGACGTGGGTCACATCTCCGGGTGCCTTCACGCTGAATACGAATTCGTCACCGACCTTGGCTCGCATCGCGGCGTACGAGGACTTCGGCCCTACGCGGTAGTAGGTCGAGTTGATCTCGACCGTGTCGAAGCGTTGCGCGTAGAAAGAAAGCCACTCCCCTTGTGGAACCCCGGGTGGATAGAAGGGACCGACCCAGTCTTTGTATGCGTACCCGGAGGTTCCGAGTCGCAGGCGAGCGGGAAGCATGGAGCGATTCTACCCTTGGAGGATATGGTACACTGCGCAATTCTCTTCCCCTCACGAGATTGAGAACATTGAGCTCCAAAAAGACAAAGCGTCGTCCAAAGGCCGTTGCCCTTCTATCGGGCGGACTCGACTCGACCTTGGCCCTTCGCATGATGAAAGACCAAGGGGTCGAGGTGCATGCGGTGAATTTCTACACCGGCTTCTGCGTTGTCGAGTCGAAACGGGGCCAGGGGCGTAAGAACAGCAAGGGGGAGCCGTACCGGAACGAGGCGCTACGCGCCGCGGCTGATGTTGGGGTCGAGGTAGAGCTCGTCGACATCTCGAAAGAGTATATGGACATGGTCGTGAGCCCCCGCTTCGGCTATGGGGCCAACGCCAATCCGTGCATCGACTGTCGCATCTTCATGCTGAAGAAAGCGCGAGAGATCATGGAAGAGGTTGAGGCAGATTTCATCGTGACGGGCGAGGTGCTGGGACAAAGGCCGATGTCGCAACGACGGCATCCGATGCAGGTGATCGAAAGGGCATCGGGACTCGAAGGCAAGATCGTGCGTCCGCTCACGGCGCGCTCCTGCGCTCCTTCCGACGCCGAAAAGGAGGCGCTGCTCGATCGAGAGAAGCTCGGCAAGATAACCGGCCGCTCTCGCAAGCCGCAGATGCAGCTCGCGCGCGAGCTGGGCATCGAGGACTACCCATCGCCCGCGGGGGGGTGTTGCTACCTAGCGGACGAGTCCTACGCGAGAAAGTTCTACGACTATCTCGATCATCTGGACGAGCGCCACTTGACCGCACGCGATGCGATCGTTCTGGCCACAGGTCGCCATTTTCGAATCGGGAATCGCACTAAGGTGATCGTTGGCCGCGACGAAGAGGAAAACCGCGTACTCGAGACACATATCGGGTCGGAGACAAGGCTCTTTGCAAGAGACTTCCGCGGCCCGCTCACTTTGCTCCAGGGTGAAACGAACGAAGGCAACTTGCGCATCGCGGCCTCTCTCGCCGCGCGCTACGGCGATGGCAAGCGGGAGTCCCAGGTACGCATCGGCCTCGAGACCGCTGACTCGGAGCGCACCCTGACCATCGCCCCATGCTTCGACGAGGATCTGGATCGGTGGAGAATCTGAATTCGGAGGCCCCGGTCGTCGACGCTCTCGGCGAGCTCTGTCCGGTGCCGATCATCGAGATCGCCAAGGCGATCAAGGCGGTCAAGCCGGGTGGGTTGGTAAGGCTTCTGGCCGATGATCCCGGGGCCGAAAGAGACATGCTGGACTGGGCCAAGGCAACGCGTCACGAGATCGTCGAGCTTCTTCATGGTCCGGGCCAGCGGCTCGAAGTGCTCGTTCGTCATCGACACGATTAGGGAGTGCGGACCTTGTCGGGACGAAGTTTCAAGCTGATTGCCCGGAATCGGAAGGCCCGGCACGACTACGAAATCCTGGAGACCCTGGAAGCCGGAATCGCGCTCCTGGGAAGCGAAATCAAGTCGTTGCGCGCCGGAAAGATCAGCCTCCGGGAGGGGTACGTGCGCGTCGACGCCAACCAGGCGTGGCTGGTCGGAGGGCATATCAACCTCTACGAGGAGGCCTCCCGTTTCAACCACGACCCTCTTCGAGCACGGAAGCTGCTCCTCCATCGGCGAGAGATCGAGGGGCTCCGAGCCAAGATCGAAGAAAAAGGGCTCACGGTCGTGCCGCTCGCCGTATACATCAAGGGCGGTTGGGCCAAGGTCGAGATCGGCCTGGCGCGCGGCAAAAAGCACCACGATCGGCGGCACGAGGAGCGCCGGCGACAGGAAGAGCGCGACGCGGCGAGCGAGGCGGCGAGGATGAGAGGAAGGTCATAGTCGTGCGGATGCTTTTGGTGATCGCGGTCTTGCTCGCGTCTCAGGCCCGGGGGGCGAGCGTAGCGCTGGTCCAACCGATGGTCGCCGATTCTCTTCGCTTGCTCCAGCACCTCTCGACGACGCGCGTGGGCGATGTCGAGCTGGTGCGGATCTCCGATCTGGCGCGAATCGCGGGCGCCACGCGCTACTGGAGGGCGGATGTCCGAAAGGTCGTGCTCAAGAAGGATGCCCACAAGCTGCGGGTTGCGATGGACAATCGATACGCGGTCCTCGACGGGACGGCGATGAACCTGCGCGCCCCCGCTCACGGGATCGATGGGGAGCCGGGGATTCCCCTCGTGGCGGTGGTACCGGTCCTCTCGGCACTCACGGATGATCGCTTCGCCTGGAATGCGGAGAGGCGCGAGGTCGAGGTTCCGGCTTCGGTCGCGCTGCAGATGCGCCCCCCTTCTGCCGGTGCTGCTCCGGCGCCTGCTCCATTCGAGGGGTTCGCGGCGACGATCCGGCCCATTCGGCTCGTTGTGCTCGATCCCGGTCACGGTGGGCTCGATGCCGGATCGATCGGTGCCAAGGGGGTGCGCGAAGCGACCGTAACGCTCGACATCGCGCGTCGCACGGCGAAGCTGCTGAGGGCAAGGAAGATCGAAGTCGTCTTGACACGAGACAGAGATCGAACACGTTCGACGATCGAGCGGGCCCAGATCGCCAACGGCGCCGGGGCCGATCTTCTGGTCTCGATCCACGCCAACTCCTCCTGGGCGGCCGACGCGGAGGGATTCGAGATCTACTGCCTCGGCGAGGGAAGGATCCCGGAGACGAAATCGAGCGCATCGATCGATTTCGTGTCCTGGGATGTTGCGCAGTCCTCCCACGTCGCTCGCTCTTGCGATGTCGCCCGAGCGGTCCAGCTCTCCCTCGCACGTGAGCTGGGGCTGCGAAATCGCGGGGTCAATCACGCGCCCTTGCCACTCTTGCGCTGCGCGAACCTGCCCGCCATCGAGGTCGATGTCGGGTTCCTTTCACATCCCTCCGACGAAGCGCTCCTGGGAACAGCGGTATTCCGGGAGCAGGTCGCTCGTGCCGTCGCCGCCGGCATCGAGCACTATGGCGCAGCGGATCAGGAGGCGATCCGATGACCCACGATCTCGATGTTCCGGGACGATCTAGATGGATCGCTCCATTCGTGTTGGTCGTCATCGGTCTGGCCCTACCAACCGGCTATTTGGCTTGGCGAGGGCTGCTGCCGGGGGGGGGTGAGACCCTGTCGGCGGCACGTGGCGCGGACGATCCGGCGGCCGAGACCGGGGCGATGATGGAAGAGCTGCGACCGGTCGGCTCTGTCGTGCTCTACTTTTCGGATCGATCGGGGGAGAGGCTCATTTCGGAAATGCGCGATGTGGCCGGATCGGAAGATCCGAGCTCCAGGGCGGCATCGATCGTTCGGGAGCTGGCGGCGGGATCGCGCTCCGGCCTGGCCCGAACCGTGCCCGCGGATGTAGAAGTCCTCCATGTCTTCGTGGACGACGTGGGGGTCGTCTATCTCGATTTGAGCGGCGACCTGGTCGATCGGCATACCGGCGGCACGCGGGGCGAAATACTGACTCTTCGCTCGATCGCCCGGTCGATCTCGGCGAACGACCCACGTGTGAGCGGGGTTCGGTTGCTCGTGGATGGGCGCGAGCTGGACTCGATCCACGGCCATGTCGATCTGTCGCGAGAGCTCCGCATCGGCGTGGAGAGCGGTTGAAGTGGGCGCGATAGGGATCTTCGATTCGGGTGTCGGGGGATTGACCGTGGCACGCGCGATCATGGAAGAGCTTCCTGGCAGGCGGGTGATATACCTGGGCGATACGGCTCGCGTCCCTTACGGCCCGAAATCTCCTAGAACGATTCGGCGATTCAGCAAGGAGAACGGAGATTTCCTGGCCGACCATGGGATAGACGCTCTCGTCGTCGCGTGCAATACCGCGTCGGCGCTCGCCATCGAGGAGCTCCATTCTCGATACCCCTTCCCGGTGTTAGGGGTCTTGGAGCCGGGTGTACGGGAAGGACTTCGGGCGGCGAAAGGTGGGCCCCTCGGCGTAATCGGCACCGTGGGAACGATCAAGAGCGCTGCCTACCGGCTCGCCGCGGCACGGCTGGACTCCGCGGCGGTCGTCGAGTGCCGTGCCTGCCCACTCTTCGTGCCGCTGGCCGAAGAAGGGATGGTCGATCATCTTGCGACGGAGTTGATCGCCCGCGACTATTTGGAGCCGCTCACCACCGCCGGGATCCGAGCCCTTGTTCTTGGCTGCACGCACTACCCACTGCTCGCACCGATCATTCAGCGGGTCGTTGGAGCCGACGTCACACTGGTCGACTCGGCCGATGCGGTCGCCAGAGAGCTGGTCGCGCGTCTTCCGGACGCACAGGCCGGGTCTGAAGCCACGGTGCCCCCATCGCCCAATCGCTTTTTCGTAACCGACATCGCCACCCGTTTCAGCGAAGTGGGAGCCCGTTTTCTCGGATCGGAGCTTCCCGCGGTGGAGCTGGCCGACCTTGTAGAGTGAACCGCGCAGGAGACCCGATGGAACAGACCCCGATTCGTCCCGATGGACGCAAGCCCGATCAGCTGCGGCCCCTTCGACTCACGACCGATTTCATCGATCATGCCGAAGGGTCGGTCTTGGTCGAGATGGGGCGAACGAGGGTCGTCTGCACAGCGACCATCGAGAACAAGGTCCCGCCGTGGATGCGCAACGGTGACAGTGGTTGGCTGACGGCCGAGTACTCCATGCTCCCGCGGGCCGGCAAGGAACGGACGCCGAGGGAATCGGTGCGCGGCCGGATCAAAGGGCGGACGCACGAGATCCAGAGGTTGATCGGGCGGAGCATCCGGGCCGCGGTCGATCTCAAGGAGCTGAAGGGGAAGACGATCTGCCTCGACTGCGATGTCTTGCAGGCCGACGGCGGCACGCGCACGGCCTCCGTGACCGGCGCGTGGGTGGCGACCGCCCTTGCGATGCAAGGGGCCGCCGGCGCCAGAGGGGATTGGCGCGAAATCGTCCGCCACCCGGTGGCCGCGGTCAGCGTTGGCTCAGTACAGGGTCGGGTGCTTCTTGACCTCTGCTACGAAGAGGATGTGCGGGCCGATGTAGACATGAATGTGGTGATGACTGGGGACGGAAGATTCGTTGAGGTGCAGGGGACGGCGGAGGGTGCGCCCTTCGATCGGGCAGCCCACGATCAGCTATTGGACTACGCGGCGGCCGGGATCGAGGAGCTGATCGGCCGACAGCTCGAGGCCCTGGGCTGATGAAGGGTCAAGGTGCGACCTTGGTGATCGCATCGCGAAACCGCGACAAGATCCGGGAGCTGGCGAATCTGCTCGAGGGACTGCCCCTGGCCGTTCGAGCGGCGGAGGAGTTCCCGGATGTGCCGGTGGTGATCGAGGAGACGGCACCCGATCTCCACGGCAACGCGCTGATCAAGGCTCGCACGGTGGCGAAGGCGAGCGGGCAATGGGCGCTGGCCGACGACACGGGACTCGAGGTCGACGCGCTCGGTGGGGCGCCCGGAGTGGAGACCGCCAGATTCGCTGGGCCGGACGCCACGTACGAAGAAAATGTCGCGATGCTCCTCGAGAGGATGGCGGGCGCTGGGCCGGGGCGGCGCGGAGCGCGATTCCGCACTGTGGTGGCTCTCTGTGATCCAGATGGGAGAGCCACGACGGTCGAGGGGGTTTGTGAGGGGAAGATCAGCCGGACACCGGTGGGCAAGTCGGGGTTCGGCTACGACCCGGTCTTCGCTCCGGAGGAGGCGGGCGGGAAGACCTTCGCGCAGATGTCGATGCAGAGCAAGGGCGCGATCAGCCATCGCGGCCGAGCCATGGTCGCGGCGCTGTCGGAGATCGAGAGGCGAATCTTGGGGCAAGGGTGAGACGGACTTGCATTCCCGCCGTCCAGCTCACAAGATACGAAGACACGAAGAATCGATCCGACCACGGGATTCGGTCGGGGCGTGGCGCAGTGGAAGCGCACCTGCTTTGGGAGCAGGGGGTCGCGAGTTCAAGTCTCGCCGCCCCGACCAGCCCTCGGGTCGATCGAACCTTCACGCCGGAGTAGTTCAATGGATAGAACGGCGGCCTTCTAAGCCGCATGTTGGGGGTTCGATTCCCTCCTCCGGTGCCACTACGCACGAGGGCCGCCGATTCGATCTCGGCGGCCCTCGGCCGGTCTCTGGCTACGGATCGGTCAACCCGCCAATCGGGCTCCCGGCTCTTCGCCTTCCGCCAACTGATGGTCGTCGTTGCGGAATCGTGAGGTCGACTCATCGAGCTCGCCGAAACCCTCGTCCGGGTGGATCTCCTTCGCGCGCTCGAAAAGCTCTGCTTCAGTCTCGATCTTGTTCGGGTCGGGGATGCAGCAGTCCACGGGACAGTTGGCCTGACAGGCCTCTTCGTCGTGGAAGCCGATGCACTCGGTGCATAGACTCGCGTCGATCACATAGATGTCATCGGCCTCTGAGATGGCCTCGTTCGGGCATTCCGGCTCGCACGCGCCGCAAGAGATGCAATCGTCGGTGATATAGGTCGCCATTTCGACAGGTCTCCGTCAATGAAGGAACTAGGCCGTTTCTTCCCACGCCGCCGGGGCTTGAAACGTGGCCGGGGTTTGAGCCGACCATCAACTCCTAGAATCCCGTTTTCATAGCATTGTCTTGGGGTCCGAGGCAACAAGATCCAGCGCTCTGCCCGTATTGACCGGGTGGCATTGCGCACCTAGCCTCGTTTCTCGATACTCGACTCGCAAGAAGCCGGAGTAGACCGATAGATGAAACCTCCCGGCGACCCGGAGAGGGCGCGGAAGCATCTGGCCAAGACCGGGGCCCGGCTGACCTACGTGGATCCCGAGGGGAGGATTCGCGTCTTCATCCCCGGTCGCTCCAACCGAATGCTCGCGCTACCGGGGCGGCCGCCCGGACTTCCCGCGATGGACGGCGTCGAGACGCCGAAGTGGCCGAGCTGGAGCCCAACCGGCGAATGGATCGCGGCGGCAGGGGTCGCAGACGACGGAAAGACCGGCGGCGTCTTCGTGTTCGACGCGCATAGATCGCGCCGCTCCCGTTGGATCCCGCTTCAATCCGCACCGATGTACAGCTGCTGGCTGCCGGGCCACAAGGCGATTGGCGCCCTGATCTCCGAGAAGGATCGGCTGCATCTCTTCGCCCTCGACGCGACTCGACGCGTCGTCGTACCCCGCAGCATCGCGAAAGGGATGCCCCTGTTCTTTCACGCCCGGCCCGACGGGACGGAGATAGCGATCCATACCACCGAGATGGCGACGGGGCCGGGGCGCCACGTTCGGATCTGGGACACACGGGAGGCTCCCGAGAGCTCGCTGGTGCTCACCCAAAGGGCGGGTCGTTTGAGAAGTCCGGTCTTTTCGCCCCAAGGCGCCCTCTTGGCCTACGGCGAGAAATCGGAGAGGGGGCGCGAGTACACCGACCTGTGCATCGTCGACCTGAAGGGCAAGAAGGTCCGCCCCCCGATCGCGTTCAAGGGGCCGGGCGCGGCCTCTTTCTCCCGGGACGGGCGGCACCTTGCCTTGGTGGCCGGTGAAGTCGGCAACATCCCGCTCTTCGGTCAGGCGGCGATCATCTCCGCTTGGGGCGGCGAGCCCTCGCCTCTGTACGAAGGCCCGATAGGCAGTATCGAGTGGGTGGACGACTCCCGGCTCATTGCGGTCGTGGCTGGGGAATCGGGAGTGCATTGGGTGCTATTCGATCGGCGGAGCGCTTCCTGTTCTCGGATCTCGCCACCGCTCAGCCCGACCCGCGACGCGCTCTTCTACGCCCATTTCTTCGATCAGTTCTCGCGGACCCACCCGCTCGTATCTGCCAACGGACGCTATGTTTCCTATGCGGCTCAGTACGGCGGGGAGCGCGCGGGCGTTGAACCCCACATCTTCTTGCTCGATCTCGAGAGATCCTCTACTCCGGAGATCGTCGGTCCCGGAATGATGCCGGCGTGGGAGCTGCCGGCTCTCATGTCCGAATAGCGCGCGCACACGTCTCTCACCCCGTCGCGACCAGCCTCCTCACTGCCTCCGCGGCGCATTGAATCGCTCGATCTTCGGTGTTGGCAACGACTTTCGAGTCTACTGCCTCGGAGGTCGTTCGGTTGACGATGACTCCAAGGACCGCTCCCGCGGCGAGTCCCATCGTTCGGGTTATTGTGAAGAGCGTGGCCGTCTCCATCTCGTACGACAAGCAGCCCAAGCGTTTCCATTCCTCGAGCGTTCCTTGGTGAGAGAGTGGTACGTAGCCCGTAAAGGAGTCGTAGCGCTCCTGACCCGGGTAGAAGGTGTCAGTCGATACGACCAGCCCCACGTGGTGGTCCTGTTTCCGCGACACCGCGGAGGCGATAAGCTCATTCACGAGACGGTGGTCGGCCACCGCGGGAAACGAAAGCGGTGCGTATTGCGAAGACGCACCGTCCAGTCGGACCGCCCCCGCTGCCACGATTAGATCTCCAACTCCAACCGACGGCTGGATCGCACCGGTCGTCCCTATCCGCAGAAAGGTCCTGACCCCGAGACCCGCCAGCTCCTCGATTGCGATTGCCGCGGAGGCCCCTCCGATGCCGGTCGATGTCACTAGGACCGCAGTCCCTTGGAGATCGGCCAGAGCGCTCCTGAATTCGCGGTGGTGTGCAATCTCGATCGGATCGTTGTCGAGCGTAGCGGCTATTCGAGGCACCCTGAAAGGATCGCCCGGCAATAGTACAATCTCAGCCCCACGAAGATCCTCACGCGAGAGCCCCAGGTGATAGGCGTTCATAACCATTCATCCCTAACGAAAGAGGTCGAGCTGATCGTCGATCTTATCTGAGACGGGCATGGGTTCCCCCCGGATACAGGCGACGGTCGCCGCGCACGCGCTGGTGATCCACCGGTTACGTCCCAGTCCGGCCAATTCATGAACATCCACATGCATCTGCCTGATCAACGCCTGAATCTGACGATCGATCGCCCGTTGAAAAGCGGGGTCGAGATCCCGCACGCCATCCATCGAGATGCGGCCGGTGGCCGGCACGCGGAAGAGCAGATCGTACGATCTGATCCAGCTTTCAACGAGTCGTTCGGTCGTCATCTGCCGGCCACTCGCCTGGCGCAGGTACGCGTAGTTGTCGAGCACGCTGCGATCGCAGACAACTACTTCGGATCGCGCTCCCACTTCGATTTCGCGCGCGATCTGTGTGTGGAGGATCCAAAGCTGGGCGGAGAGGGTTGTGCTCTGATTGATCGGCAGGGGCGAGGAGCGTGCGACTTCCTTGACGATATCCGCATCGAGGCCCACCTTCTTAAGACGGGCCGCGAGTTCATAGCAGAGCGTGGTCTTGCCGACTCCGTGTGTTCCGATGAACGCCACTTTCATGCCCACGAGAGTACCAGAGGCTACCTCGGGTGGCCAATGCAAGACGGCGAGTGCCACGTCCGAGTGGGCTCGATAGGGCCGCGAATTCCACGCCGAGCAGGATGTAAGATATGAAGTCCACGCTGCCGTCGAGCCGCTCTGGACTGGGACGAATCGCTTTCATCGATTTCGCGAGGGCGACCGCGATCGTGTTGGCGTTGTTGTCGCACACGCTGGCCGATTTCGGCGTGTGGAAGCTGATGGGAGCGGATCTTGCGCTCTTGCCTCATGCCTTCACGCGATCGGCCACGCCGACCTTCGTGCTGCTTTTCGGCATCATGCTGGAGCTCGTGTACTTCCCTCGCATCGATAAGTGGGGGATGGAGGGCGTCGCGGAACGATTGCGCCGGCGTAGTTTCCAGTGCTACGCGGCCTATCTCGCCACGGTAGCGGCCTGTGCGGTGGGCGGAACCCGTCAGCCGGTTCAGGCACTCATGGCCGCCTTTCTAGTGCGAGATGGTTACCTCGGCAACATACTGAAGTTCTATACCGTGGCCCTTTTGATGGCCATCCCCTTGGTGCGCTTCCGCCACAAGAAGGGGATGACCTGGACGATGCTGCTGGCGGTGGGGATCTGGGCACTGGCCCCCGTCCTGGAGTGGTTGCCTTGGAAGGGACTGGGAATGCGGACCGATCCGCTGGCGGTGCGCTGCCTGGCCTCATTTTTCTTCGGCGTGGGAAGCGCGACTGGCCCGAGTGTTTTGAACGGGTTGACTCTGGTCATCCTGGGGATGGGTTTGGGAAACGTGCTTCGCAGGCACAGGCGCGGGGATCTGGCCAGTTTCTATGGGGTTTGCGTTCTCGTGGCGCTCTTCTGTGGGGCGATCGTGACCTACCTGATCGCGGGGTCCTCGGTGCTCGATGTGGCGCACAACTACGTCAATATTAAGGGGTACCGGAACAGCAACCATCCTGGCTACTACGCGATCGGAGCGATTTCGGCGATGGTCATTCTCGTGGCCTCCTCGCTTCTGTCTCCGATAGCCCGGAAGGTCCCATATCCACTGAGCGCACCCAGGTGCCTGGGTCAATCCTCGCTCTTGGCGTTCACCATGGGCAACATCATCCTCAATCTGAGGCCCCATTCGTGGAAGCCTTCCGGGGTTGGGGAGGGACTTCTCGCCTCCGCCTGCGTTCTCTTTGCGGTCACGGTCATCGTCCACATTCGACTGCAGGTCACCGCCTGGCTACACACGAGGCGCACCGTGCCCGTGGTCGAGCCCCCCGTCGCTCCGGCGGACGCAGCTATTCCCATGCTCGCCGAAGTATCCGTCGCGGATGTGGAGGCGCGGCCCGTTGGGCCCGCGGTCTGAAGGTCGTTTCCGGCCGATCGCCAGACCCTGAAGGCCTCGAAGTAGCGCTGGTCAGGTCCGTTTCACAGAGACTTCGAGGGTCTTCCCATCGATATCGAAGGCGGAGGGGGCGTCCAGGGGTGCATCGAGCCATCGCTCCACCAGCGCCTCTCCGGCTATGTAGTCATCGAAGCGCTCGGCCGCCCGCAGCAACGCGGGATCACCCCCGAGATGAACCGCGATCCGTTCGACGTACCCAAGATCCAGCTCTTTGCGGAGATTCTGCATCCGATTCACGATCTCCCTAGCCAGCCCTTCCTCGCGCAAATCGTCATCGAGATCGGTGTGCAATGCCACGACGGCGACCGCCGACCCGGCGGCTTGAAAATGCTCCCGCGCCTGGACCTCTACGAGCACGTCATCGGGGCCCAGGTTGACCGCGGAGCCATCCGGCAGCTGCAGCTCCAGCCCTCCACGGAGGGTTTTCGCCCGCACTTCCGACGCGGGCATCGCCGCCAGCGCCGCCGCGCATGCCTTCACGCCACCGCCCAGCCGGCTGCCCAACGATTTGTAGTTCGGCTTGACTCGAAACTCCACGAAACGATCAGCATCGGAGGCGAAGTGAACTCGGCGTACATTCAGCTCTTCGGTGATCAAGCCCAGCATCGGCTCGAGTGAGGGCGCACGATCCCCGTCGGCCAGGACGACTTCGATCGCCGACAGCGGTTGACGCACCCGCACACCGACCTTCTTACGCGCAGCCAAGGCAAGGCTGGTGATGTCGCGAACGAGTGCCATGTCCTGCGCCAGTGTCTCGTCGAGCAAGGCGCGATTCGGCTCGGGATAGGGCGTGTGGTGCACGGACTCGGGCGAATCGGGCTTCGGTCCTCTCACTAGATCGAGATAGAGCGCCTCCGCCAGGAAGGGCACGAATGGGGCGACGATCGCGGCGAGATCGGTCAGCACTTCGTAAAGGGTCCACAGCGCATCGTCGGACTCCTTCCCCTCGGTCCAGAAGCGGCGTCTCGAACGCCGTACATACCAATTCGCCAACCCCTCGACGAAGCGTTGGATGTCCCGTGCCGCCTCGTAGAGTAGGAAAGCGTCCATTCGCTCCACTACGCGTTCGTTGAGCGCGGCGAGCTCGTGGTGAATCCAGCGATCGAGTAGCGATCTCTCGGCCACGGCTCGAGGTGGAGCTTTCGTAGGATCGAAGCCGGCAATGTCGGCGTAGATGCAGAAGAAGGTATGGACGTTTTTCAGCCTCATCAAGAACTCACGTTGCGCGTTGCGGACCGCTCGTAGCGACAATCGAGTTCCCGAGCCGGGCGGGTTCGCTGAGTAGAAGAGCCAGCGAAAAGCGTCCGCCCCTGGCGCATCGAAGGGCGCCTTGAGAGTGACAGTGTCGCTCAGCCCAAGGTCCTTGATATCGTCGGGATGCAGGTGAACAGTGTCTTTCGTGGTAACTTCAGCCTGGACGACCTCGAGTGGACGTTCCGAGACGCCGTTCCTTCCGAGCGCGGTCATCCGCTCCTTCGAACCCAAGCTCAGCGACTTCACCTGCGCCTGCATGAATCCGACTTGCCCCGGTGCGAGCTTCTCATCGGCAGCGACATTGAGGCGTGTGCGACCAAGCATCACCAAATCGGGACTGGTGTAGTTGCCCTTCGACTTCGATTCCTTTTTGCCGTCGGTGTCGGTGATATGCCCCAGCACGATGCAGGTCCTATAGGGGCGCGGGAAGCCGGGGGTCTCCAGTCCGAACTCCGAGCAGGTCTCTTCATCGAAGAGAAGCGTGGAGATCATTAGAAGGGAGTAGAACCATCCGCGTGTTTGGTCAACCGCCTCAGCTATGAAATCCGCGGGGAAGTTCGCCGCGAACGGCTCTTTTCCTTTATGGGGAAATCCCCATTGCGCGAAAGGCATGCAGCCGGCATCGAACCAACAGTCGATGACCTCGGGCACGCGCGACATCTCTCCGCCGCAAGATCGGCAGGGCAGTTTCACGCCATCGATCCAGGGCCTATGCAGCTGCAGATGCTTATCCACGGCCGAATCGAAGGCATCAGGATTCAGAGCCAGGATCTCCGCGGCGGAGGCCGGAGCGGTGCTTTCGCCGCATGCCCCGCATACCCAGATATTCAGTGGCGTTCCCCAGAACCTCTCCCGCGACAATGCCCAATCAACGTTGTTTCGAAGGAAGTCCCCGAATCGACCGTCTCTGATGTGTTCGGGGATCCAATTAACCGCGGCGTTGTTCTCGAGCGCCTCGCGATTGAGAGCTGTGGTGCGCACGAACCAAGCCGGCCGAGCGTACTGTATCAGCGGATCGTCCTCGGCTCTCCAGCAGAAGGGGTAGTCGTGACGCATGGTCTCTCGTTTGAAGAGCAGTCCCCGATTCTTTAGGTCGCGAATGATGTCTTTGTCGGTGTCCTTGCAGAAGCGTCCCTCGAGAAAGCCGGTTCCTTCGACGAAGTTCCCGTTGGGTGCGACGAGCTGGAGCATGCCCATGCCTTGCTCTTTTGCGATTCTGAAATCGTCTTCACCGAAAGCGGGGGCAGTGTGGACAAGGCCGGTGCCTGCATCGAGCGTCACATGCATGCCCGCAATCACCTTCCATTTGTCTCCACCAGTCGGCTCGGCGAACTCGTAGAGCGGTTCATAGCGCAATCCCGTCAGTTCCGCGCCAAGCACTGTCTTTTCGACTTTGCCCTCAACTTGATCTTGTCGTTCAGAAGCGACGATCAGCAAGTCGTCACCACAGCGGACGTAGGCGTATTCAAGCTCTGGATGAACCGATATCGCCACGTTCGACGGCAGCGTCCAAGGTGTCGTAGTCCACGTCAAAAGGTAAGTGTTTGGTTCATCAGTGACACGAAAGCGAACCGTGATCGATGGATCGTCGACTTCTCGGTAGCCCTGGCCGACCTCACCCGCGGAGAGCGTCGTTCCGCCCTGGGGCCACCACCAGACCACTTTGTGCCCTCGATACAGCAGCCCCTTTTCGAATAGACGGGACAGCGCCCACCATACACTTTCGACGTACTCTCGATGGTAGGTGACGTACGCTTTGTCAAGGTCGACCCAGAAGCCGGAGCGCTCCGTGAGTTGCTCCCAGTCGCGTGTGTAGGAAAAGACCGATTCGATGCATTTTCGCGCGAAAGCCTCGATTCCATACGCTTCGATCGCTTCGCGCCCATGGATTCCCAGCGTCTTTTCGACTTCTACTTCGACCGGTAGGCCGTGTGTATCCCAACCGGCCTTGCGGTCGACATGGTAGCCGCGCATCGTCTTGTATCGGGGAAAGAGATCCTTGATGACACGGGTGAGTACGTGCCCGTTGTGAGGTGTGCCGTTCGCGGTCGGTGGGCCTTCATAGAAGACGAAGGAGGGGCGCCCTTTGGTTAGTTCGAGACACTTGTGGAATATGTCGTGTGTTTTCCAGTAGTCCAGGACTTCCGACTCAAGTGCATGAGGAGGTTTCAGCTCACGGAACATGGTTGGCCCCTCAGTCCTCTTTGTTCAGATCCGGGTACTGCTCGGCATAGTAGCGTCGAAACTCCTCGGATTCTTCCTTGATGGCACGCCACCACGCCTCATTGGAACTGTACCACTCCACCGTTTGGGTGAGGCCTTCATTGAATGAATGAGCGGGTTTCCAGCCGAAAACTTCCCTGAACTTCGAGGAGTCGACCGAGTGGGCGACAACATGGCCGGGCCGGTCGGTGACCATATGGATCAGCTCTTTGCTCTTTCCGAGCAGTTTCAAGAGCGCGTCGGTAACATCGAGAATCGAGAGCTCGACGCCGCTGGATACATTGAAGACCTCACCGAGGTGACCGGTGTCGTGAAGCAATATATCGACCGCTTCACAATGATCTAGAACGTGAATCCAGTCTCTGGTGTTGCCACCCGATCCGTAGACTGGAACTGAACGGTCTTCCAGCAGATTGGTCGTGAAGAGGGGGATCAGCTTCTCGGGGTATTGGTAGGGGCCATAGTTGTTGGTGCAGCGGGTGATCACGACCGGCACCTCGAAAGTCTGATAGTAGGAGTAGGCCAATCGATCGGCTCCAGCCTTGGAGGCGGAGTAGGGAGATTTCGGATTGAGTGGAGAAGTCTCGAGTGAAGGGCCGTCGAGGGCGTCGCCATAAACTTCGTCCGTGGAGATGTGGACGAATCTCGTGCAGGCATGCTTGCGAGCGGCCTCGAGCAGTACGAATGTGCCGTTGACGTCGGTCGAGATGAAGCTCCCGGCCTCCATAATGGAGCGGTCGTTGTGGGTCTCGGCGGCGAAATGCACGACCCATTCGTGCTCGGCCACGAGATGATCGACGAGCTCGACATCTTGGATGTCGCCGTGCACGAAATCGATGTTGCCCGCGGACTCGAGATCGGCGAGGTTCTCGCGCCTGCCGGCGTAGGTTAGAGCGTCGAGCACAGTAATCTTGTAGTCGGGATGTCGTTCGCAGAGCATGCGGGTGTAGTTGGATCCGATGAAGCCGGCTCCCCCGGTGATCAGGACGCTGCGCATGATGGACTCCACATGGGATTGCGATAAGTGATGGGAAAAAGATGCTATGAGGGCGGGGGTACGGCGGTCAAGGAAGAGGGCAGCCGGTCAAGTCACATCCAGCACCGCGGCCTCGAGCCCCCGCCCGCGCCGAACCTCCAGAACCGGCGCTCCGGCATCCAGCAAGATGCGTAGCAGCGAAGGGATCGTGCCGATGTCGTTGGGATCGAAGCTGACCACGAGGGCATCCGCGCCCTCGGTCCAGTCGATCGCCCGAACGCTCCCGTGGTCGCCGATTCCTTGTCGAAGAGTCTCCACTTTCTCGCGATCGGTGCCCTGCGTCCAGCCGCCGGCGAGCACGAAGCGGACCTCGGCGTGAGATCTCGTGAGCACGGCCATGTCGCCTTCGTCAACCACCGCACCACCGCGCAGAATAGCGGCTCGGTCGCAGAGGGATTCCAGCTCGGCCAAGTTGTGACTCGAGACCAGTATCGTGGATCGGCCGCTGAGCGCGTCGATCGTTCGCCGTACGAGCGCGGCCGCTCTCGGGTCGAGGCCATCGGTCGGCTCGTCGAGAAGGACCAGCTCCGGCTCGCCCAGAAACGCCTGGGCGAGCCCCACTCGGCGCGCCTGGCCATGGCTCAGGGTCCCGATTCTGGCCCCTGCTTCATCTCTCATCCCGGTCTTTAGGAGTGCCTCGTGGGCAGCCTCTTTGGCGAGATCCGGCGTGAGGGCCAGGAGACGAGCACAGTCTACTAGAAAGCGCGACACACTCTCGTGCCCCGGCAGTCGTGCCCCTTGGGGGAGCACCCCGATGCGCCCGAGCAGATCCTTGCGGCGTTGCGGCAGCTGTCGGCCGAACACCCGCACGACCCCCGCTCCCGGGCGCAGGAACCCACTCAGGATGCCCAGGAGGGTTGTCTTGCCCGCTCCGTTCGGCCCGATGACGCCGTAGACCAAGCCCTCCGCGACCCTGAGATCGAGACCCGCGAGCGCACGCACGGCCCCGTAGCGTTTCTCTAGGGCGGTCGCCTCGACCGCCCAATCAACCCGCTCAGACATCGCGCCGCTCGAGTGCCACCGCGGCCGCCCCCAGCAGACCGAGCGCGAAAGCAGCATGGATCGCGGTTCCGCCCACGACCTGGTCGGGGATCAAGAGTCGGCGCCAATGCGCATATGGAGCCAGGAGCGAGAAGTCGAACGAGACGGCTTCGGGTCCGGCGATCCAGACAAGGAAACCGAAGACGAGTGAGAGCACGCCGAAGAGAAGGGCAGTTCCGGGGCTCGAAGCCACGGTCGAAATCAGGATCGCAGCGCCGACGAAGACTGATCCGAAGACAATACCGACAAACCAGTAACGGAAGATGTGTGGGAGTGTCGCGATCCACCCGGGCTCTACTTCCCGAATCGCACCAAGAGCCAGCATGGCCATGGCGCACGCCCCCGTGAGCATCGAGAGCAGAGCGATCTGGCCCAGGGCCTTCCCTGCGAGATAGCTGGTGCGCCCGCAACGCGTCAATGTGTAGCGGATCGACCCCGACCGCAAATCATCCGCGATCGAGTCGTACGCCATAAGGGTTGCGAGGAGCGGTAGCGACAAATAAGAGGTCACCAAGAAAAAGAGTGCTGTCGCCGGCACGCCGGCCATCGCCCCCGCGAGCTCTCCCCCGGCTCCTTGGCCGAGCAGGTCGAACAATGAAGGCGCTTCGTTCCCACTCCCGAATCCGAGGAACGAGACGGAGAGATGGAACGTATCCTGCGCTCCGCTCAGGATCTTGGCGAGTATGTTGCCCCAGAATAGATAGAAGCCCAGATAGAGCGCGGCCAGCACCAAGCCACGCTTGCCTCGCATGACGCGTTTCGATTCCGCCCGGCACACGATCAGGCAGTGAAGCGCGTTCATCTCGATCGCAACACCTAAAGGATCCCCGGCTTGCCCTGCGCGAAGCGGCGAAATCCCGTTGCCAACAGATCGATGTGTTCGATCTCCTCCGCCTCGAGCTCCTGGTAGAGCGTAAATGCGGGAGAGTCGGGGTCAAGCTTCTCGCGTTCTTGGGCGAAGAAGTCTCGTGCCCTCTCTTCCAGATGGATCGCCAGTTTCAGCACATCGATGCCGTCGTTCAGCGGCTCATCGAAACCGGAGTAGACGGCGACCTGAGCAGCTGTCATTCGTGCGCCTTCGACCCTCTCGGGCGGATCGACATGGTAGCGAAGCGCCAAGGTCTCCGCGTGCTCGCGCTCCATGACGGCCAGACGCCTGAACAGCTCTCCGAGCTCCGCGTCGTCGACCTCGTCGGCATGGCTCTCATAGAAGGCGGCCGCACCCAGCTCGATCTCGAAGGCCTGCCGGATCGCCTTCATCGCGTCTGCGTCGGTCGCCTCGGCGCGCTCGTGCTCTTCTTCGACCGACATCGCGCCTCCGCAGACCGGGCAGAGACCGAAGGGGAATGCGAAGCCCTCATAGACTTTCTTGCAGCTCTCGCAGTGCCAGGTCAGCTCGGTCTCGGCGCAGCAGACATAGGTTTCGCGCCCCTCGAGTGGGCGGTGACACCGACTGCATACGAACGACATTTTGCTCTCATCGACCACATCGGCGTCTTCCAGCTCCGGAGCGTGCCATTCCCAGCGCTCGAGGTACTCGGCGATCGCCGCGGCTGCTCGGCGCCCGGCTCCCATCGCCAGAATTACCGTGGCTCCTCCGGTCACGATATCGCCGCCCGCGAACACACCTTCGATATTGGTGGCCTGCGTTTCAGGATCGGCGACGATGTAGCCGTTGCCTCTTGTATTCAAGTTGGGCGTGGATTGGGCGATGATCGGATTGGCTCGCGTGCCGAGCGCATAGATCACCGTGTCGCACTCGATCGTCTCGATCTCGTCTTCGACCGCCCGCGGGCGCCGGCGGCCGGAATCGTCCGGCTCACCGAGCTCCATTACCTGGCAACGCATGGCCCGTACATCTCCCCCGTCTTCCGTTACGATCTCGATCGGACTGCGCAGCCAATGGAAGTGGATCCCCTCTTCCTCTGCGTGGCGCAGCTCCTCCAGGCGCGCGGGTACCTCCGCCTCGGTTCGACGGTAGACGCAGTGAACCGACTTCGCCCCCAGGCGCCGCGCGACCCGCAGGCAGTCCATCGCCGTATTCCCGGCGCCGATCACCACCACGCGAGGCCCCATCGCCACCGGAGTGTCTTCCAGCGGGAACTGGTCGCCTCGCATCAGATTGACGCGCGTCAGAAACTCGTTCGCGCTGTAGACCTGCCCCGCGAATTCGCCGGGGATGCCGAGGAATACCGGGAATCCGGCGCCGGTCGCGATGAACACGGCGTCGTAGCCCATCTCGCCACGGAGCTGCGCGATGGAGAAGGTCTTGCCAACGATCTTGTTGAGCTCGATCTTCACGCCGGCTCGCTCCAGGCAGCCCAGCTCCTGCGCGATCACACGCCGGGGGAGCCGGAACGCCGGGATTCCGTACGAGAGCACCCCCCCCGCCACGTGGAGCGCTTCGAAAATCGTCACCTCCGCCCCTCTTCGCGTCAGATCGGCGGCGCAGGCGAGGCCACCCGGTCCCGATCCGACGATCGCCACCCGACCGGTCGATCTCCGGTGCTCCCCCGAGCATTTCAGGGGGCCCGCCGCATGGTCACCGACGAAACGCTCCAGCCGCCCGATCGCCACGGGCTCGACCTTCTTGCCGATGATGCACTGCGCCTCGCACTGGCTCTCCTGGGGGCAAACCCGCCCGCAGATCGACGGGAAGACATTCGCTTCTCGAATCACCGACAAGGCCCCGTCGATGTCTCGCACGACCACGTGGCGGATGAACCTGGGGATGTCGATCGAAACCGGGCAGCCGGCGACGCAGAGGGGGCGCACGCACTGAATGCAACGCTCCGCCTCGGTCACGGCGTCGGCCATGCCGTAGCCGAGGTTCACCTCCTGAAAGCTGGAGACCCGTTCTGCGGCGGGCCGTTCGGGCATCGGAATCGCCTTGGGAGGCAGGTCCTTGATCTTCTTGTAGTTCCGTTTTTCATGCCGGAAGAGCTCGGTCTCGATATTGCAAATCCGCGCGTAGTCCTCCTCCGCGTGTTGCTCGTGTCGTTTGAAGCGCTGCTGCCGGAGCATCAGCTCTTCGAAATCGACCACGTGGGCGTCGAACTCGGGGCCGTCGACACAGGCGAAACGCACTTCGTTATCGACGGTTACACGGCAGGAGCCGCACATTCCGGTCCCATCGACCATGATCGCGTTGAGGCTCACGACCGTTCGTATGCCGCTCTCGCGCGTGACCTCGGCGCAGGCCCGCATCATTGGCAGGGGGCCGACCGCCACCACCAGATCGGGTGGAGTTTCGGCGGAGATGACGTCGTGGAGCGCTTCGGTAACGAAGCCGGAGCGGCCGTACGATCCGTCGTCGGTGCAGACGATCAGTTCATCGCTGTGCGGGCCGAATCGATCTTCCCAGAAAACCAGGTCCTTCGAGCGGAATCCGATTATTGAGGTCGTCCGATTCCCCGCTTCGTGGAACGCGCGGAGTTGGGGGAAGATCGGTGCCACGCCCAGTCCCCCACCCACCAGGACCACATGCCCGACCTTCTCGATCTCACTCGCAAGTCCCAAGGGTCCGGCGAAGTCGGCCACCGTGCTTCCGGCATTGTAGTCATTGAGCATCTTTCGCGTGCTCTTGCCCACGGCCTGAACGACGATCGTAATCGTGCCCGCCTGCTCGTCATAGTCGGCGATTGTGAGGGGAATCCGCTCGCCGCCCTCGTCGAGACGGACGATCACGAACTGCCCGGGCAGCGCCGATCGGGCGACATCGGGAGCATGCACGAGCCAGCGGAAAGTCGTGTCGGAGAATTGTTCTTTTTCGAGAATCTGGTACATGGCGAATCGAGACCGCGTGCGTGGAATCTGCATGGGGGCCAGCTTCGTCTCGAAGCGTAGGAGCGAGCTCCAAAACCGCAAGCTAGCATGAGTCGACCCAGTCCCGAGGTCTCGATTCACCTCGCGTCCGTGGGCAAATCCCCCGACGGGTCGGCCGATCTGAGCGATTCCGCCCGCATGGCCCCGCGCGCGGCCGCCGCTCGGCTCTCGCCGTGATGGCCCGCCATCCCTCTTAATCGCTTGCTACGCGGTTGTTTCTGCTGTCAACGCCTCATCACCGATTCGATGGCATAGCGCTTGCCAGCAAACCGGTGTTGTCCCCCAAGAAGTACCTTCGCGCGAGTTTTCGGTCCCTCCCCTTCGAAATTGCGGCCGTTCCCCCAAGCCCCCAACGCAGTGGCGGTCGCGCCGAGTGCGCGATGCAAGTTGCGCCGCTTCGACGGCGAATAGGAGATCTCGATGAGAAAGAAGACCGCACTAGCGGCGGCGGTGACCGGGCTTCTCGCCCTTTCGACCGCGTCGAACGCAACCGTGCTGATCAAGAAGACGCTGGTGGATCTGGCCGGTGATGCCGATCTGATCCTCTCGGGAACGGTTACGGAGGTTTGGTCGGAGCAGGACGGAGCGTCGATAAGCACCTACGCGGACGTCCAAGTCATCGACCTGCTCAAGGGTGCAAGCGAGTCCGAGATCGTCACCGTCAAAGTGCCGGGGGGCGCGGTCGGCGACCTCTCCATGGCGGTCCCGGGAACGCCGGAGCTCAGCGAGAATCAAGAGGTCTATCTCTTCCTGAAAAATGAGATGGGCACGCTCACCAACGTCGTTGGGTGGGCTCAGGGCGCCTTCCACGTCGAAGACGGTGTCGTCCTCGAAGTGGGAGTTCCCCAGCGAGCCTTCGAGCGTCGAGTCGAAGCCATTCTCGGCAGTGCAGCCAACTAGCACCTGAAATAGGAGGTTCGAAGCGATGCGAAGCACCACGACAATCATGACTTTGGCCGCACTGGCGTTCTCGGCGTCCACAGCCACGGCGTATACGTTTTGGGGCACCAAGGACGGCAATGGGCGGATGGACTGCTCCGCCAACACCGGCTACCAGAGCGGCGAGTACTCTGCGATCGAGCGCGGAGCCATCTCCTGGATCAACGTCTCCTGCTCCTCATTCCAGTTTCGCAGGGATTCTCCCCTCTTGATCAACCGAACGGTCCCGAGGCGCGATGGAAGCAACCACATCATCTTCGGCGACGCCGACGGCGCGCTGGCCGTTACCTGGTTGATGAACAATTCCTCGAGTCGCGAATGCGACATGATCTTGGAGAACAACATCAACTGGAACAACGGGCCCGGACCCTCGGGCTGGAACCAGTACGACCTCGAAGGTGTTGCCTGCCACGAGTTCGGCCATTTCCTCGGGCTTGGTCACTCCAACACAGCCGCCGCGACGATGTACTACGCGATCGGTTCTGGCGACGACTCCAAGCGCTCGCTCCACAGCGACGATCAGAACGGAGTCTGCGCTCTGTACTAGACTGGATCTCCGAAGCACCACCCCGATCGGCCCGGTTCCCCTCACGAGAGACGGAACCGGGCCGATTCCATTTCCCGCCGTTGCGTCGGTCGACATCGACTACGATTCGCTCTTCCCCGCGAACCCGAATCTCAGGCTTTCGACCAGGTAAGGTGATCGATGTGGGGCAGGATTGCGGTCACGTTTTTTCTGGTGGCCGAGGTGCTGGTGTTCCTTCCCCAGCATTACAGCCCGGTGCATATCAAGTCGGTGCTCTTCCACATCGGTGCACTCGTCGTGGCCGGTGCTTTGGTGATTCGGCCCATGCGTTGGCCGGCATCGCTCGATCGTATCGGGCTCGCCGGCGCTTTGCTCGTGCTCTGGAGTGCGCTTTCGGTCGTATGGGCCTCTGATCATCGGATCGCGCTGGAGGCGACCGGCGATCTCGCGGCGCGGGCCACCTGGGCCGCCGGGGGTGCCATCCTTTTCGCGGCTTGGGGATCGAGAGTCGGCTCCCGCGTGTTCGACGGCCTGCTGGCCGCAACCGTGCTCGCCGCCGTCTACGGATTCGCTCAGCACCTCGGCTTCGACATCGTCGAGTATCGCGAACTGCCGTCCACACCGCGGGGGACACTCGGCAATCCGAACTTCCTCGCGGGACTTCTCGTATTGGTGCTGCCCTTGGCGATCGTGCGTCTGATCGAGCTCCGAGAGGCATCCAGGTCAGGGGCGGACGGGAACCTCGGCGTGTTCTTCGGGGTCGTGAGTGTGGTCGTGCTAGCGGCGGCACTGCTCACCAGTGGCACGACCGGGGCGATCCTCGCGGCGGGGCTCACCGCTCTCGCCTGGGCTGGCTGCTACCGCGCCGGCCGCGGCCTTCGGCTAGTGGGCGGCGTCCCGCTCGTGGCGATCTCAGCCTGGTTGCTCTTCGAGATCGTGATGGCTCTGCAAACGGCTCCGAGCGAGTTGGAAGGCCTGGCTGGACGGATTCGAGCCGGGACCACCGAGACCCGGTTGGCGATCTGGGCGGGATCGGTGTCGGCCTTTCTCTCAGCCCCGGTCCTGGGTGTGGGCGCCGGCGGGTTTCCGGTCGCATTCGCGCTCCATCGTCCATGGGATTATCCACTCCGGGCGGTCAGTCTGAATACTCGCCATGCACACGACGAGCCGCTGGAGTTGGCGGTCGAGCTGGGCGTCATCGGGCTCGTGCTCGCCGCCTTGCTCGTGGCGGCGGCGGCGCGGGTCGCCTGGCGCGCCGGCAGCGATGTCCGCTCTGACCGGGATGCGCGGATCGGCCTGGCGGCGATTTTTGGTGTCGGAGGGCTTCTTCTGCACGGCTTGGTCGAAGTGGTCACACGGTGGACGGTGCCTGGTGCTTTGGCTTGGCTCGTTGGGGGGATGGGACTGGGGCTCATGCAGCGTTCGACCTCGCGCGAGGCGCGGACTTCCCCCGGGGCCTCAATGGAGTCGCTGGCGGCCGCGGGGCTCTTCCTGCTGATCATTCCCGCGGCCTGGGGAAGTGTGCGTGATCTCCGGATCCAGGCCGATCTCAACCGAGGCGAGCAGGCGCTCTACTCTCAGAGGCTAGATGCGGCACGCGCCTCGCTCGAGAGGGTAGTGGAGCATTCCCCTCGAGATCTGGAGGGTCTGTACAAGCTCGCTTTCGTGGAGCAGGAGGCCGGCCGATTCGCCGATGCACTCGATCTGTACGATCGGATCGGCTCGATCTCTCCCGAGTTCTCCGAGATCCATCTGAATCGCGGCGTCTCCCATCTGCGCCTCGGAAACCATGTAGCCGCGATGACCGAGCTCGAAAAGCACCACAATCGATCGTGTTCCGACATTGCCCTTTTCTATGCCGCGAGAATCGCACTGTCACTGGGGGATCCAACCCGAGCCCGCGCCCATCTCGAGGAGCTCCGCCGATTGCAGCGTATCTATCCAGCGGGCAGAATGCCGATCGGTTGGAAGCCATTCCTTCGCCGCATCGAGCCCACGCACCTCGACGCACTCGAGGACGCGTTGGATTACGCCCCGAGTATTCCGCAAGGCCGATCACTGGGAGTGCGGGGAGGGTCGAACACCGGGCCCCACCTGACCGTTCCCGGAAGCGGCGACCATTGATCTGCCTTTCCCTTGCACGAGTGTCGCATACCGATCCGCTTTCAACTCGTCGAAGCGCTCACTCTCCCCGCCCGTCCACCTGACCTCCACCGACACGATCTCAGCGTCGTCGCCGAGGCCGAAGTGCATCCTTGGGTCGTTGCTCGATAGGTAGCTCGTTGCCCATTGGTTGACGGCGACTTGTGTCCGAGATTCGGATTGCACCGTGACCTTGGCCCCGATCGCCGACCCGGGGCCCGATGTGCCGACGAGGCTGAATCCGATCCAGTGTCGCCGATTGCCGCCATCGTTCCTCAAAAGTGTGGCGGTCGCTTGTAGATCGACATGTGAAACTATGATGTCGAGATCGCCATCGTCATCATAGTCCCAAACCGCGGCGGATCGGCCGGATCGTTTCGACCTGAAGTAGTCGCTGACAGCGGGTCCGCTGTTCTCGAAATGACCCAGACCGTCGTTCTCCAGGAGCAACGGGGGCTGCAGAACGAGCTCCTCGGCTGTTCCATTGGTCGCGAAGAGATCGAGATCGCCGTCGTTGTCGTAGTCGAAGAGCGCGGCACCCCACTGCCCTTTGCCGCGAAACAGATCGGCTACACCGCTGCTCGCGGTGATGTCTTCGAAGGTACCGTCGCCGAGGCTGCGGTAGAGAGCGCCGTATCGAAGATCGGTAACGAGCAGATCGATCAGGCCATCTCCGTCGATGTCGCCGACCGTTCCGTGCATCGAACCGGTCGGCTCCCCACGGTCGTTCGCGGCAACACCCGCGCTTTCCGCCACCTCGGAGAAATGGTCGTTGCCTTCGTTGCGGAACAAGAAGTTCGGCTGATGGTCGTTGCCCTGGAAAAGATCGAGATCGCCATCATCGTCGTAGTCGAAAAGCGTGAGCCCCATACACTTCGACCGCGGATAGTGGAATCCCAGCGCCTCGGTTGCATCTACGAAACGACCGTCTGGGCGCCGGCGGTAGAAGATCGAGGGTTGCCCATCGTACTCGTTTGGGTGAGGCATCATATCGGGAGCCGTGGGGGAAAGGTACTCGGGGTCGAAGGCGAGGAAGTTCCCGAGCATGAGATCCAACAACCCGTCCCGGTTCTGATCCCAGAAAGAAACGCCGACACTCCACTTGGTGAACCCGTTCAGCCGGCTGGGGCCCCGGAGCCCGAGCTCGTCGGTCGCATCTCGAAACAGACCGGTTCCATCGTTTTCGTAGAAGATGTTGGGGCCGTAATTGAGCAGATAAAGATCGATGTCGCCATCAGCATCGTAATCGATCGCACCCGCAGCCATGCTCCAATGTCCGTCATCGACGCCGCAGGTCTCAGCGACTTCAGTGAAGGTGCCGTCACCATTGTTCCGGTATAGGGAGTTGGCCATATTCGAATTCAGTCGACCGTAGGCATCGCTAATCCCTTCGAGAAAGGTCCCATTCAGCATGTACAGATCCATATCTCCGTCGCCGTCATGGTCGAATACAGTGATTCCGGAACCGCTGCTTTCCAAGATGTTCTCGTAGGTCGTATCGCCGAATGTGTAACGGAAATCGATCCCCGCTTCGAGAGTTGCATCGTTGAAGGTGAGATGCGCGGACTCGCCGCACGCGGATACGAGAAATGCCATCGGCGCCAGCGCGGGTCGGCGAAACCGGCCGAAATACCTACCCATGATCTCAGCGCTCGAAAACGAGGAAGTGCTGGTAGGGAAGAACATCTACATGGTCACTGACCAGGCGAAATCCCGCGCCGTTCATCAGTCGCAGGATCTCGGGTCGGGAGATCTTCATGGCTTCGGGAGGCCCCTGTGGAAGCTCTCCCTCGCGAAACTCGATCAGCGCGATCTTCGCGCCGGGCCGGAGCGCGCCCTGAAGTCGCTTCAGCCACGCGCTTTGTTCTTGCACGTGGTGCAAGACATCGCAGACGAAGACCAGATCGGTGCCCTCTGGGACGCTGGGATCGTCCAGAGCAGTGAGCACCGACTCGATATTCGAGACCTGGGTCGTAAGTGCTTTGTGGTGGATATGCCGGATCATTTCGGGCTCGATATCGATCGCCCACACCTTGCCTTTGGGTACGGCCGCGGCTAGGCGGAAGGAGAAGTAGCCCGATCCAGCGCCCAGGTTGGCGATCGTCTCGTTCCCTGAAAGAGCCAGCGCTTCGACGACCGAATCCGGCTTCTGCCATTCCGCACGATCGGGCCGTTCCAGGAATTCGATGTAAGTCTCCACTTCGGCGAAGGGCCGAAGGGCGTGCGGATCGACTCCATGCTTTCGCAGAGGGCAATCGATCGCAGGTTTCGTCGCGTGTGGCGCCGCTTTTTCGTCGATCGCGAAGGCGTTCGCCCCGGTGAGACAGATCAGGATCGCCACAATCGATCCGAAACTGGAGATCTTAGGGGAGTTCATTCAGGGAGGGTGCTCCGACTTTGGATTCGCTGACTATCAACCGCCGGTGGCTCGCGGCGGCGAGGTCCCGTCATCCTATCGCGAACCGGGCCTCGGTTCCGTGTGGATATCGGTTAGGGAGTGTGGGGCAAGAGCACCTATGCAACCCAATGCTCGGCGCGCGGATCCCCTTCCGAGATCTCGATGCGAATGGTGTCATGCTCCGGAAATGAAACGGGATCATCGCCTTTGTCGCGATGCAGTATTAGACGCAGTGCCAGTTCCATTCCCGGTCTTGCTCCCAGCAAATCCAGTGGACACGCAAGCTCGAGACAGTTCGCATAGGCTACTTCTATTCCGGTGCCGGCGATCGGCGTCCAGAGATCCTCTCTTCCGTCGCCGTCTTCGAAGCGGGCTGTGATCGGGTCGGATTGTGAGGACATCTCGATGCACAGGCGACGGCGGCACGGCTTCACGAACTCGATCGTTAGACGCGATCCAGGAGAGAGCACGCTGTCGAGCGAAGCGCCGTTTCCGCTGAGGAGCAGGTACAAGGTCGCGGGATCGAAGCCGAAACGAAGATGTCCAAATGGTGGCGCTTCATCGGAGCGATGCGCCGGCCCTTGCGGGGATCCGATCTCCGCCACTCCTCCCTCGAGCCACTCGAAATAGTGGGTGACCTCGCCGTCGATGATTGGGCGGAGATGCGCCCGCGGCATACGCACCCGGGGACCTTGTGCCGCAAGATTCGCGATCGGCGCCAGGAGCTCGGCGGGAACGGGTTGTCCCACGAGCTCGTACACCCGTTGAAGGTGAGCACGGTAGAGGCGATCGAAAAGATCGAGATCGGGCGTATGGTGGTCCGGGCCGTACCACCAGTTCCAATCCGAGCCCTCCGCGATGTGAATCTGCTTCCAGGCCGCCGCTCGCGTTTCTCCGTCCAGCCCCTTCTCGTGGCGCGTCAGGCATTCGCGCGCTCTGGCGAGAAGATCCCAAGCATGATTGTCTTCCGCGTGACCGATCCAAACCGAGAAATCGGATCGAATCCATGAGCCGGCTCTTATTCGGCCGAGCTCCGCCACGGCACAGTCCCGCTCTTCCACCAGATCGCCGATCGTTCGGCATCGAATATCGGGAGCCGCCGCCAACGATTCGTAGAGCTGTCGAAGGAAGGGCGCCCCATCCTCGGGGAAATGCTCCCAGGCGTTCTCTCCGTCTAGAATGAGCGGAATGACACATTTGTCCGGATCGGAGCTTTGCGCCGCGCGCCGCCGTATTCGCGTCAACAGATCTTCGACCGCCTCGCTCGCGCCCCATTTCGAGTAGACGAATCCGATCCGATCCGAGAGCGTATGGTCTCTGAAGACCATTGCGACATCTTCGAAGAGGTAGAGCTTCATGGGATCGGCGCGGGGATCGACCGATTGTTTCAGGACCTCTTCATCCGAAGCGCACCACTTGAAGCCCTCCTCCCCTACAAGGCGCAGGGCTGATTCGCTGACAGAGCCTTCGGCCGGCCAGAGCCCAACGGGCTCGGTGCCGAAGTGTCGAAAATATGTCTCCTTGGCCGCCACGATCTGAGAACGTGCGTCCTCGATATGCGCGAACGGAATCCGAGGTAGATCGATCGCCGGAAGCGCTTCTCGCGCGGAGCGATGATCGATCAGCAAGGGCAGAATCGGGTGGTAGAAGGGGGTCGTGCTGATCTCGAGTCGGCCGGCTTCGGCGAGCGATCGATAGGTAGGCACGATTCTGCCCAGTAGCTCCCGATGCAGATCGAGCACGCCCCGCACATCGGCCATCGTGAAATCGCGGTCCTTCTCGAGCAGCTCCGCGGCACAGGTGCCCCTTCGCAGAGTCGGATCGACCCAGGCGAGGTTGAAATGAACCGCGAGGTCGATGTAGTCCTGGGTGGAAAAACGAGGGGCCGCGTCGGCGAGCGATCGACGATCGTCTCCACGCTCGAGCAGAAGCTCGTAGTAGCGGGGCGAAGGGCGGATCATCGTCGGGCCGTGGGCGCTGAAGAAGTGGCGGAGCATCTTCTCGGCTTCTTCGGCGCTGAGGGAGTCAGCCCGGAGCGACCACTGCTCGAACTCGTCAATCGCACCTCCGCCGACATAGTCCTCGACCTGCTCGAGCAGAGAAGGCACGAGGTTGAAGTTCACCGCGACCCCGTCCACCGCCGCGGAGACGAGCGGCATGTCCACATAGTCCTTGGCGGCGTGCAGGCGCACCCAGGGCAGCTCGTAGATACCGGTTTTCGGGTGCCGATAGTGTGGCTGGTGCATGTGCCAGAGAATGACGAGGTTGATCGGCATACTCGGTCCATCGGACCATCATTGCTTTACTTCTCCTTCGACGGTGGCCGGTAAAGGGTTCGCGCAAGAATAGCTTGTCATTTTGGCGCCCAGATGTGCCGCGGATCTGGTCGATCGCCGATCTTCGAAACCGGAGGAATAGCAGAGCCATTTCGAGGATTTCGGAGGTCGGCGATCGGCCGGAGACGTCGTACAGATGGGATGCCAAATGACAAGTCATTCTTGCGCGGACCCAAAGCAGAAAGGTCCGTCCGATCTGGCCGGCGCACTCCGCCTCGACCGCGGCGGCGAGGGCCGTGGCGACCTTGGGCCGTTCGAGAGGGCATTCCCGCGCGAGCCTCACCTTGATCAGCTCGTTGGCGTCCAGACATTCTCGGACCGACTGAATCACAGCTTCGGTCGGTCCTGCCTTTCCGAGGGTCACCGCGGCGGTCAACCTCTGCCCGGCGCGGCGCAGCTCGGCCCGATCCCGACTCTGGAGCGGCAGCGGATAGACCCTCACTCAGCCTCTCCGAGCATCCAACAGCCCATCGTATTCCTCTCGATAGAAAGCGGCCATGCGGTCCGCCGCGAAGAGCTCACGGGCACGGCGACGGCCGCCCTCCGCCAGTCGCCGCGCTTCGTCGCGGTCGCGGAGCAGCCGGAGGATAGCGTCGGCCAGCTCCTTCGCTCGGCGAGGCGGCACCAGAAGCCCACTCCGCTCGTGTTCGATCACCTCGTTGTTCCCCTCGGTGTCGGATGCGACCACCGGCACGCCGAGGGCCATCGCCTCCATCAGCACCAGACTCGAGCCCTCGCCGAAGATCGACGGGAGAACTTTGACGCTGAGCGAGGAAAGTAACTCGGGCACGTCCTCCCGGAAACCGATGGTTCGCACCCGTTCCGAAACGCCACGCTCCCGAACTCGTCGCCGCAGCACTTCCAGGTAGTCCTCGCCCTCGACCCAATCCCCGTGGCCGGCCAGCACCAGCCGCGCCTCGGGGAGCTCCTCGAGCACATGGGCCATGGCGTCGATCAGATACTCAGCCCCTTTTCTCGGGCGGAAGCTCGCCACCATGCCCACGAGCGGAGCGTGCTCCGATAGCCCGAGCTCGGCGCGCAAAGCGGGGCGATAGGGCGCCGCATCGATGAGTGCCGGATCGAAGCTGTTGTAGACCACGCGGATCTTCCTCTTTGGAACCCCGAGAGATCGGAGGTCGTCGGCAACGGCACGGCTTACCGCGATATATCGCGTCGTCAGAAACGATGTGATCCGCTCGACGATCGCGTTGACCCGCCCGGGCGATTGGGCGTTAGTGTCTCGGGAGATCGGTGCCTGCACGATCGTCAAGATCGGGACTCCACTGATCAGCCGGGCCAGGCGACCTATAAGGTTCGTTCGGGCCGTTTGGGTCACTATCAGATCGGGGTGGACCCGATCGATCACCTTCGCCAGCCTGAGCGCGACGCCCAGATCGGCCTTGCCGCGCATCGACATGATTTCAACCGGGATTCCGAGCTCTTCCACCCGTTCGCGGAGCAGGCCGTCGGCCAGACAGACCAGTATGGGCTCGAAGCGGGAGCGATCGGTGTACTTGAGCAGCAGATAGAGCGACTGCTCGCCACCGCTCCAATGCTCGCCGTGAATCAGGTGAAGAACGCGCCGGGGAGGAGGAGCCGAAGAGCTCAAACCGAGAGAGAGCCCGCCCGGAGCTCGTTCGCCCCGATCGGAACGTTGATCACGTAGGGACAATCCGCTTCGAGTCCGCGCCGGATCGCGGGACCGAGCTCGCCGGCGCTCTCGATCGCTTCGCCACCGCCGCCCATGGCGCGCGAGATGAGCGAGTAGTCGGTCGGCGCCAGGCCGGTCGCCACGGCCCGTTCTTCTCCGTACATCTGCACCTGTCCGCGCCGGATCTGCGACCAGGCGGCATCGTTGCCGACCACCGCGACGAAGGGGATCCCCTGTCGAACGCAGCTTTCTATGTCGAAGCCGTTGAAGCCCACGGAGCCGTCGCCCCATGCGATCACGACCGCTGCCTCGGGATGCGCGAGCTTTGCCGCCATTGCATAGCCCGGGCCCACGCCCAAGGTCCCCAGCGGACCGGCATCGAGCCAGCGGCCCGCTCGGCTCGGCCGGATCATGCCGGCCACCGATGCAACGAAATCGCCACCGTCCCCGATGACGAAGGCGTCGTCGGGAATCGCTCGGGCGATCTCGGCTCCGACCCGGATCGGGTGCATCGGGAACTCGCCCCGCCCCGCCAACTCGTCCAGCTTCGATCGTTTCGCGGCGTCAGCGGCCCGAAGGCGCCCCAGCCATTCGCCCGACTCGTCGAGGGGCATTGCGTCGGTCGGCAGCGCCGCCAACATCCCTTCGAGCGCCAGTCCCACGTCCCCGGCGATCCCGACGCCGGCGGCCCGGTTCCTTCCGATCTCGGTCGGGTCGAGATCGACGCGGATCAGCTCGAGATCTTGGGGCCAGGCAGGAGCCAACCCGTACCCGATCCGGAAATCGAGCGGAGTGCCGATCACGAGCGCGAGATCGGCTTCCGCGATCGCTCTTGCCCGCCCGCCCGTCAAGTACGAAGGGTGGTCGGGCGGCAAACAACCGCGGCCCTGGCCGTTCAAGAAAGCCGGCAGGTTCAGCCGATCGCAGAGATCGCGCAATCGACCGGCCGCGTCACACCAGAACACCTGAGAGCCCGCGACAACGACGGGGCGTTCCGCCGCCGCCAGTTTGGCCGCCGCCTCCTCGATCTTGGCGGGGTCCACACCGGTCCTCGGCCGGTCCGAAAGCGGGTCGCCGTCCGGCGTGTTCGTGGCTTCGAAGGGGGTCATCATCGTATCGAGCGGAACCTCGAGAAAGACCGGCCCCGGAACGCCGGCGAGCGCCTCCCGAAACGCCGCCGCGACGTACTCCCCCGCCCGAGCGGCCTCTGGCACACGACGGGCCCATTTGGTAACCGGCCCGACCATGGCGATGTGGTCGCTTTCCTGGAGCCCGCCCCGGTCTCTCAGCGCATGGGGCGCCTGGCCGCCGATAACGACCATCGGCGTGTTCGATTGCATGGCGTTCGCCATGCAGGTGAGGCCGTTCGTCACACCCGGGCCGGCCGTGAGCAGCGCCACACCCGGGCGCCGCGTGACCCGCGCCCACCCTTCGGCCGCGAAGCCCGCGCTCTGCTCGTGGCGAAGGTCGACCACCCTCAGCCCATGATCGAGGCAGCCCTCGTAGATCTCCATGATGTGTCCGCCACAGAGCGTGAAGACATGGGTGACACCTTCCGCCGCCAGGGCACGCGCGATCAGCTTGCCGCCGGAGAGCAGATCAGTCATTGCGGGTATCCCCATACCGGGGATCCATCATGCTCACACAACCCGAGTCCCCGACCGCGAGCCACAACAATCCCCCGGGGCCACCGTACGCCCCCAAATCGGGCGTCGCGGAATTGAACGACCCGTAAGTACTGTCGACCGCCGACCAGGCGATTCCGTCCGGATCGCCCGTGCCTGCATCGATGCACGGAGAGTATGGATGCAACACCGATTCGAAGGGGCCGAAGTCAAGCAGAAAGGGGTCCTCCTCGAAATTCCCTTCCCCTTGCCAGCCGCCCTCGACACAGGAATAGACGAGATCCGGCGCGGTACCCAGGCTGTCCACCGCGGACGGGGAATTGTCCCAGAGGATGCAGTTTTCCGCGAAAGGAACGCCCGAACCGAAGATCGTAATGGCGCCGCTGGCAGAGTTGTCGGTCGAATTGTCGAGGATCGTGCAGTGGCGAATCGTCGGCGTACTCCAGAGCATCGCTCCGAACGCGCTGGACTTGAATGTGAAAGCTCCTCCCGTCGTTCTGGATACATTCTCTGTAACCACACAATTGCTCAACACGGGATCCGCATCGAAGGCATAGAGCGCGCCTCCACTTCCTCCGAACGGTCCCCACGCCCGATTGCCCTTGATCGTGCAAGCGTCGAAGAAGGCGCGGGATCCGGTGCAGTAGATGCCGCCGCCTTCGGGAGAGGTATCCGCCATCAACCAATTGTCTTGAATCGAGGATCGAACGAAGACAGGTGATGATGAAAGTATGTAGATGCCACCCCCTCGAGATTCAGCGACGTTTTCGGTGAATTCGCACTCAACCCATCTCGCCTCGGCATCATCCGCGAAAAGAACGTACGCGCCACCGCCAAAGCTAGCGGTGGCCCTGTTCTCTGAAAAAGTGCTTCGTTCGAATCGAGCCGCGGAGCGCCCGAGAACGAAAATACCTCCGCCGGCACGGGCCGTGTTGTTGTCGATCAGGCAGTCGGCGACCAGCGGCGCCGCACTCGAGAGGTAGACGCCGCCACCATCTATTCCCGCGGTGTTTTCGGTGATGTTGCACCGGGCGAACCAGTTGCCGGTCGACTCGGCGACGGCCGAGCCGTCTCCCAGGCCGTAGACCGCCCCCCCGTAGGTCGCTTGGTTCTTGTCGAGCGTGCAATCCAGCACCCGCACGACCGACTCTTCGTCGAAGAAGATCGCTCCCCCGAATCCACCGTTCAGTGCGGCGTTGCTCGAGAAGGCGCATCTCTGAAACTCCGCCGTCGAGCTGCCCATGACAACGACTCCTCCCCCGCGACCACCGAAGGAATGGGCGGCGTTGTCCGAGATCACACATCGCCAGATCGAAGGCGCAGCATGGTCGATGTGAATGCCCCCTCCATCTTCCGCGAATCCTCCGGTGATCGTGAATCCGAAGAGGATGGCACTAGGAAAGGTCGTATCGGGGGAAGAGAAGCTCACGGCCGAGGCGATGTCAAAGCCGTCGATTACGGTTCCCGCCACCGTTTCGTCATCCCAAGGATCGATCGAGGTCACGAACGGACCCTTCCCGGCGATGCTGATTCCGCCGCCGTAGGTACCCGGAGAGACGATGATCCGTTGGCGATCGACCGCCACGTCGACGGCCTCCTGCAGGGAGGGGAAGTCCGCCGGGACGTGAATGGGGGGCAGAGGTCCCGCCATCGCTCCGGTGGCTATCCATGGAAAGCTGAGAGTTTTTTTGATCGCGTTCATATTCGTGGACCGGGTTTCCGCCTCAACTCCGAATCAAGGGAAAATACACCAACTTTCGCCGGGCGATCAGAGCGTGTCGTGAAACGCTTCCGTCACATACCAGTTCGTCGGCTCGGCCAGAACCCGGCGACGCACCTGCTTCTCGTCGAAAACCCAGTAGACGAGCGGTTGCTCCCTCCCCTCCCAGTAGAACCCCGCATCGAGCAGTGCCGCATAGTGGGGTTCGCTTGCCGCGAGGTGGATTTCCAGCCACCCCACCCGGCCCAATGCCCATCTCGTGATACCCCTGGCCATGGCACGCAGGTCGTCCGGATCGGTCGTACCGAAGAGATCGACGACATGCCAGGTCCCGTCGCCGGGTTCAGGCGTCCGAATCAACGCATAGCGTTGCACTCTCTCGCCCTCTTCCAACGCGAGAATCGTGTAGCTCCGTCCGGGCGCATCGTCGAATCGCCACCGAAGCCAGTCCAGGCCCCGCTCCTCGACGCATACATACTGATCCCGGCAGCGCTCCCAGAGATCCTCGAACCGCTCGTCGAAGCCTCGGACCTCCTTCACCTGCGCGCCACGCGGGTGAACCCAGCCCGCTTTCCGTTCTCGCAAGCGGAAGCCGATGCGGTGCCGGCGAGACGACAGGTTCGCTCTAAGGGCTTTCATCCAGGCCAGATTCTCGTACCCGAGAAGGCGTTTGCCGATCTTGTAAGCCGTGGGATTGGGAGCGCCGATTCCCCATGCGACTTCCCCCATCTTCGCCCACTTCCCCTGATTCTCGTAGAGGCGCATCTGCAATCGCCCTCCCCGGTAACGCTCCTGCACCATATTGTCGACCGGCACCCCGGTCTCGAACAGCTTCGCGCCGAGCTGAAATCGGCGAATCAGGCTGCCGTAGTGCCCGACCACACTCCCGTTTCGGTCCACCGCCACGCTCGCCGCTGTCTCACCCAGATGTGCGCCGTTGAATTTCCAGTCCCACTCCGCGCGCCACTGCTCCGCCGGCACCTTTCGGTCGGCCCCGAACACCTCGACGGCGAGCTCCGCGATGCCTTGCCGGTCCGAAAGGCGGCATGGACGGATCACGAGCCCCTCGAACTCCCAGCTCAGCGATCGATCGTTTCTGTGCGAAAGCAGATCCAAAGTTCGACTCCGTCACGTTCCCCAGTTGTTATGCTCCCCGCCTTTCCGATGCAATCGACCGAACGAAGATCCGCATCATAACGCGGCGTCAACCACGAAGCAGGAGTGCGAACCGATGATCAAAACGAAGCTCTTCCGGGCCAGTGTCCTTCTGATCCCCATGATCGCTCTCACCGGCTCGAGCAGCGCCGAAGGGGGAGCCGACGCCTGGCGCGGCAAGCGGGGGCTCTACGCCGTCTTCAACACCAACCACGGGCGTATCGTCTGCCGCCTATTCCCCGACAAGGCCCCGAAGACGGTAGAGAACTTCGTCGGGCTCGCCGAGGGCACCAAGGAGTGGACCCATCCCGGCTCCGGCAAGAAGATGACCGGTGAGCGCTTCTACGATGGTCTCATCTTCCACCGTGTCATCCCCCGATTCATGATTCAGGGTGGCGACCCCCTCGGCAAAGGCTTCGGCGGCCCCGGCTACCAGTTCGAAGACGAGATCGACCCGAGCCTGAAATTCGACCGACCCGGACGGCTGGCGATGGCCAACTCGGGACCGGGCACGAACGGCAGCCAGTTTTTCATCACCGAGGTGCCGACCGAGCATCTGAACGGCCGCCACACCATCTTCGGCCAGGTGGTTCTCGGCGAGGAGATCGCCACCAAGATCGCCAACCTCCCCCGCAACACGCGCGATCTGCCGAACGAAGCGGTCGTCATGGAGAAGGTCGAGATCGTTCGGATCGAAGGGTAGCTACAAGGCGGGCATCTCTCCGCGGTGCAGCAGCCGCAGCGAGATCCATGCCCAGCCCAGCGGCAGCACGACGTAGGGCAAGAGCGCCCACCATCCAAGCGCTCCGATCAGCAGAATCGTCACCGCGAAGAGGGTGGGCAACTCGTGCCGCGAAAACGCCTCGAGGAACTCCGATCGGCTCGCCGGGGGAGTCGAAAGAAGACGCCGAAAGCTCCTGATGGCCCCCCCTTGCGTGATCACCAGCGCCAATGCGGCCGGCACCCGAATCCCCTGAGGCAGCATGCCCACGCCCCAGATCGCCAGGCCGAGATGGAGGAAACGGAGCACCGTCACATAGGTTTGGAAGGGGGACGGAATGAGGATGCACGCTCCGTGTCTGCAGACGCCGAGCCAGAGGGCCGCGTTGCTCCCACCGGCGGCCTGGTCCTGCTCGAGGTCTTTCAGGTGCGCGAGCGTGTTCTGCACTACGAGCTGCAGAGTCAGCAGCCCTCCGACGATCCACGCCATCCGGTTCGCGCCCCCAGCCGCGGCCCCTCCTGCCCAGACGAGCAGCCCCATCGTCAGGGCAACCGCCCAGTCGGCGAAAGGCACACTCTTCGATGTTCGGTTGTAGAGATAGGCCGCGGTGACCGCCCCCGCGACGATCAGGCTCGCCTTCCCCGACACAGTCGCCATGAGCACGAATCCCACAACAAGCGCGCCGATCGCGACGATCGCCGCCGCTCGGGGCGACACGCTCCCTTCCACCAGTGGCTTGCCGGCCAAATCCGAGGCCAGCCGGTCCACATGCCTGTCGCGGAGCTCGTTGTGCACGAATCCGAAGATGTGGCAGCAGATACCGGCGCAGAAGAGGAGCAGGTCGCGGGTGGGGGAGAAGCCGCCCGACAACGATGCACCCATCACCGGCGCCAATCCCGTCAAGGGCGCGGTCTGAATGCGCGAGAGGCGTAGGATCGCCCCGATCTCTTCCATTTTTCTTATCATGTCATGGCGTCGAGCGAGGGTCGAAGAAGCGAAGTCCGAGGATACTGGATCGATCGAAGATCTCGCGGGCTTCCCATCCGTCATGTCCACCATCCCTTCAACCGAAGCCAGAGCCCGCGCGGGAGCGAAGCGCCGGAGGGGGCGCCTTCGCGCCTCGTTGGTGAGGCGATCGGCTCTCTTGCTCCTGTTCATCGTGCCGTCGTCGACCCCGGCTTTCGCCCAAAAGAGCGCTCCAGCTGCCCCCGGCGAGTCGATCTCGCCCGACATCGCCTTCGTGCGCGGCTTCGAGTCGCTGCGCTATGGCGATCTCTCAGGCGCTCTCGCTGATCTGCGCGCCGCTTGGTCGGGGGGGCTGCGCACTCCGGTCGTTGCGCGAGTGTTGGGCGAGGCCGCGCTGCTCGACGGCAAGCCCGAGGTGGCGGACGAAGTCGTGCGGCGAGGGATGGAGCTCGACCCGAGCGACCGTCGATTGGGGCTGGTTGCGGTGCGTGTCCTGACCGCGGCTGGGCGCCCGGCCGACGCTCTGGATCTCGGATCGGGATTGGTGGGGGGAAGCGAAAGCAGCGATGATCCGACATTGTTGCTCGCGATGGCCGCCGCGGCCCGAGCGGCCGGTGACGACCGGGCGCGAAAGCGGCTCCTCGAGGCAGCGGCCGGATCGAAGCAGGGCCGCGAATCGGCGACGATCGGGTTGGCGGAGCTGGCATTGGAGCAGGGTTGCGCGGAGCGAGCAAAGGGCCTGGTCGCGACCCTCGATGCACATGATCTGCCGAGCGATGAGGCGCTTCGGCTAGCGGTATTGGAGCGATCGCTGCGGGGGAACGCGGAGGCCGAACGGGGGTTGCGATCGCTGTCTAGCGGAGATGCCGCCGCGGCGCCGGTCGCTCTTGTCCTCGCCGATCTGCTGCGGGACTCGTCGCGCACGGATGAGGCCGCGAGCGTGCTGCGCGATGCTCTGGCCGCCGGCACGGGGCAGCGCACCGATGTCATGGCGGCGCTTGCCGAACTGGAAGCGGAGCGGGAGGGGCTATCGGCCGGCGAAGATTGGCTCCGCCGGGCGCTGGCCGAGACCGCCGATCACCCCTCGCGCCGACTGCGGGTCGCCGGCGCCCTCGTCGCCTGCGGAAAACCCGCGCGGGCCTACGAGCTCCTGCACGAGCTGCGCACCGCGCTTCCGCGAGATCCCCGCCCCTGTCTTCGGCTTGCCGACATCGAACGCGAGCTCGGGGGGGGAGGAGAGCGGATGATAAGAGAGGCGTGGATCCGCCAGCCTCGATCGTTCAGCATTCGCATTCGTCATGCCCGAGCGCTCCGCGAAAATGGGGAGCCAGGTGATGCGCTCGAACTCCTAGCGGGCATCGAGTCCCCAGTCGCATCTCTGGAGAGGGCACGATGCCATCTCGATCTGAACGCGGCCGACGATGCGCTCGAGGAGTTGGAACGGGAGGGGGAAGGCGAGACTCCGTGTGCCCCCTCGTGGGAGGCCGATCTCTGGGCACTGCGGACGCGGGCCTACGCGATCGGAGGAGCTGTCGAAGAGGCTCGCCGGGCAGCGAAGAGCGCCCTCGCTTTGGCGGGAGATCGTTGGCTGATTCTCGAATCGATCGCGATCTCGCTCCATTCGGCCGGTGAGACGGAGCTGGAGATCGAAGTGCTGCGGCAGGCCGCGGAGCGCATCGACGAAGATCCCAATCTGCGCATCCGCATCGCTGAGGCATGGATGCGACGAGCCGAGCCGGACTCGGCCGGATTGGCGATCTCGTACGGGCGAAGCTCGGCGCCTTGGGATCTCTCATACGCCTTGTTCGAAGCGGAGCTCTTCGAGAACCGCGGGCGGGAGACGCGGGCCGGGGCACAGTATGCGGAGGTCGCGCGCGCCGGTCGTTTCATCGCGGCCGCCGAGCTCAAACGAGCCCAGATCCTTCGCGATATGGGGATTCTCGAAGTGGCCCGCGAAGCAGCGGATAGCGCCACACGAATCGATCCGACCTGTTTGCCTTGTTGGGACGAGCTCTGGGACACGCTGGCGGAGCTCGAGCGCCCCGAGGAGGCCGTTCGCGCTCTATCTATGGCCGACTCGCTACGCGGACTGCGGTAAGGGTCCGGTCCGGAAAAAAGCCCCGGGAACCGAAATCCCCGGGGCTTATCGAATCGCGCGGACGCAGGAAAGGCGCTAGAAGCCTGTTGCCCTAGAAGCCGCCCATTCCGCCCATTCCGCCCATGCCACCCATTCCGCCCATGGCGGCGGCGGCGCCGGCGCCAGCGTTCTCTTTCTTCTCGGGCAGATCGGTAACGACCGCTTCGGTGGTCAGCATCAGGGCCGCGATCGATGCGGCGTTCTGCAGGGCCGTGCGGGTCACCTGGGCCGGGTCGATGACACCGGCTTTGGTCAGGTCTTCGTACACGTTGGTGGCCGCGTTGAAGCCTTCCGCACCCTTGCGCTCTCGGATTCCGGAGACGATCAGAGCGCCGACCTCGCCGGCGTTCTCGGCGATGCAGCGAGCAGGCTCTTCGATCGCGCGCAACAAGATACTCGCACCGGTGGCCTCGTCACCGGTGAGAGAGCCCAGCGCCTTCTCGGCAACCGCCTGGCAGCGCAGAAATGCAACGCCGCCACCAGGGACGATCCCTTCTTCGACGGCCGCGCGGGTTGCGTGAACGGCATCTTCGACGCGCGCCTTCTTCTCCTTCATCTCGGCCTCGGTCGGTGCGCCGACCTTGATCACGGCAACGCCGCCGGCCAGCTTCGCGAGCCGCTCTTGCAGCTTCTCGCGGTCGTAGTCCGATGTGGCGTTCTCGATCTGGGAGCGGATCTGCGCAATGCGTCCCTTGATGTCGTCGGTCTTGCCGGCGCCCTCGACGATCGTCGTGTTGTCCTTGTCGATCGTGATGCGCTTCGCGGTGCCCATGTCTGCGATCGTGGCTGCTTCCAGCTTCAGACCGACCTCTTCGCTGATCACCGTGCCGCCCGTGAGCGTCGCGATGTCGTCGAGCATCGCCTTGCGGCGATCGCCGAAGCCCGGAGCCTTAACGGCGGATACCGGCAGGGTGCCGCGAATCTTGTTGACCACGAGGGTCGCCAGGGCTTCGCCCTCGATATCCTCGGCGATGATCAGGAGTGGGCGTCCCGACTGGGCCACTTTCTCGAGCACCGGCAGCAGATCACGCATGTTGCTGATCTTCTTGTCGTGGATCAGGATCATCGCGTTCTCGAGCACCGCCTCCATCGCTTCGGGATCGGTCACGAAGTAAGGAGAGAGATAACCGCGATCGAACTGCATCCCCTCGACGAGGTCGAGCGTCGTCTCCATCGACTTCGCTTCCTCGACGGTGATCACGCCGTCCTTGCCGACCTTCTCCATCGCCTCGGCGATCAGGTCGCCGATCACGGTGTCGCTGTTGGCGGAGATGGCGCCGACCTGGGCGATCTCGGTGTGGCCGACCGTCGGGATCGACAGATCGGAGATGGCCGCCACGACCTCTTTCACCGCGGTCTCGATGCCGCGCTTGAGCGACATCGGGTTCGCGCCGGCCGTCACGTTCTTCAGGCCTTCGCGGAAAATCGCCTGGGCCAGAATCGTCGCCGTCGTGGTTCCGTCGCCGGCGTTGTCGGAAGTCTTGGAAGCGACCTCACGCACCATACGCGCCCCGATGTTTTCGAGGGCATCGGGAAGCTCGATCTCTTTCGCGACCGTCACCCCGTCCTTCGTGCTCACGGGAGAGCCGAACGACTTGTCGAGAACGACATTGCGGCCCTTGGGTCCGAGAGTGACGCTGACCGCGCGGGACAGCTTGTCCACGCCCGTCATCAGCTTGTCGCGGGCCGAAATCTGAAACTCGATTTGCTTTGCCATGTTCAATTCCTGTTGTCACCACGGCCGTACCAGACGGGTGGTGTGGTTCGAGCCGAGGTCGTCTCGACTCCATCGCCGAAGCACTGTCATCAGCGGGTGTTGAGGACTACTCGAGTACGGCGAGTACGTCGGATTCGCGAAGGATCAATGCGTCCTCGTCGCCCTCGATCTTGATCTCGGTCCCGGAGTATTTTCCGTAGAGAACTTTGTCGCCCGTGCTGATCTCCATGGCGACGATCTCGCCATGGTCCGTTCGCCGTCCGGCTCCGACCGCAACAACGGTGCCCTCTTGGGGGCGCTCTTTGGCGGTATCGGGAATGTAGAGACTCCCCTTCTTCGTCTCGCTCTCTGTGTTGGGCTTTACAACGATGCGATCGCCCAGCGGTTTGATAGCCATGTTCGACGGTCCTCTCGCCGCTCTGTAAGCGGCTCCGATTTCAATTGGGGCCTGGGTTTCTCGCGGATCCTCGCCGGATTGGGAAGACGCTCGAAGCAGGCTCGAGGGCGGACGGCCAGAGACCGAACCGCTTGAGTACACGAACCCAGGCAAACTGCAAGCCGCGTGCCAATCATTGATGTCGCGATTTCAACGACTTAGGTGCTCGACTGCCAATCCGGGGCTGCCAGAATGACAGCTCGGGGCGGTTTAGGGCTGACAAGGCGGCCGGTCATCGAGCTCTGAGGAAGAGTGTCGTCCCGATCGCATCGTGCACCGTGTACGAGCGCGCCAGCTCTTCGAGCAAGCCACCCGCATAGCTCGTCATTCGCTGCTCGGGAGCGCGGGGGTGGTTCAAGAACGAAATCGACTCGTCGAGCAGTACGATCGGCACGCCCGCGTCCACGAGCCCCATGGCCAGAGCGCGTTCCGCGGTTGAGTCGGGCAGAACCGTTCGGTAGGCGTGGTGGCCCAGAACATCGAAGGCGGTCGGATTGGGATGCCCCGATAGGGGGTAGTAGAGCGCGTGCATCGGAAACACGAAGATCGGATCGGCTGGATCGGTCGTCGATCCGATCAGATCGAGCACCGACGAAAGATGCTCCGCCCGGGCCTCGGTGACATGCACCGCTCCAAGCGCGGTCTGCACTGGAACTCCCATGTCGGCCAGATGAAGCGGTGTGGCGGCCGTTGCCAAGTCATCGGAATAGGCGAGTTGATACACCAAGTAACCACATATCGCGGCGATCCCGGTCGTGCCGAACACCCTTCTCGCTCCCCCGCGCCTAATGCCGTATCCGGCCGCGACCGTCGTCACCAGCAGCGACAGGGGCAGGGCCTGCACCAGATGGCCGTAGTTCGAGTACCACCAGACGCTTTGCACCAGGCAAAGTGCTGTCGCCGCGAGCAGCGCCTCCCTCACTCGGCGACGCCGGATCGCCCAGAGCAAGACCATGGCGGCAGCCGCGAACGGCCAGAAATAGAACGAGAGCTCGACCGCTTCGGCGACTCCGTTCGCACCGATCAGATCAAGCGGATTCGGGTAGGGAACCGCCGCCCTGTTGGCGGTCGGTGCCGAAGCCATCGCCAAGGGCACATCGACAAAGCGCAGAGGGGAGACGCCGAGGGCACCGTGCACCGCCGCGAAGAGACCGAGCGAGATTGCTAAGAGCCCCGCGGCCCGGCTGGCTCGCTCCCGCACCGATCCCGGCATGGCGAGCACGGCCCCGGTAGACGCGATCGCCGCCAGGCCTCCGATGTCGTGCCGCAACAGGCAGGCCGCGCCGATCACGACACCGAGTGCGATGAACCGACCGCGGGATCGTTTCTCGATCCACCGAAAGGTCGCCCAGATGATCGCCAAGGGCACGAGCGCCAGCGACGATTTATGCCAATGCCCCGGCACGAGAATGAGCGGCGCGATTCCGAACGCCGCCAATGCCGGCGGCAGGAATCGCCGGGCGACGCTCCACGCCAAAACCGTCGCGATGCACCGGACCCCCAGCCACAACGCTCGGTAGGCGATCCAAGATCCCTTTCCCAGAGCCAGCGCCCCGGCCACCGCGTAGAACTCGCCCGGCGGGTAGATCACGGGGAAGTCGCGGCCCGGAACTTGGCCGTCTAGAATCCGCGCCGCCGCTCCCCAGAGCACGCCGTCATCGCTGAGCACCATTCCGCAACGGATCGCGGGCAGAAGATAGGCGACCGTTGCGAGTGCGACCGCCGCACTCCCCCATCTCACGCGTTGTACCAGCCGGGCTTCCAGAGCTTGTTCGCCGCCGCGAAACCCTCGAACTTCTTCTGCCCACGCATCGATCGAGCCAGATCACGAAGCACGACACGCCCGATGGCGTAGGTGAACCACCGATGCAAGCGCCTCCGGATCGGATGCGGTGAGAGCATTCGGGAGAAATAGCGCAGTGGTCTCTTGGCCACGAAATTCTGTTGGCACCATTGCGTATGCCGCGAGACCTCTTCTCGGCTGAGATGTTCCGTCGGCATCACCGGGTAGAACATATCGTAGTTCTCATAGTCCCACTCTTCGATCCAACCTTTGTCCATCGCCTCGGACCACATCGGTGTTCCGGGGAAAGGTGTGATCGGGTGGAACGCCGCGAAATCGACATCGCATTCATGCGCATAGTCGAGCAACGCCCGGATCGACTCGGCTGTATCTCTTCTGAGGCCGGTGATGAATGTGCCGTGCCTGAAAACCTCTCGATGGTGGTCTCGGAGCAGATGAAACGCCTCTTTCACGATATCGTGTGTGTAGTTGGTCTTCTTCAGATAGTCGAAATCGGTTGTTTCCGAACGTTCCGCACCCAGCAACACATGTCGGAGCCCGGCGCGGGCCATCAACTTCAAAACACCTTTTTCGTGCTGTCGCACCAGCCCGTCGGCTCGCGTAAACGCCCACCAACCGAGCTTGTAGTCGCGTCGGATGATCTCTTCGCAAAACTCCGCGAGCCAGCGCTCGTCGACATTCCACGTAGCGTCCACCCAGAAGAGGTAGCGAATACCATGTTTCTCGTACAGCAGCTCCACCTCTTCGATGACTCGCTCAACGCTCTTCGAGCGGTAGAATTTCGAATGGACGAGCTTGCCGCCGATCATCTCGTGGCTGCCCTCTTGCACCCACCACGAGCAGAAACTGCATTCGTCGACGCAGCCGCGCGAGCGTTGAATCGTTGCTGCCCTTGGCCAGAGGTTGCCGAAGGGAGAGTAGAGCTCCAGGCTCGAAACGTCGTAGGCCGGGATCGGTAGATCGTCGAGATCTTCGATCGTCGGTCTCGGCGGGGTCTGCACGAAACGGTCGCCGTCCCGGTAGCAGATCCCCTTCACCTGAGACAGATCGCCTCCATCACGCAGAGTCTGTAGAAGCTCGGTGAGCGTGATCTCCCCCTCGAACATCCCGATATAGTCGAGCGCCGAACACATCGTCATCGACCACTCGGGCAGGTTCGAGTACATATGCCCGCCGCCGATCGTGACGATGTTCGGATCGATATCCTTCGCCAGCTCGAACGCCTTCAACCCCTCCTTGTAGTAGATCGTCTTCTCGCCGACGCAGAGAACATCCGGCCGCCGATTCTCGATCAACCCACGGAGCGATCCCCACCCAGTCCTCGTGGCGCAGCAATCGAGGATCTCGATCTCCACCCCTTCCATATGGCGGCGAAGCCAAGCGGCCAGCGCCGGATAGCCCAGGGGCAGCAAGAAATTGTCGGATTCGTTGAGGATCGGCCAGAAATGGCGCGGCGGACGCAGGAAGAGAACCCGGATCGAGCTCTTACCCGCGAGGGGATTGGAAGAATGCGCCAACGGAGACCTCCTAACGTCCTACAACTCGCTGACAATCAATGAATTACCACTTGGGAGGCAGGGGCGTCAAGAGGTACCGGCACACGTGGGCAAAAACAAGAGTAATTTGATCGTATTTCCGCGAGGGGCCCGCGTCGCGCTCCTGAGAGCCCTACGGTGGAGAATCCGGCCTCCACCCCCTATGATCGTTCTCCATGCTCGACGAAGCCGCCCTAGTAACGACCATTCAAGATCGATGCCGCCCCCGGTCGATCGTTCTCTTCGGATCGTTCGCGACCGGCCGCGCGACCGACGCGAGCGATGTCGATATCGGCCTGCTCGGCTGCAATCTCGATGAGATCGACCGCCTCGACCTGGCGGAGGATCTCTCGAACACCCTTGGGCGGACCATCGACCTGGTCGCGCTCGATCAAGCCTCGCCGATCCTCGGCATGCAGGTGCTCCGTCAGGGCAGAGTACTCGCGGGGCGAGAGAGCCGCGCTTGGAAGACATTTCAGATGCGCACGCCCACCGCGTACGCCGATCTCAAGCGAGTGCGCCGACCGCAGGAACAAGCCCTCGAGGAGCATATAGATGCTCGATCGCGATCTAGTCGTTGAGAAGTCCGCTTCGATCGATCGCTGCATCACTCGAATCCGGAAGGTGACGGGCGGTGATCCGCGAGCGCTCGAAGGCCTCGACGTCGAAGACATTTGCGTTCTCAATCTCCAGAGAGCGGTTCAAACGACGATCGATCTTGCCAGTCATTGGGTGGCCGCGGAGAATCTCGGAGTCGCCAAGACCCTGAAAGAGACCTTCTCGTTGCTCGAGCAGGCCGGCCGGCTCCAACCCGATCTGGCGGAGCGACTGAGAAAGATGGTCGGCTTCAGAAACATCGCCGTTCACGACTATCAGAAGATCTCCCCCCAGATTTTGGGCAAGATCGTGCGTCTCCACCTGGGCAATCTAGAAGCCTTCGCGTCGGCGGCCCTGGGCAGAACAGGGGGGGATTGACGGGGGGATCAGGTGGCGGATCCTGGTCTCACCAAGCACTCGACACGATCCTCCCATTCCACTCCCGAACATAGCCCACCAACGAATCGCCGGCCGGCCAGGCCTCCCCCTCGCCGAAGGGGTACGAGCTCATCCCGCCGAAGGGCAGCGGCTCCACGGTCGTCCCATGCGCCGTCTTCGGATCTCCGTCCTTGTCCCATCCCACGGAGTGGAAGAGGAAGCTGCGATTGAAGCCCTCTGGAAGCGGGGGAAGTGATGCGGCATCGAAGCGCAGGGCGATCTCTTCGCCATGCCCCATCACGACGAGTCGATCGTCCGCGCTCGTGACGAGCGGCAACACATCACCGAAACGGGTATATGCGCCCGTCATTCGCGGGTAGGGTCTGCGGAGGTCGACCTGCTCGTAGTCGAAGCCGTAGGGAACGGGGGTTCCCGCGTCGATCGCCCGGGAGTAACCACGAAACGCGAGCATGGCCTGGCTCGGCTCGATGCGGGTCGTGCGCCGCTGGATCGCCGTCGAAGTCGTATCGATCGCGATCCGGTCCCAGTGCAGGCGGAAGTTGGTGACGATTCGCACGCGCGGATCGCTCGGTTCGATCAGCTCACCGATCTCGTGAACGACAGTTTTTGGTCGTCCCCCGGGGAAGCCGAAGGGCGATTTGGCCGTCCGCCAGCCCCCCCGACCGTCGGGCACCTCGAGGCGCGGAGGCACCGCGACGTCGATCGCCTGGGAAGCGGCATAGTTTCCCGCCTCGCTCCACCAATACCCACCGTGCAGCACGAGCGCGACGCGCTTCGCACCCGGCTCGATCCCCAGATCGAGCTCGATCCAGTGCGTGCGCTCGGCGAGCCCCTGGTAGGCGGCGTGATGCGCCAGATCCGATCCGGTGTAGCGGCCGTCTTTGGCGCGCACGGTTTCGGTCCTGTCCACACCCCGATCGTCGCGTGCCGAAAGGGGCGGGAAGAGCTCTCCGACGACGACGAAGGGCTCCGAGGGGTAGGGGGGAGGGCGCAATGCGTTGCTGGAAAAGGCCTTCGCTGCACCCGGCAGATCGATCGCCAGCAGTGCGATCTCGTCGATGTAGATCGTCTCGCGGAGCTCCTCGGTGAGCCGCAGCTCCAGGAATCGGTCCTTCGGCTCCAGCCTCTCCAGCGCGATCCGCTCCGAGGGGTTGGCCGGGAAATACACCCCCGGCGCGAGCGCCAGGCCGAGCGGGGCGTTGCCGAGGATGTCGGTCACGAACTCGAAGCGCTCCCCGTTCCATGCGTAGAGGAAGGGGCACGAACCGAGCAGAGCCGGATCCTGCTCGATATGAACCCGGCGCGCAGGTTGTGTCGAATCTTCCCAGACACCGTTCGGCCAGCGCACCTTTACCCGATCCGCGGTCCGCCGGCCACCCAATGCGAAATGGAGCGCCGCCGAGCGCCGTCCTCCGGACCCGGGCGCGGGATCGACGCGATCCGCCGCGAACAAGCTCCCCGCGCGCAGCTCCACTCGCGTGCCGATCCCCGATGCGTTGTCCTTGATCCCCGTGAGCCTCACCGACACGTGGTTCTCCGCCGCCGCCGTCGCGGCGTGCAACCGACACTTCCCGTCCCCCCCGAGCGCCACGATCGACGGGCCGGGGCCCCCCTGCATCCAGAGCGCCAGCACGCCACCGCCGCCCAGCCCCCGAACCGATCGCACTTCCCACTTATCCTCACCCGAGCGCAGCACCACGCACGCTTCGCCGCTCGGAGCCGCCACCAGCAGATCGGAGAAGCCGTCCGCATTCGCGTCCCAGGGCAGCAGCCGCCACTCTCCATCCCCGTCCCCCAGTCCCAGATCGATCCCACCGAGGCGCTCCAGACTCGCCCCCCCATAGATGCTCAGAGCACCCCGCCCGTCGACCACCGCAAGATCTCGCGCGTCGTCCCCCGCGAGATCGAGAAG